>JBNLVK010000224.1:0-8106 GCA_050618055.1 Myxococcota bacterium
CTCCAGGAGAACGTCTTCCTGAACGTGAAGAACAAGTCGGTGACGGTCACCGCCGAGATCGAGGTGCCGAAGGGCGGCGGCAACGGCACGATCTTCGCCCAGGGCGGACGCTTCGGCGGCTGGTCCCTCTACGTGAAGGACGGCCGGCCGGCCTACGACTACAACTACCTGGGCCTCGAGCGCACGACGATCGCCTCGTCGAAGAAGCTGCCGGCGGGCAAGGTCACGCTCGAGTTCGACTTCGCCTACGACGGCGGCGGACTCGGCAAGGGCGGCCAGGGGACGCTGAAGGTGAACGGCGAGCAGGTCGCGCAGGGGCGTATCGAGCGCACCCAGCCCTTCGTGTTCTCGGTGGACGACACCGCCGACGTGGGCATCGACCTGGGCACGCCGGTGGTCGAGCGCATCGGCTCGGAGAGCAGGTCGCGCTTCGACGGCAGGATCCCGAAGCTGGTGATCGAGATCCGGGACGCCGACGCCAAGGCCGACGCCGCGGTCGAGAACGCCCAGCAGGTGGCGCGCGGAAAGGGCGACTAGCGCCCTATCCTCCCCTGCCATGAAGCTGACCTTCGCCGGCGCCGCCGGCACCGTCACCGGTTCGAAGTACCTGCTCGAGGCCGACGGGCGCCGCATCCTCGTGGACTGCGGCCTCTACCAGGGCGTCAAGCAGCTGCGGCTGCGCAACCGCAAGCCGCTGCCGGTTCCGCCGGACGCGATCGACGCCGTGGTGCTGACCCACGCCCACATCGACCACAGCGGCTTCCTGCCGGTGCTGGTCCGCGACGGCTTCAAGGGACCCGTGCTCTGCACGCCGCCCACCCGGGCCCTGTGCGACATCCTGCTGCCCGACGCCGGGCGCCTCCAGGAGGAGGACGCCCGCTACGCCAACCGCAAGGGCTTCTCGAAGCACCACCCTGCGCTGCCGCTCTACACCGAGGAGGACGCCGAGCAGGCGCTCCAGGCCCTCTCGCCGCTCGAGTTCGACACCCCCGCAGACGCCGGGCCCTTCCGCGTGACGCTCCGCCCCGCCGGCCACATCCTGGGCGCGGCGTCGGTGCAGGTGGAGCACGGCGGTCGCAGCGTGCTGTTCTCCGGCGACCTGGGTCGCGAGCACGACCTGCTGATGCACCCGCCGGCCCCGCCCGGCCGTCCCGACTGGGTCGTCGTCGAGTCGACCTACGGCGACCGCTTCCACCCGGACACCGACCCCTTCCAGGCGCTGGCCGAGGTGCTGAACCGGACGCTCGACCGGGGCGGCATCCTGCTGATCCCGTCCTTCGCGGTGGGCCGCGCCCAGACCCTGCTCTACTGCCTCCACGAGGTCTTCCGGCGCGAGCTGGCGCCGCGGGTCCCGGTGTTCATGAACAGCCCGATGGCCACCGACGTGACCCACCTGTTCCGCCGGGCGACGCGCTACCACCGGCTCGCCGAGCCCCTGTGCTCGGCGGTGTGCGACGTCGCGCGCTACGTCCGCACGCCCGACGAGTCGCGCCGGCTGAGCGCGAGCCACGATCCGTCGGTGATCATCTCGGCCAGCGGGATGGCCACCGGCGGCCGCGTGCTGCACCACCTGCGCGCGCTGGCCCCCGACCCGCGCAACACGATCCTGTTCCCGGGCTTCCAGGCCCCGGGCACCCGCGGCGACGCCCTGGTGCACGGCGCGCGCCGGGTCAAGATCCACGGCTCCCAGGTGCCGGTCGAGGCCGAGGTCCAGCAGCTCGACATCTTCTCCGCCCACGCCGACCAGAAGGGGCTGATCGGCTGGCTGGGGCGCTGCGAGAAGGCGCCGCGGCAGGTCTTCGTCACCCACGGCGAGGCCGTCCCGGCGGACACCCTGCGGCGTACCGTCCAGGACGAGCTCGGCTGGCCGGCCTGCGTCCCCGAGTACCTGGAGACGGTGGAGCTCTAGAGGTACAGCCCCACCCCCTCGCCGGGCTTGGTCGGCGGCGGCTGCTGGTTGGAGCGGCCCGCCAGCACCTCCTGGTAGGTCGAGCCGCCGAACATCTGCTTCAGCCGGTCGTCCCAGCCGTCGGCCACCGTCGCCACCATGCGGATGGCGAAGCGCAGCTCCTCTTCGCGGAACTGCTCGCCGAGCAGCGTCTCGTCGAACCAGATCGAGCGGTGCTCCGCGTCCAGCGCGAAGCGTCCGAACATCAGCCCGAAGTTCAGGCGCGCCAGGAACAGGCCCAGGTCCGGCGTCACGTCGAAGCCGACGTTGGTGATGGCGAAGATGCGCACCACGACCTGCCCGTCCGGCGCGGCGCGCGGCGCCACCACGACGTGTACCTCGCCGATCGGCAGCAGGTAGTCGCCGTCGGCGTCGCGCTCCGGTGTCTTCTCGAGCATCTCGTTCAGCACGCCCTCGATGCGGGTGCGCGCGACCTCGAGCTTCTTGCGCGCCTGGTGCTCGATCTCGTGGCTGCCGTGGCCCAGGTCGAAGGCCGCGTCCGGCTTCTCGCCGAACACCTCCACCAGCACCTCCTGGAGCCGCTCCACCGCTTCGGCGGCGCTCCCGGCGGTCCGCGTCCAGGGCTTGCGCGGATCCGCCGCGTCCTCGCTGGCGAAGCCGTGGTCCTGCAGGCGCTGCTGGACGTCGGCCTCCAGCGCGGGGGCTCCCGGCGGCCGGCCGGGCAGGCGCACCTCGAGTCCGCCGCCCTCCTGGCGCATCACCTCGACGAAGTGCAGCGGACGCCCCACCGGCGCGACCGCCACGAAGGCAAAGGGCTCGAGGGCCTCCACCTCTCCGACCAGGAACGAACGGGCGACGGAAGGATCGGTCATGGGGAGTCCTCCTCCCCGAGAAGATTGCGGATGACGCGAAGCGCCGCCTGCGGATCCGCGCCGAGGCCCACCTGACGGTGCACCACCACGCCGTCGGGGTCGAGGACGCTCAGCAGGTTCGAGTGGAGGAAGTCGCTCTCGCTGATGCGCCGGTAGCGGATGCCCAGCACCGCGGCCAGCTCGCGCACCGAGCCCTCGTCCGACGTCAGCAGCGTCCAGCCCTCGAGACCCGTCTGCTCGGCGAAGGCCAGAAGCCGTGCCGGGTCGTCGCGTTCGGGGTCGAGGCTCACCAGCGCGTAGCCCACCCGGTCGCCCTCCGGACCGAGCTCCCGCGAGATCCGCCGCATGTCCGCGATGATGCGCGGACAGGCGTGCTCGCAGTGGGTGTAGATCATGGCCAGCACCTGCACGCGACCGCGCAGGTGGGAGAGCGGCACCGCGCGGCCCTCGGGCAGCGTCCAGCGCGAGTCGAGCTGGTAGATCGAGTCACCCGCCACCTCGCCGGGAGCCAGGTCCATGGCTTGCTTCGATCCGTGGTGGTGGGTTCCGTGCGCCCCGTCTCCGTGGGAATCCGCCGTGGCACAGGCCGCGACGAGCAGGATCCCCAGCAGCGGCGCCAGTCCGAATCGTCTCATTCCATGTCCTCCGCACAGCGAAAGCCCAGGTTGCCCACCGTATGGCTCGCCTCCAGGCTCGACCGCAACGCGTAGCGCAGGAAGGCGGCGTAGTTGCGGGCGTCCCCGGACGTGGCGCCGGCCCCGGCGCAGTAGAGCTGGCGATCGATGCTGCCGTCGGCCCGCGACTCGCCGGTCACGAACACCGAGTTGAAGTCCTCCACCCACTCCCAGACCAGTCCGTGCACGTCGTATGCGCCCCAGGCGTTGCGGAACGTCGACCCCACCGCGGGCAGCGGACGCTGCCGGGGACGCGCGTACCAGTCGAGGATGCGCTGGTGGAAGGCCGGGTCGCCGGTGCCGTCGCGCTGGTCGGCGTCGGCCAGCGCCACCAGCTCCCACTCGTCCAGCGTGGGAAGCCGACCCCCCTTCCAGGCGCAGTAGCGTCGCGCCGCGAACCAGGAGACCTGGGTCACCGGGCCGTCGGGACGCGGCGCCTCCTCCCCCTCCCCCAGCGAGAGCGGCCCGGCCCAGTCACGCAGGTAGCCGGCGTCGGCCAGCAGCGCGGGCACGCGCCCCCGCTGCCAGCGCGACTCGGCCTTCACGAACCCCAGGAACTGGGCGTTGGTTACCGGATGGGCGTCGATGCGGAACGCGGCGACCGCCACGGGCTCGCCGTCTCCGTAGAGCGGCACGTAGCTCCCGCCCTCGATCGCGACGCGGCCCTCTGCCACCGCCGGCGCCCCCGTCCATACGGCCCAGGCACACGCGGCGACGCTCGCCGCACGCCTCAGGTTCAATGGCCGCGCGCCGCGCCGACCCGTTCCGGCGTGACCTCTCCGCCTTCGTTGTCCCAGCTGTTCAGCACGTAGGTGAGCACGTTGGCCACGTCCGCGTCGGACAGGCCGAGCGCCGGCATCGCCGAGTCGTACTTCACGCCGTTCACCGTCACCGGACCCTGCAGGCCGTTCAGCACCACGCCGATGGCGCGATCGACGTCCGCGTTCAGGAAGTCGGAGCCGGCCAGCGGCGGGAAGGCGTTGGGAATGCCCTGCCCCGCGCTCTGGTGGCAGGCCACGCAGTTGGCCTTGTAGACGCGCTCGCCGCGGGCGATGCGCTCCTGCTTGTTCGCCGCCGGCGGCGCGGGCTTCACCTCGCCGGTCCGGGTGCGCACGGCGCTGCCCTCGGGCAGGTAGATGCGGTCGTCCTGACGGCCCGAGTAGATCGACGGCTCCGCCTCTCCGGCGGCGTTCAGCATGCCGATCGCCCCCTTGTTGAAGGCGCGGAAGATCGAGTGGTCGACCAGGATGAACGTGCCGGGAACGTCGAGCAGGAACTTGACGATCGCCGCGCCGCCGGCCGGCACCAGGGTGGTCTGCACGTTCTCGTTGACGACGCTGCCGGCCTCGACGTGGACGGCGTCGAAGATCTCTCCGATCACGTGGAACGACGAGACCAGGTTCGGGCCGCCGTTGCCGAAGTAGATGCTGACCTTCTCGCCCTTCTCGGCGCCCAGCGCGTTGTCGCCGGTCAGTGCGCCGACGCTGCCGTTGAACAGCACGTAGTCGGCGTCCTCGCGCAGCGCCTTCTCCATGCTGAAGGGCTGGAGCCCGGCCTCGCCGTAGGCGCCCTTGGTGTAGAAGTCGCCCTGCATCACGTAGAACTCGCGATCCACCGGCGGCAGCCCCTCCTCCGGCTCGACCAGGATCAGACCGTACATGCCGTTGGCGATGTGCATGCCCACCGGCGCCGTGGCGCAGTGGTAGACGTAGAGGCCCGGGTTGAGGGCCTGGAACGAGAACACCGCCTCGTGTCCCGGCGCCACGAACGACGACGTCGCGCCGCCGCCGGGGCCGGTGACCGCATGCAGGTCGATGTTGTGCGGCACCGAGTTGTCCGGGTGGTTCCGCAGGTGGAACTCGACCAGGTCGCCGGCCCGCACCCGCATGAAGCTTCCGGGTACGGTCCCCCCGAAGGTCCAGAACGTGTACTCGACGTCCTCGGCGATCTCCTTCACCACCTCGCGGACCTCGAGCTCGACGATCAGCTTGGTCGCGTGGTCGCGGGTGATCGGCGGCGGGACATTCGGCGGCGCCGTCGCCACCGCCATCTCCTCCCCGCGGATCTCGGCCGCGGCCGTCGCCCCCAGCCCGACCGCCCCCAGCACCAGCACCCCCAGCACGGCAATCTTCCCCATGGCACTACGTCCCAACGTCACCCCTCCTCGTGTATGGCGGGGAGATTCCGGGCACCGCGCCGTCGATGCAAGGCTGGCGCCGCGCCTGGAGAGCCGCTAGGCGCCGGCTCGAGGGGCGACACGCCCCGGAGTCCCCTGGCGGACATGGGTCGTGCTGCCCCGCGCGCGTCGACGAACGTGCGCCTGCGACGCACGCGTGCGCCGGGCCGCTTGGCTCCCCGCTTGCACTCGTGTGTGTCCAGCTTCCGCAACCGGAGGGATGTCGATGCTCTCGAAGTCTGCCGCGCGATGGTTCTTCGTCGGTGGAACGATCTTCTTCTCGGCCATCTTCCTGGGCCTGACCGTGGACACGCTCCGTGAGATCCCGGCCCGCCAGAACTCGGACCTGCTGACCCCGGCCGTCGCCCGGGGCAAGGCGATCTGGGACGACAACAACTGCATGGGCTGCCACACGATCCTCGGCGAAGGCGCCTACTACGCGCCCGAGCTGACGCGCGTGGTGGAGCGCCGCGGTGAGGAGTGGATCGCCATCTTCCTGCGCGATCCGGCGGCCATGTTCCCGGGTCAGCGCCGCATGGTCCAGTACGACTTCAGCGACGAGCAGATCCAGGACGTGATCGCCTTCCTCGACTGGATCGGGAAGATCGACACCAACGGGTTCCCGCCCGAGCCGGACCTGCGGCCCGCGCCCCCGGCGGTGGTGGCCGCCGTGCCCAGCGGCCCGCGCCCCGGCTACTTCGATCAGGTGTGCGTGGCCTGCCACATGGTGGGCGGATCCGGCGGCACGGTGGGTCCGGCGCTCGACGGCGTCGGCGGCCGCATGGGCGCCGCCGAGCTCGACGAGTGGCTCGCCGACCCCGACAGCGTCCGACCGGGCACGGCCATGCCGAACCTGGCGATCCCCGACGACACCCGCCGCGAGCTGGTCCGCTGGCTCGCGAGCCTGCGCTAGCCGAAGGAGACGACCCGTGAAGTTCCGCTCGCAACGCGTCGCGTACCTGTTCTTCGCCACCTCGCTGCTGCTGTTCCTGCTGCAGATCGTCTTCGGCTTCATCATGGGCTTCGCCCACATGGGCTACGACGTGCTCCACGACTGGATCCCGTTCAATGCGGCGCGCACCAGCCACCTGAACCTGCTGGTGGTCTGGCTGCTCTCCGGCTTCATGGGGGCGACCTACTACATCGTTCCCGAAGAGGCGGACCGGGAGCTCTACAGCGAGAAGCTGGCGGTCGTGCAGTGGGCCGCCCTGGTCATCGTGGCCGTCACCGCGCTCGTCGGCTTCCAGTTCGGCTGGTGGGAGGGACGCAAGTTCCTCGAGATCCCGCGCCCGCTCGACTATCTGGTGGTGATCGACGTGCTGCTGTTCATCTTCAACGTGGGAATGACCGCCCTGAACGGCAAGCGCTTCACCACCACCAGCATCGTGCTGCTGCTCGGCCTGACCTCGGCCGCCCTGCTCTACCTGCCCGGCATGATCACCTTCGAGAGCCAGGTGATGGACTCCTACTTCCGCTGGTGGGTCGTCCACCTGTGGGTCGAGGGCGTCTGGGAGCTGATCATGGGCGGCATCATGGCCTTCCTGCTGATCAAGCTCACCGGCGTCGACCGGGAGGTGGTGGAGAAGTGGCTCTACATCATCGTCGGGTTCACGTTCCTGTCCGGCATCCTCGGCACCGGCCACCACTACTACTACATCGGGACGCCCGAGTACTGGCTGTGGATCGGCGGCCTCTTCTCCGCCCTGGAGCCGCTGGCCTTCCTGGGCATGGCGCTCTACGCGGTGACCATGGCCCGGCGCGGCGGCATGAACCACCCGAACCGCATCGCCCTGTTCTGGACCGTGGGCTGCGGGATCATGTCCTTCGTCGGCGCCGGCTTCCTGGGCTTCGCCCACACACTTCCCCAGGTGAACCTCTGGACCCACGGCACGATCATCACGGCGATGCACGGCCACATGGCCTTCTGGGGCGCCTACGCCATGCTGGTGCTGGCGATCATCTCCTACGCCCTGCCGCAGATGACCGGTCGCAAGCTCTTCACCGGCTGGCTGCCCGAGTGGGCGTTCTGGACGTCGAACGTCGGCATGCTCGGCATGACCGGCGCCTTCGCCGTGGCCGGCATCGCCCAGGTCTACATGGAGCGGAAGGTGGGCATGGACTTCCTGGCCGTACAGGAGGCGGTGGAGGTGCACTTCGCCGGCGTGGTGCTGGCGGCCTCGCTGCTGACGCTCGGCATCCTGATGTTCGTGTGGAACTTCATCCAGTACGGACTGCCGAGCGACGAAGCGGTCGGTGGCTAGCGTGGCCGCCACCGAGCCCGGTCCGGCCGGGAGCGAGCCCTGGTACCGCCCGGTCGCCGACGAGTGCGAGGTGTTCGAGCGCGCCTGGCGGCAGGAGGTCCCGCTGCTGCTGAAGGGTCCGACCAGCCGCGACTTGCCGCAGCCGGTCGGACCCTTCAGCAGCAGCGGGACCTCCTGCCGCCAGGCGCGCTCGAACACCTCGCACTCGTCGGCG
>JBNLVK010000225.1:0-14312 GCA_050618055.1 Myxococcota bacterium
TGCTCTTCCGATCTCGACCACCGCGCAGCGCAGGATGTGCTCCGGCGTGGCGTCGTGCGCTGCCGGATCGTAGGCGCTGCCGGGACGCCGCACGTCGAGGGCGGCGCGCAACGCCGCGCGTCGGTCGCGCGGCAGCGCGGCCAGGTCGAGCATGACGTCGCGGGCGGAGACGGGCACCAGGGACGCGTCGCGCCAGTGCTCGTCGCGGCCGAAGGCCAGCGGGCGCAGCCGCCCCAGCACACCGGCCTCGCGCGCCAGCGCCAGCACGCGGCGCTGCCCGGGCGTGACCACGGGGAGTCCGGTGTCGAGGGTGAAGGCGCCGCGCCGCACGCTGCGCGCCCGGCCGCCCACCTCGGCGGCCCGCTCGAGCACCCGCACGGCGTGCCCCTGGTGCGCCAGGCGCCAGGCGCACGCCAGTCCGGCCAGCCCTGCTCCCACCACGGTGATCGCGGCCACGCAGCCCCCCCTCACCGACGGAGGATCGCCCGATTCCCCTTGACCCGAAGGCGAACAAAGAGCGAAAATCGCTCTCCGTGTCCCCCCACCCCGCGGACTACGTGGAGCTGCGTGCGCGCAGTGCGTTCTCGTTCCTGGAGGCCTCTTCCAACCCGGAGGACCTGGTCGCGCGGGCCGCCGAGCTCGACCAGCCGGCGCTGGCCCTGGGCGATCGGGACGGGCTGTACGGCATTCCGCGCTTCCACCAGGCCGCCGAGCGGGCCGGCGTGCGCGGGATCGTGGGGGCGGAGCTGTGCGTCGCCCGCGACGTCCCCCGCCCGGACGCACCGCCGGCCGCGCAGCCGCGGGACGCGCTGCGCCTGCTGGTCGAGACGCCGCGGGGATACCGCAACCTGTCGCGCCTGCTGTCGGCGGGTCACCGGCGCGGCGAGAAGGGCGAGGCGCTGGTCGGCTGGGACGAGGTGGCCGAGCACGCCACCGACCTGGTCGCGCTGGTGCGCGGCGACGCGACGCTCTCGCCCGCGCTGCTGGATCGCGCCCGCAGCGTCTTCGGCGGGCGGCTCTGGGTCGACGTGTCGCGCCACGCCAGCCGCGAGAGCGAGCGCGCCTGCCGTCGCGCCGCCGACCTGGCCGGCTGCACCGGCGTGCCGGTGGTCGCCACCAACGACGTACGCCACGCGCGCCCCGAGGGCCGGCGCCTGTTCGACGCGCTCACCTGCCTGCGCGAGAAGACGTCGCTCGACCGCGCCGGCCGGCGGCTGGCGCGCAACGCGCTGCACCACCTGCGTCCGCGCGAGGAGATGGTCGCCCAGTTCGCCGACCAGCCGCGCTGGATCACCGCCTCGCGCGCCATCGCCGAGCGCTGCGCCTTCGACCTGGGGAACCTGGGCTACCGCTTCCCCGAGTTCCCCATTCCGCCGGGCGAGACCCAGGCCTCCCTCCTGCGCATCCTCACCGAGCACGGCGCGCGCTCGCGCTACGGGCACCCGCTGCCCCCGAAGGCCCGCCGCCAGATCGACCACGAGCTGGCCGTGATCGGGAAGCTCGACCTGGCCGGCTACTTCCTGATCGTCCACGACATCGCCCGCTTCGCCCGCGAGGAGGGGATCCTCTCCCAGGGCCGGGGATCCGCCGCCAACAGCGCGGTCTGCTACGCGCTGGGCATCACCGCCGTCGACCCGGTGGCGATGGGCCTGCTCTTCGAGCGCTTCCTCTCCGAGGAGCGCGGCGAGTGGCCGGACATCGACATCGACCTGCCCTCGGGCGACCAGCGCGAGAAGGCCATCCAGTACGTCTTCGACAAGTACGGCGAGCACGGCGCCGCCATGACCGCCGTCGTCGTCACCTACAAGACGCGGCTGGCGGTGCGCGAGATGGGCAAGGTGCTCGGCATGGGCGAGGACGCCATCGACCGCCTGGCGAAGCTGATCAGCAGCATGGAGCACCGCGACGACCACGAGACGGTCGACACCACGCTGCGTCAGGCGGGGGTGGATCCCTCGGCGCCCACCATCCGGAAGCTGCTCTCGCTGGTGGGCGAGGTGCGCGGCCTGCCCCGCCACCTGGGCCAGCACAGCGGCGGGATCGTGATCGCCGCCGGGCGCCTCGACGAGGTGGTGCCGATCGAGCCGGCGCGCATGCACGGTCGCCGCGTCGTGCAGTGGGACAAGGAGGACTGCGCCGACCTGGGCATCATCAAGATCGACCTGCTGGGCCTGGGCATGCTCCAGGCCATCGAGGACACGCTGGAGCGGATCCGCTTGCACGAGGGCGTCACGGTCGACCTGGCCCACCTGCCCGAGGACGACCCGGCCACCTACGCCATGATCCGCCGGGCCGACACCATCGGCACCTTCCAGATCGAGAGCCGCGCCCAGATGGCCACGCTGCCGCGCATGAAGCCCGAGCGCTTCTACGACCTGGTCGTCGAGGTGGCGATCATCCGGCCCGGTCCGATCACCGGGAAGATGGTGCACCCCTACCTGAACCGGCGGGCGGGCCGCGAGGAGGTCCGCTACCCGCACCCCTCCCTCGAGCCGATCCTGCGCCGCACCCTCGGCGTGCCGATCTTCCAGGAGCAGCTGCTGCGCATCGCCATGACGGCGGCGGGCTTCTCCGGCGGCGAGGCCGAGGAGCTGCGCCGCGCCATGGGCTTCAAGCGCTCCGTCGAGCGCATGAGCCACATCGAGCGGCGTCTGGTCGAGGGCATGGACGCGCGCGGCATCACCGGCGAGGCCCAGGAGGAGATCCTGCGCGGCATCACGTCGTTCGCGCTGTACGGCTTCCCCGAGTCGCACGCGGCGTCCTTCGCGCTGATCGCCTACGCGTCGGCCTACCTCAAGTGCCACCACCCGGCGGCCTTCCTGGTGGGCCTGCTGAACGCCCAGCCCATGGGCTTCTACAGCGCGTCCACCCTGGTGAAGGACGCCCAGCGCCACGGCGTCGAGGTCCGCCCCATCGACGTGGCGACGTCGGGGTGGGAGACCCGTCTGGAAGGCGGAGCCCCGCCCGCCGTACGCCTCGGCCTCCGCCACGTCGGCGGCCTCTCCGAGCAGACCGCACGCGCCATCGTCGCCGCCCGCCCCTTCGCCCACGTGGCCGACCTGGCCGCCCGCGTCGCACCCCGGCGCGACGAGCTGGACGCGCTGGCCGAGCTGGGCGCGCTGGCGGGCATCGACCGGCGGGCGCGCTCGCGGCGCGCGGCGCTGTGGCAGGTGGCGGCGCTGGAGCGCGATCCGGACTCGCTGTTCGCCGGTCGCCCGACACCGGGCGGGCCCTCCCCGCTGCCCGAGATGAGCCGACTCGAGGAGACGCTCGCCGACTACCGGCGCAGCGGGCTCACGCCCGGCGTCCACGTGATGGCCCACCTGCGCCCCGACCTCGACCGCCGCGGCGTGCTGCGGGCCGCCGCGCTGCGCGACGTGCCCGACGGCCGCTTCGTGCGCACAGCCGGCCACGCCATCGTCCGCCAGCGCCCGGGCACGGCCAGGGGCTTCTGCTTCCTGACCCTCGAGGACGAGACCGGCACCAGCAACGCCGTCCTCACCCCGCCCTACTTCAAGCGCTTCCGCGTCCCGTTGCACACGGCGGCCGTGATCGAGATCGCCGGCCCGGTGCAGAACGTGGACGACGTGGTCCACGTGCGCGTGCGCGAGCTGCGACCGCTGGTGCCCCGGGGCGGATTGCCGCGCTCGCACGACTATCGATGAGGGCGCGTGCTGCCGATACACCATCCATGACGGAGCCGAGCATCAAGGGCATGACGCTGATGGCCGTGGTCGAGGACGTGAAGCGGCTGCGGGACGACGGACGCATCTCCGACGGCCAGCTCACGGCGGCTCTCGAGCCCCTGGAGCTGGGCTGGCTGGAGGAGAAGATCCAGCCCGCGCTGTGGTACCCCATCGGCGGCTACGAGCGGCTCACCCAGCTACTGCTGCGCAGCGAGGGGCGCGGCGACCCGGGCTACCTGGTGCGGCGCGGCGAGACGGTGGCGCGCCGCCTGATCGAGTCGGGCATGTACGCCCAGCTGCGCCACGGCGACCAGCGGCGCGAAGAGGCCCGGGCCGGCGGCCGCCCGGTCGACGAGCACGACGGCCGCCTGATGACGACCCTGGCGTCGTCCATCTTCAACTTCGGCGCCTGGCGCTTCCGCCAGGAAGGCGATCATGCGGTGATCGAGGGCGCGGACGTCGAGCCCATGCCCGACGTCTCGGTGCTGGCGGCCCGCGGGCTGATCGCCGCCATCGCCTCCCACGTCCGCGACGCGCCGGTCGAGGTCACCAGCGAGCGCCCCGAGCGGGGCCGCGTGCTGTTCCGCTACCCGTCCACCTGAGCCGGCCCGAGCGGTCAGGCCCCCCGCCGCAGCTCCTTGGGTGCGCGGCGGCGGAAGTAGCGCCGGGGCCGGGAGTAGAGGGCGGCCTCGTCCACCGCCGGGCCCGACTTGTCGAGCGGGCACGCCTCGCCCTCGGCGCAGCTCATGCTGCCGTACCACTGGCCCCGCACCTTGACCGAGGCGAGCCCCAGGCTTCGCTGGCAGCGCACGCAGGAGCCGCTCGAGGGAACGTGATCGGTCATCGGAATCTCCAACTGGCAGGGGCCAGGGGCCGGGGCGGGACGGGAATCTGCCACTCCGCCGGCCTTCCCACCAGAGCGCGAAAGGGGGGCGCAGGTGGGGTACTGTCCAGAGTTCCTTCGGCACAGACCCCCTCCGAGGCCCCCATGTTCCACCGCACCGACGACCTCCGCATCGAAGAGCTGCGCCCGCTCAGTCCCCCCGCCATCCTGATGGAGGAGCTGCCGCTGTCCGAGGAGGCATCGACCCTCGTCTGGCAGAGCCGCAGCGACATCACCCGCGTCCTGAACGGCGAGGACGACCGCCTGGTGGTGGTGGTCGGCCCCTGCTCGGTCCACGACCCGCAGGCGGCGCTCGAGTACGCCGGCCGGCTCGCCGAGGCGGCCCGGGCCCACCGCGACGACCTGCTGATGGTGATGCGCGTCTACTTCGAGAAGCCGCGCACGACGGTCGGCTGGAAGGGCCTGATCAACGATCCGCACCTGGACGGGAGCTTCGTGATCAACGAGGGCCTGCGCCGCGCCCGCAAGTTCCTGCTGGACGTGCTGGCGCTGGGCCTGCCCGCGGGCAGCGAGTTCCTCGACCCCATCTCGCCCCAGTTCATCGCCGACCTGGTGTCGTGGGGCGCGATCGGCGCGCGCACCTCGGAGAGCCAGGTCCACCGCGAGCTGGCCTCGGGCCTGTCCATGCCGGTGGGCTTCAAGAACGGCACCAACGGCACGGTCCAGCTGGCCATCGACGCCATCGGATCGGCCACCAACCCGCACCACTTCCTGTCGGTCACCAAGCAGGGCGTGGCCGCCATCGTGTCGACCCGCGGCAACGACGCCTGCCACGTGATCCTGCGCGGCGGCAGCAACGGACCGAACTACTCGGCCGAGCACGTGGCGACGGTCATCGAGCAGCTCCAGCAGGCGGGGCTCCCGCCGCGGGTGATGATCGACTGCAGCCACGCCAACAGCGGCAAGGACCACGAGAAGCAGCCGGCGGTGGTGGCCGACGTGGCCGGCCAGATCCGCGAGGGCGACGGCCGCATCTTCGGCATCATGCTCGAGAGCTTCCTGGTCGACGGCAACCAGAACCACGAGTCGGGCGAGCCCCTGGTCTACGGCCAGAGCATCACCGACAAGTGCATGAGCTGGGAGCGCACCGAGCCGCTCTTCGGGGAGCTGGCCGAGGCGGTGCGCAAGCGCAGGAGCCGCTGATGGCGGTGCCGGTCCAGATCGTCTCGGGCTTCCTGGGCGCCGGCAAGACCACGGCCATCCAGGCCCAGCTGCGGGCGCGCCGGGGCGAACGCGTCGCCATCATCGTGAACGACTTCGGCGAGGCGTCGCTCGACGAGGCGGCGCTCGAGGCCGACGAGCCCTTCCGCATCACCAACATCCCGGGCGGCTGCGTGTGCTGCACGGCGCCGGAGGGGTTCGTCGACGCGCTGGGCGCGGTGCTCGAGGGCCGGCCCGACCGGCTGATCGTCGAGCCGACCGGCCTGGCGCGCCCCCAGGACCTGATCGACACCATCCGCCGCTGCCCCCACGCCGACGCGCTGGCGCCGGCGCCGACGGTGGTGCTGGTCGATCCGGCCCAGCTGGCCAGGCAGCGCGAGGGCGAGGCGGCGACCCTGCTGCGCGAGCAGGCCCACGGCGCCGACGTGCTGGTCGCGAACCGCAGCGACCTGTGCAGCGACGAGCAGCTCCAGGGCTTCCACGCCTTCGCCGCCGACCTGTGGCCGGCGCCGCTGGCCGTCCACGTCACGAGCCACGGCGAGATCCCCACCGCGCTGTTCGACTGGCCCGAGGGCGAGGGCGCCCGCGCGCCCGAGCGGTCGAGCCACGCGCACGACCACGGCGAGCACGGCCACGACTCCACCGAGGGCTTCCTGGCGCGCTCCTGGAAGTGGTCGCCGGACGTGGTGTTCTCCCGCGACCGCCTGGTGACGACGCTCCAGGGCCTGGCCGCCGGCGAGCTTCCGGTGGAGCGCTTCAAGGGCGTGTTCCGCACCCAGGAGGGCGTGTCGCGCCTGGAGATCGCGGGCGGCGTGCTCCACGACCGACTCACCTCGTTCCGCCGCGACAGCCGGGCCGACGCGATCGTACGTGGCGACGCGGCCGCTCTCGAGACCATCGCCAAGCGCCTGGAGGACGCGGTGCTCGACGAGAGCGAGCGCCGACTCGACGCGAACCGCATCGAGGTGGTGCTGCCCGGCGGCGCCGTCCACGGCGTCGATCGCGACGCGCTGCGGGCCCTGCCCGACGGCATCGACGACGTCTCCAGCCGCTTCCCGAAGCGCAGCGGCGCCGCCGCCCGCGTGAGCGCGCTGCTCGACGGCCTCGGGGTGGACGGCGAAGGCGAGGCGGTGGTGGTGGCCGGCGACGGCTTCGCCAGCGAGCCGGTGGCGCTCGCGGTGCTGCGCCAGGGCGTGCTGCTCCACAGCCTGGACGGCGAGCCGCTGCCCCCGAAGCAGGGCGGACCCTTCCGCCTGCTGATCCCGGAGGAGGCGTCCGACGCGCCGGTCTCCTGCGCCAACGTGAAGGGCGTGGCGAAGATCGTCGTCCGCTAGCGATCGCCCAGCCGCCCCAGCGCCTCGCGCGACCAGGAGGGGGTGGGGTCGAGCTCGAGGGCGCGGGTGTAGTGACGGCGCGCCGCGTCGAGGCGCCCGCGGCGCTCGAGCGCCAGGGCCAGCCAGTAGTGGGCGTCCGCCGTCTCGGGACCCGCGGCGACCGCGTGCTCGAAGTGGCCGAGCGCCTCGCCGTTCTCGCCCCGTGCCTCGAGCGCGTTGCCCAGGTTGGTGCGCGCCCGCGGCCAGTCGGGACGCAGCGCCACGGCGCGGCGGAAGTGGGCGAGCGCGCCGTCGAGATCGCCGGCCTGGCCCTTCAGGAAGCCCAGCGACACGTGGGCGTCGGCCAGGTCGGGCTGGATCGCCAGCGCGCGCTCGAAGTCGGCACGCGCCCGGGCGACGTCGCCCGCCCTGGCGAACATGCTGCCGCGGCTGAAGAGCACGACCGGGTTGCGCGGGTTCACGGTCAGCGCGTGGTCGAAGAGCGTCCGGCTGTCGCGCCACACCCCCGCCTGCTGGTAGGAGAGCACGGCGCAGACGGCGACCGCGGCCGCGAGCCCGCCAGGCCCCAGCCGGCGGCCCGCCCGGGAGCCCGCCGCCAGCCGCTCGATGCCGAACACCAGCAGGATCGCCAGTCCCACCAGCGGCACGTAGGCGTAGCGGTCGTGCATGACCCGCAGACCGGTCGGGACGATGCCGGACATGGGACCGAGTGCGGCCAGGAACCACAGCCAGCCGACCGTCACGAAGGGCGCGCGCCGCCACAGGGCGGCGGCGCCGGCGGTCGCGGCGACGAGGGCGATCCCCACCGGCAGCCACAGCGACGCGGCCGCCGGCGGCAGGCCCACCTGCCCGGGCGTCGGGTAGACGATCGACAGCGAGGTCGGCCACAGGAAGCGGCCGACCACCGCCGCCGTGTTCAGGATCGCCACGGGAATGCGCTCCGCGAGCGCCGGATCCTCGCCGCTCACCGCCACCGTGCGCGCCTCGAAGTGCAGCTGGAGGGCGAGGTCGAGCGCGACGAGCAGCAGCAGCGGCAGCTTCTCGATCACCAGCCGGCGCAGCGGCTCGCGGCGCCGCAACGGCCACAGGTCGAGCAGCAGCAGCAGGAAGGGAAGCGCCACCAGCGTGCCCTTGGCCAGCAGGCAGGCGGCTGCCAGGGCGGCGACGACCGCGTAGCGCGCCGCTCCCGGCCGGCGCGCATACGCGTGGTAGGCCACCAGCGTGAGCATGAAGAAGGCGCCGGCCAGCACCTCCTTGCGGCCCGACACCCAGGCCACCGGCTCGACCTGGAGCGGGTGGAGCGCGAACAGCGCCGCCACCGCCAGCGACGCCAGCGGACGCCCCGTGGTGCGCGCGAGCAGGACGAGCAGCGCGAGCGAGGCCACGCCGTGGAGCAGCAGGTTCACGAGCAGGAACGGCCCCGCCCGCCCGGCGCCGAACAGCGTGACGTCGAGCTGGTAGGAGAGCCAGGTGAGCGGATGGAAGACGAAGGCCCGCGCCGTGGTGAACGCCCAGGCCAGGCCGTCCCAGGACAGGCCGGCCAGCACGCCCGGGTTGGCGGTCACGTAGAGCGGATCGTCGAACTCGACGAAGGCGTGGCCCCACGTCCGGGCGTAGACCGCCAGCAGCAGGACGACCAGGGCGGCGGCTCCCCAGCGAAGGGGGCCGGCCGCCCGCGTCAATTCGTGGCGCTCGTGACCGCCTTGCCCGGTCCCCGCAGCGAGAGCAGGAAGCTCACCAGGGACACCGCCACGCCCGTGCAGAACAGGAAGCTCAGCAGGGACAGACCTGCGATCGCGGCGAGCCGCCCGGCGCTGGGATCCCAGTGCAGTGCGACGTACATGCCGTGGAGGATGAAGGACAAGATCGTGGTGTAGAGACCCACCGTCGCCGCCCACTCGAAGACGGCCCGACGCGGGCTCGGCTTCGTGAAGGAGACGATCAGCCAGCCGACCACCAGCAGCGTGATCCCCGTCCAGCGGATCACCGATACGTAGGCGTCCAGAAAGTCGATCATCCGCGCTCCCCGATCTCTCCCAGGTGTTCCTCGACCCGAGCGCACAGGCGATCGGGGGTGAATCCGAAGTGCTCCGCCAGGTCGGCGTAGGGGGCCGATGCGCCGAAGCCCTCGATGCCGTAGACCAGCCCGTTCGCGCCCACCAGGCGCCGCAGGCTCTCGCCGACCCCGGCCTCCACCGCCACCACCGGCGTGCCGTCGCGCGGCACCAGCGCATCGCGGTACGCCTGGGGCTGCGCCAGGAAGAGCTCGAGGCAGGGCAGCGAGACGACCCGCACCGGGTGGCGGCTCGCCAGCTTCTCGGCCGCGTCGCAGGCCAGCGCCACCTCCGACCCGGTGGCGACCAGCACCACCGCCGGATCCCCGCACTCGCGCACCGCGTAGCCGCCCTTCCAGACGTCGCGCAGCGCGAAGCCGTCGGGCCGCGGCAGCGGGCGCAGGTCCTGGCGGCTGAGCGCCAGCATGGCCGGACCGCCGGTGTTCTCGGCGATCCACGCCCAGGCCAGCGAGGTCTCGGTGCCGTCCGCCGGGCGGAACACGGTCAGCCCGGGCATGGCGCGCAGCGCGTCGAGCTGCTCGATCGGCTGGTGGGTCGGGCCGTCCTCGCCCAGGTAGATGCTGTCGTGGGTGAACACGAAGATCGACGGCACCTTCATCAGCGCCGCCAGGCGGAGGGCCGGGCGCATGTAGTCGCTGAAGATCAGGAAGGTGCCGCAGTAGGGCCGCAGCGTTCCGTCCAGCGCGATGCCGTTGGTGATCGCGCCCATGGCGTGCTCGCGCACGCCGAAGTGGACGTTCACGCCGGCGAACGGGTCGGCGCCGTCGTCGGTGCTGCCGACGAAGCCCCTGCCCTTCAGGATCGGCGGCGCCGCCGATCCGGCCAGGTCCGCCGATCCGCCGATCAGGTAGGGCGCCGCATCGGCGTAGCGCTCCAGCGCCACGGCGCCGTGCTTGCGCGTCGGGGCCTCGACGTCGGCGCGTCCCTCGGCCAGCCGCTCCGCCAGGTCGGCGGGAACGCTGCGCGCGCGGGCCGCGTCCCAGGCCGCCGCCCGGTCCGGGTGGGCGCTGCGCCAGGCGTCGAGCCCGGCGTCGTCCTCGGCCCGGGCCGCCTTCTTGGCCGCCTGCCGCTCCGCCAGGTAGGCCTTCACGTCGTCGGGCACCAGGAACTCGGCGTCCACCGGCCAGCCCAGGTTCTGCTTGGTGGCCTTCACCTCTTCCGCGCCCAGCGGCGCACCGTGGGCCTTGCTCTTGCCGGCCACCGCCGGGCTGCCGAAGCCGATGGTCGTGCGCATGACGACGAGCGACGGCCGCTCGGTCTCCGCGCGTGCGGCGTCGATGGCCGCCGACACGGCCTCGTGATCCTGGCCGTCGGCCTCCTGGACGTGCCAGCGCTGGGCCTCGAAGCGCTTGCGCACGTCCTCGCTGAAGCTGATGTCGGTTCCGCCGTCGATGGTGATGCGGTTGTCGTCGTAGAGGTAGACCAGGTTCCCGAGCCCCAGGTGGCCGGCCAGCGAGCCGGCCTCGGCCGAGATGCCCTCCATCAGGTCGCCGTCGCTGACGATGCCGTAGACCGTGTGGCCGCCGGGTCCGGTGCCGTCGGCGCCGAAGCGGGCGCGGGTCGCGCGGCCGGCCAGCGCCATGCCGACGCCGTGGGCGAAGCCCTGGCCCAGCGGTCCGGTCGTCATCTCGACGCCGGGCGTGTCGCCGTACTCCGGGTGGCCGGGCGTCTTCGAGTGCAGCGAGCGGAACGCGATCAGGTCGTCGCGGGTCACGTCGTAGCCGTACAGGTGCAGCAGCGCGTAGAGCAGCATCGAGGCGTGGCCGTTCGAGAGCACGAAACGGTCGCGCAGCGGCCAGGCCGGATCGCCCGGGTCGAAGCGCAGGTGCCGGTCCCAGAGCTCGAAGGCCGCCCGCGCCAGGCCCATGGGCGCGCCCGGGTGACCGGAGTTCGCGCGCTGGACGGCGTCGACCGCCAGGAAGCGGATGGTGTTCTCGATGCGTTCCCGCAGTTCGGGGGAGAGGGTCGTCATCGGGTCTCCGCGGAGGAGTGTAGGGGTGGGCTGGGGGGAGGCGCCGAGAGGGTACCGGGGTTCCCCTCCGACGGGAAGCGCCCACGGCCGGCGCAACGGCGTTTCAGGGCACCAGCACCGCCGCCCCGCGCAGCTCGCCGTGCCGCAGCCGCCGCAGGGCCTCGTTCGCATCGGCCAGCGGCAGGGTCTGCGTCTCGGTCCGCACCGGCACCTGGGGCGCAAGGGCCAGGAACTCGCGCGCGTCGCGGCGGGTCAGGTTCGCCACCGACCGGACGACCCGCTCCTCCCACAGGATCCGGTAGGGGAAGGCGGGGATGTCCGACATGTGGATCCCACCGCAGACCACCACCCCGGCCTTGTCGACGGCGCGCAGCGCCTGGGGCACCAGCTCTCCCACCGGCGCGAACAGCAGCGCGGCGTCGAGCGGCTCCGGCGGAAGCTCGCCGGACGCCCCGGCCCATTCCGCGCCCAGGCTGCGGGCGAAGTCCTGGGCCTGGCCGTCGCCGGCCCGGGTGAAGGCGAACACGCGCCGCCCCTCGTGGCGCGCCACCTGCGTCACGATGTGGGCCGCCGCCCCGAAGCCATAGAGGCCCAGGCGCTCGGCATCGCCCGCCATCCGCAGGCAACGGTGCCCGATCAGCCCGGCGCACAGCAGCGGCGCCGCGGCCACGTCGTCCAGCGCCTCGGGCAGCGGGAAGCAGAAGTCGGCCTTCGCGACCGCCAGCTCGGCGTAGCCCCCGTCTCGCTGGTAGCCGGTGAAGACGGCCTGGTCGCACAGGTTCTCCTGGTCGCGGGCGCACCAGCGGCAGTGGCCGCAGGTCCCGCCCAGCCAGGGAATGCCCACCCGGGTGCCGGGCGCCGGTCCGTCGACGCCCTCCCCCAGCGCGTCCACCACCCCCACGATCTCGTGGCCCGGCACGACCGGCAGCCGCGGGTCGGGCAGGTCGCCGTCGACCACGTGCAGGTCGGTGCGGCAGACGGCGCACGCGCGCA
Source organism: Myxococcota bacterium (assembly GCA_050618055.1). Taxonomy (GTDB): domain Bacteria; phylum Myxococcota_A; class UBA9160; order UBA9160; family SMWR01; genus CALDCK01. The sequence continues at coordinate 12,126 of JBNLVK010000225.1, forward strand.
CCCGGACCCGGATCTCGCCGGGTCCGGGCTGCGGATCCGGCAGCTCCACCGCCTCCAGCGGGCGCCCGATCGCACGCAGCTGCATGGCACGCATCGGGTCGAGGATACCGAGGCGCTACGCTCCTTCGACCGTGCTCCGCGTCCGCCCGCTGCTCGCCGTGCTCGCCCTCGTCGCCCTCCCCGCCTGCGACCGGCCGGCGCCAGCGCCCGGAACCCCGGCCCCCGCACCCGCGCCGGCGACCGCTCCGGCGCCCGCCGCGAGCGAGCGCGCGACCCCGCTGCCGCCGCCGGGCGCCCTGCTCGAGGACGAGCGCAACACCATCGACGTCTTCCGGCGCACCTCCGCCTCGGTGGTCTTCGTGCGCAACACCGAAGTGCGTCGCAGCTTCTTCAACCTGAACGCCACCGAGATCCCGCGCGGCCACGGCTCCGGCTTCGTCTGGGACGAGGACGGGCACATCGTCACCAACTACCACGTCATCCAGGGGGGCAACCGCTTCGCGGTCACCCTCTCGGACGGCACCACCCACGAGGCCTCGCTGGTGGGGACCGCCCCGCGCAAGGACCTGGCGGTGCTGGCCATCGACCCGGACGACGCCGAGCTGGTGCCGCTGGAGGTGGGCGACTCGGCCTCGCTGGTGGTCGGGCAGAAGGTGCTGGCGATCGGCAACCCCTTCGGCCTGGACGGCTCGCTGTCCACCGGCGTGATCAGCGCCCTCGGTCGCGAGATCAAGAGCGTGCTCGGGACGGTGATCGAGAACGTCATCCAGACCGACGCCTCGATCAATCCGGGCAACTCGGGCGGTCCGCTGCTCGACTCGGGAGGACGCCTGATCGGCATCACCACCGCCATCTTCAGCACCAGCGGATCGAGCGCGGGCGTGGCCTTCGCCGTGCCGTCGGCCACGATCCAGCGGCTGATGCCGGAGCTGATCGAGCACGGTCGGGTGCGCTGGCCCGGCATCGGCGTGGCGCTGCTGCCCGACCACGTGGCGGCGAGCTGGGGCGTGGCCGGCGTGGTGGTGCGCAGCGTGCTCGAGGGATCGCCGGCCGAGGCGGCGGGCCTCCAGGGCATCCGCATCGACCGCTTCGGCAACGTGCGCGGCTTCGACCTGATCGTCGAGGTGGCGGGACGCCGCGTCGTCCAGTCCGCCGACCTGATCGACGCGCTCGACGACTACGAGGCCGGCGACGTGGTGCAGGTGCGCTTCCTGCGCGACGGACGCACCTGGGAGGCCAACGTCGAGCTGGCGGTCTTCGACTAGCAGACGGCGCGTCCGTGGAAAGACGCGGACGCCCCGCGTATGCTGTGCCTCCGCCCGCCGACCCAGGAGGTCCTCCCATGTCCGTTGCAGACTTCTCGCTCGCCGGAAAGGTCGCCATCGTCACCGGCGGCAGCCGCGGCATCGGCCGCTCGATCGCCCTCGGCCTGGCCGAGCACGGCGCCGACGTCGCCATCGCCGCGCGCAAGCCCGAGGCGCTGGCCGAGGCGGTGGAGGCCGTCACCGGCACCGGCCGCCGCGCCATCGCCGTGCCGACCAACGTGCGCAAGACGGAGGAGCTGAAGAGCCTGGTCGACGAGACGAAGTCCCAGCTCGGCCGCGTCGACATCCTGGTGAACAACGCCGGCACGAACCCGGTCTACGGTCCGATCCAGGACCTGGACGAGCGCGCGTTCGACGCCATCATGAACACCAACGTGAAGGCGATGCACTTCCTGTCGAACTTCGCGCGCGAGGCCATGCTCGAGCACGGCGACGGCGGCGCCATCGTGAACATCAGCTCGGTGGGCGGCTTCCAGGCCTCGGACGTGATCGGCATGTACTCGGTGTCGAAGGCGGCGGCCATCATGCTCACCCAGGTGCAGGCGAAGACCTGGGGCACCGACGGCATCCGGGTCAACTGCATCGCACCGGGACTCATCAAGACCGAGTTTGCCCGCGCCCTTTGGGACGACGAGAAGATCCTGCGGGCCTCGACGACCGACGCCGCGCTGCGCCGCATCGGACTGCCCGACGAGATGGCGGGCGCCGCGGTCTTCCTGGCGAGCCAGGCGTCGTCGTTCATGACGGGCCAGACCATGATCCTGGACGGGGGCCGCCGGCTCTAGCCGGGCCCCCGAACGCAGAGAACGCCGGAGGGGACGGACCTCCGGCGTTCTCGCCTCGGCGCGGAGATGCCGAGGCC
>JBNLVK010000226.1:0-15773 GCA_050618055.1 Myxococcota bacterium
CACGGCCGCTGCGCGGCCTACGGCTCCCGGCGAGGTCCGTTCGTCGTGACGACGCCGCTGGCGTCGTCCCTCTGGAGCGAATCCTCCCCGGGGCGCCAGACGCCGCTTCGCGGCGCTGACTCGCGGCGCGCAAGCACTCAGGGCTCGATCGGACCCGCCTCGATCTCGAGCTTGCGTTGCTGCTGGCCGCGGTCGCGGCGGGCGCCGCGCATGGCACGGATCTCGGCGACCAGCTCCTGGCGGATGCGCTCCAGGCGGGCCTCCTCTTCCAGGCGGCCGCTCCTCCAGTCGTCGCACAGCCTGCGCGCGTGGGGCCACAGGCCCGCCGCCATCCGGTCGGCCAACTCGCGCACACTCCGGTCGAGGTCGGCCACGGGAAGCTCGAAGAGCGCGCTGCGGTCCCGCAGCTCACCCCGGGTCTCGAACCCGTAGCGCATCGGGTTGCCCTCGAAGTCCGCCATGGCGCGCATGCGCACGTGGCCGTGCGCCATGTCCCGATCGAAGACGTGGTGGGCGGCGAGGGCCTCCACCGTCCAGTAGCTCTCGGCGACGTTGTCGACGACCACGAACCCGTGCTCCGGCAGCCGGTCGCCGAACTCCTGCATCACGCGGCTCGTCAACCGGACGCGCTCCGTGTCCACCAGGGCGCCGCGGCCCGGCCACTGGTCGAGCAGCACGTGCGTGTACGGACAGGCGTCGCCAGGCCCGTCCGCCGGCTCCGCCGCCGCGGCCCACGACATCAGCGCGAGCAGCGCCGGAACAGGGCACCCCAGCCGCAGCCAGCGCCGCCCGATGGCGCGCCTCACCCGTCCCCCCCGAACCATCGAAGCGAAAGCTAGGCGCTCGCGCCTCGCTGCCGCGACCGCGAAAACACGCAAATGCGCCGCCATGGATCTGCGGGCGCCGACGAGACCGCTAGAACGCCCGGGTCAGGCTCTCCCGGGCTTCGGTCGGCGCCGGGGCCGGTCTTCCCAGCTTCGCCAGCGCGTCGAGCGCGGCGCGCTGGTAGGCCTCCGAAAGGCTCTGCGGGCTCACGCCGATGCTCGCGATCTCCTCGACGGTCTTCTCGCTTCGGACCAGCGCCGACCCCAGCCCCACGACCTCCGCCGCGGCGGTGCCGATCAGGTGGACGCCGAGGAGCCGGCGCGTGTCGTTCGAGATCACCAGCTTCATCAACCCCGCATCCTCGCCGCGAACCCGCGACCGCAGGGATCGGCTGAGTCCCGTGCGGCCAACCACGTGCGGAATGTCGAGAAGGCCGCACGCCTCCTCGCTCAACCCGACCATCGCGATCTCGGGAACCGTGTAGATGACCATCGGCGTCGGGTTCTCGCCGTCTTCCTGGACGCCCGCGGCGCAGAACATCGCAACGCGGCCCTGGTGGATCCTCATGGTGGTGGACGCCAGCCCGTCCACCGCACCGCCCAGTGCGTAGACGCCCTTCACACAGGTCTCGAAACGGTCGTCGGTGGTGACGAAGCCGCGCGGATCCGTCGCGATGCCCGGGCGCGCGAGGTCGAGCCCGTCGGTGTTCGGCGTCGAGCCCGCGGCGACCAGCACTCGTTCGCCGATCTCCACGCGCCCGCTGGCGAGCCTGACCGAGGCGTGGGGACTCGACTCCGAGCCGAGCACCTCGATCTCCTCCACGCCTTCCCCCAGCACCACCGTGACGCCCGAGCGTTGCATCCAGGCGTGCAGCACCTCGCGCAGGTCCGCGTCGACGAAGCGCAGCAGGCGGTTCCGGCGATCGATGAGCGTCACGTTGCTGCCGAGCTGCGCGAACATGCAGCTGAACTCGCAGCCGATCAGGTCGGCGCCCACCACCACCAGGTTTCGCGGTACGCCGTCCGGGTCGAGGAGCGAGTCGGGGTCGCACACCGTGCGTCCGTCGAAGGGGAACCTGTCCGGTCTCCGGGGACGCGAGCCACAGGCGATGACGATGACCGACGCCCGGTGCACCTCCCTTCCCGCCACCTCGATCTCGTTGGGGGAGCGGAAGCGGGCGGGTCCGCGAAGGACGTGGGCTCCCCGCGCCGCCAGCTCGTAGCGCAGCTCCGCGTGGTAGGTCGCCACCACCTGTCGGCGACGTCCCACCAGGGCGCGGCTGAAGATGGCCCGGAGCTCGCTGGTGCTGCGCTCCTTGCCCAGGACGCGGTGCGCCGCACGGATCTCCATCAGCGCGTCGTGCAGCAGGCTGAGCACGAACGGACCCGGCGGCGAAGCGCGGGACGCGATGAACCCGTCCACGTCGACGAGAGCGACGTTCATTCCGATGCTGGATCCGGTCAGGGCCGCACTCACGCCCTCGGCCGTCGCCCCGATGATGATGGCGTCGTAGTCCACTTCAGCTTCATCGCTTCGGCGGTGGTCTCGCCCGCCTGAACCGCCGGCGCGCGTAGAAACACGGCCTCCGCGTCGGCAGAACCCGGGACCCGCCGGCCCGAACCTCGCCGGGGCGCGTCAGCCCAGCCCGTGGGCCTTCTTCCAGTTCGGGTTCTGGAGCGACATGGGCGTGAGGTCGGTCGGGTCGATCTCCTCGAGCACGATCTCACCGGCCAGCACCTGCTGCTTCCAGCGCTGGTGCTCGTCGTCCCGCGCGTGGAACTCGGGCATCACCTCTTCGGCGAAGAGCTCCAGGCTGCTGCAGATGTCCTCGTGGGTGTTGCGCCCGGCCTGGTTGATCAGGATCACCTGGTCGACGTGGGAGGCCTCGAACTTCCGCAGGCGCTCGCGGATCGTGTCGGGCGAACCGATCAGGCCGCGGTTGCGGCGCATCCGCATGCCCTCCTCGGTGTCGCGCCACTTCTGGTACTCGTCCCACAGGCTGATCGACCCCGGCTCGACCGGTCCGTGGCGGTTGTAGAAGAGCAGCGCGAACTGGAAGAAGCTCGAGCCGTCGCTCTTCGCGAGCGCCTCCTCGTCGGTCTCGGCGCACATGAACTGGCTCACCACGGCGATGTTCGGGTTCGTCGCGTAGTCGGCCAGCAGCTCCTGGCGCTTCGTGTAGGCGTTGTAGTAGGCGTGCACCCAGGCCCGGGCCATGTCCGACGAGATGAACTGGAACGACAGCACGCCCATGCCGCGGCGGCCGCACATCTCGATGGTCTCGAACTGGGAGCAGGCCACCCAGAGCGGCGGGTGCGGCTTCTGCCGCGGCTTCGGGACCACGTTGCGCAGCGGGAAGTCGAAGTACTCGCCGTGGTACTCCCAGGCCGACTCCTGGAACATGGGCAGGATGCAGCGGACCGCGTCCTCCCAGACGGCGCGCTTGTCGCGGAAGCGGCGGTCGAAGGGGTGCAGCTCGGTGACGCTCGACCCCTCGCCGATGCCGAGCTCGACACGACCGTGGGAGAGCAGGTCGAGCGTCGAGACGCGCTCCGCCACCCGCGCCGGGTGGTTCGTGGTGAGCTGCACGATGCCGTGGCCGAGCCGGATGTTCTTCGTGCGCTGGCTCGCGGCCGCCAGGAAGACCTCCGGCGCCGAAGAGTGCGAGTACTCCTCGAGGAAGTGGTGCTCCACCTCCCACGCGTAGTCGAAGCCCAGCCGGTCGGCGAGCTCGATCTGGTCGAGCGACTGTTGGAGCAGGCGGTACTCGCTGTCCTCTTCCCAGGGGCGCGGCAGCTGGTGCTCGTAGAAGACGCCGAACTTCACGCCGGCCAGTGTACGACAACCCGACTTGCGGTGGGGCATCACGCCACGTCGCAATCCCGCTTGCGCGCAAGGCCGGATCCACTGTCGGTGGGGTCCCGCGGCGTGACACACTCTCCCCGTGGCGATCTCGGTCGGCGGTGCCCCCAAGCGTCTCGGTCTCGCCCTCTCCGGCGGCGGGTTTCGCGCCGCCGCGTTCCACCTCGGTGTGTTCCGTGCGCTCGCGGCGCGGGGCTGGCTGTGGAAGGTCGACCTGATCAGCTGCGTGAGCGGCGGATCCATTGCCGGCGCGTTCCTGGCGAAGAACTGGGGCGACGATTCGTGCCTCGACCGCTTCGACGAGTACCTGGCGACGCAGTCGCTGGCGGTGAGCACCGTGCTGGGCGGCATCTTCTCGCCGTTCTCGTCGCGGCTCGACAAGCTGGCCGACCGCTACGACGAGGACCTCTTCGACGGCGCCACCCTGGGCGACCTGCCCGACGGCCCGCGCCTCTACCTGAACGCCACGAACATCGCCAGCGGGAACCTCTTCTTCTTCGTCACCGGCGGCGGCAAACCGGCGGAGCTGGGCGAGTGGGAGCTGGGCGTGCACCCGGGCGATCGCTTCCGGCTGGCCCGCGCGGTGGCCGCCTCGTCGGCGTTCCCGCCGGTGTACCCGCCCCTCGAGCTCGGCCGCGACGTCTATCCGGGGGCCGGCGTCGAGTACGTGACGCTCACCGACGGCGGCGTCTACGACAACCTGGGCATCAACCCGCTGGTGCGCTTCGAGCGCAACCCGCTCCACTACGCCATCGCCAGCGACGGCGGCAAGCCCTTCGAGATCGTCCGGAACCCCACGCGCAGGGGCACCATCGTGCTGAAGTCCGCCATCGACATCCTGATGGAGCAGGTGCGCGGGCTCCAGTTCGCGCGCCTGCTGTCCGGCTTCGAGACCGGCCAGGGCCCGAAGCCCCTCTTCTTCTCGATCGACAGCGTCGAGGGCGAGGCCCGGCCCGGCGACGCGGCGCGCGCCTCGGCGATCGGCACGAACCTGAAGAAGCTCTCCGACGACGAGCGCGAGCTGCTGGCGCGTCACTCGTCGGCGCTGATGCAGGCCCGCATCGCCCGCTACGCTCCCGAGCTCGACGCGTGACCCGCGAACGCGGCACCCCGGACGAGGCCTTCCGGCCCATGACCATCGTGGTGCAGGACCCGGGCTTCCGCGATCCGGAGACCCACCAGATCGTGACCGCCCAGGTGGACGTGCCCGCCGAGCGGCTGGCGCGGGGGCCGTGGGGCTACCGCATCCAGGTGGTGGACTACGACGTCACGACCTCCGAGTACCACCCGCCCCACGACTACGGCAACGACCTGACGCCGCCGGACCCCTTCGACTCGTCGCGCGGTCTCGGCATCGAGCGCATCCTGAACGACCGCCAGTTCCACCAGCAGAACGTCTACGCCATCGCCATGCGCACGCTGGCCCGCTTCGAGATGGCCCTCGGACGGAGGGTCGACTGGGCCTTCACCGGACACCAGCTGAAGATCGCGCCCCACGCCTTCTCCGGCGCCAACGCCTTCTACTCGCGCGACGACAACGGGCTGATGTTCGGCTACTTCCAGGGCCGCGAGAACACCATCTACAGCTGCCTGTCCCACGACGTCGTCGCCCACGAGACCACCCACGCGGTGCTCGACGGCCTGCGCCGCCGCTACATGGACGCCTCCTCCGACGACCAGGCCGGCTTCCACGAGGGCTTCGCCGACGTGGTCGCGCTGTTGTCGATCTTCTCGATCCCCGAGGTGGCTTCCACCATCATGCGTCCCCAGGCCAGTCGCGGGCGCCTGACCCGGGACCAGCTGCGCGAGGACGCGCTGCTCGAATCGGCGCTGTTCAAGATGGCCGACGAGATGGGGAGCGAGCTGTCGGGCATTCGCGGCGAGGCGCTGCGCCACTCGTCGCGCATGCCGCGCAGCGAGAGCTGGAAGGAGGATGCCGAGTTCCGCGAGCCCCACCGGCGCGGCGAGGTGCTGGTGGCGGCCATGATGCGCAGCTTCGTGCGCGCCTGGCGCTGGCGCATGCTGGAGGGACTGGGGAAGGACGTCAGCATCGACGTCGACCGCGTGATCGAAACCGCCGCGTCCACCGCCGACTACCTGCTGACCATGGTGATCCGCGCGCTCGACTACGCGCCGCCCATCCACATCACCTTCGACGACTACCTGGCGGCGCTGCTCACCGCCGACGCGGAGGTCCGGCCCAACGACGCTCCGGAGAACTACCGGCTCATCGTCCGCGAGGTGTTCGACCGCTTCGGAATCCGCTCGCCCACGAAGAACCCGGGCGGTGTCTGGGACCGGGAGGAGCCGGGCAGGATCAGCTACGAGCGCGTGCACTACGAGCCGCTCCAGAGCGACCCGAACGAGATCTTCCGCGGCGTGTGGGAGAACCGCGACGCACTCCACATGACCCCCGCCGCCTACACGCAGATCGAGTCGGTTCGGCCGGCGCTGCGCCGGACCACCGACGGTTTCGTGCTGAAGGAGACGGTCGCCGAGGCGGTCCAGTTCCTGCGACTCACCAACAAGGAGCTGCGCGCGCTCTGCCAGCGCGAGGCGAGCCGGAAGAAGGCGTCGAAGGCCGACCGCGACAGGCTCGCGGTCCTCGACGAGTTCTCCCCCGACTTCACCCACCTGCTGCGCGGCGGATCGACGCTGCTCTTCGACGACTTCGGGCACCTGAAGTACTCGATCGGGACGCGGGTGGACAACGGCCTGGCGCAGCTGGGCCGCATCGAGTCGCTGGTCGACCACGGCGTCTACGCCCGGCCGCGCGACACGGGTCGCCAGCTCGCCGAGCTGCACGAACGGCGCGGCCTGGAGAGCGGCGCCTTCGCACGGGAGCAGTGGTAGTGCCCACCAGGCCCTCACGCGTGAGCGTCGTCACCTACCAGGTGGGCTTCGGCGACTGCTACCTGCTCACCTTCGAGTACACGGGCCGCACGCGCAACCGCCACGTGCTCGTCGACTTCGGCCGCACCCACAAGCCCGACGGCCGGCTGGCCGCCCAGGCGCCGTCGCTCACCGCCATCGCCAAGGACATCGAGGCGCGCGTCACGAGCGTGCCCCGCGGCCGGCTCGACGTGATCGTGGCGACCCACCGCCACAAGGACCACATCCACGGCTTCGGCACCAACGGCAGCTCCTCGGTGCTGGCGGGGCTGAACCCGAACCTGGTGGTTCAGCCCTGGACCGAGCACCCGCGGCTGGCGCGCACCGCCACGCGGCTGCCCGCCAACCTCCGCTCGGGCCGCAGCTTCGCCAGGGCGTTGGTCGAGATCGACGCCCTGGCCCACGCGGTGCGCGCCGTGGGGGACACGCGCAACCTCGACTCGGGCCTGTCGGACCCGGTGCGCAGCATGTACCGCGAGCTGTCGTTCCTGGGCGAGGACAACATCAGCAACAAGAAGGCCGTGAAGTGGCTGATGAGCCACGGACGCCGCCACGAGTACCTGAACCATGGCCGAGCCACCCACATGAACCGGCTGCTGCCGGGCGTGAAGGTGCGCGTGCTGGGTCCGCCGACCCTCGACCAGCACCCGGCCGCCGCGCGCATGCGCAGCCGCGATCCGGACGAGTACTGGCACCTGCACGCCCGCGCCTTCTCGAAGGCCGCGTCGAACCTGCGGCAGCACGCGGCCCGGCGCGCCAACACCCGGCTCCCCCAGGAGGCGCGCTGGTTCGCCCACCGCCTGGAGGAGGTGACCGCGCGCCAGCTGCTCTCCATCGCCCGCAACATGGACGGCGTGCTCAACAACACGAGCCTGATCCTGCTGTTCGAGGCGGGCAACCAACGGCTGCTGTTCCCCGGCGACGCGCAGATCGAGAACTGGTCCTACGCGCTCTTCCACGCGCCCGCCAGCCAGCGGCGGCGGACCCTGGCCGCGCTGAAGAAGGTCACCTTCTACAAGGTGGGCCACCACGGCAGCCTGAACGCCACGCCCAAGACGGTCTGGAACCAGCTGGACAGGCGATCGCGCAACCGGAGCCGCTCGGGCCGCCTGGTCACCATGCTGTCGACCGCGCCCGACGTGCACGGCCACGCGGAACGCGACACCGAGGTACCGCGCAGCCGCCTGGTCCGCGCGCTGGAACGCGAGTCGGACCTGATCGACACGAGCGCATTCTCGCCCGGACAGCTCTTCGACGAGAAGGTGCTCCGCGTCCGCTAGTCGCGGAGCGACTCCACCCAGGCCCCGAACTCCCCGAGCGTGCGCCCGAGGCGGCGCTTCGTCACCTCGTCGGACAGGGCCCCCTGTTCGTCGAACTTCTCGTGGACGGCCGGGACCAGGAAGCTCGGGCCTACGAAGACCGGCGTGAGCGTGCCCGAGAGCACGGTGCACAGCGCCAGGTGGGCGCGGGCGCCGCCGCTGGGCGCGAGCGACAGCGACAACACGATCGAGGGCTTGCCCTTCAGCGGCGATGCATACGCCGGACGCGACGCCCAGTCGATCCAGTTCTTCAGCGTCCCGGGGATGCCGTAGTTGAACTCGGGACACACGAAGACGATGCCGTCGCAGCCGCTCACCTTCTCGAGCAGCGCCGCCACCGGCGCCGGCTTCTCGTCGCCGTCCAGGTCCTGGTCGTAGAGCGGGAGCGCGCGACCGTCGTCGAGCTCCAGCTCCATTCCCTCGGGCGCCAGCTCGACCGCAGCCTGCGCCAGCTTCCGGCTGAACGCCGCCTTGCGCAGGCTCCCCACCACCACCAGGATCTTCATGCCGGCCTTCCTCCCGTTCGGACGAGCGGCCAGGACCCTAGCACCACCGGGTGGACGCGACGCGCCCTCAGGCCCCCTTCTCGAAGCCCGTGGGCCAGCGGGGCAGCTCTCCGATGCCGCCCATCAGGCGCTCGAACTCGTTGCCGTCGACGGGGCGCCCCAGCAGGTAGCCCTGCACGGCGTCGCAGCCGTGGTAGCGCAGGAAGGCGAGCTGCTCGTGGGTCTCGACGCCCTCGGCCACCACCTCCAGGCCCAGGACGTGGGCCATGGCGATGATGGCGGCGACGAGCTCGGTCGACTCGGTGTCGGAGCCGATCTCCGAGATGAACGAGCGATCGATCTTCAGGCCGTCGAGCCGCAGGCGCCGCAGGCGGGACAGCGAGGAGTAGCCGGTTCCGAAGTCGTCGAGCGAGACGCGCACCCCGAGCGCGCGCAGCTCGTCGATGGTCTCGATCGATCCGCTCTCCTCCTCGATCACCGCGCTCTCGGTGATCTCCAGGGTGAGCAGCTCCGGGGCCAGCCGCGCGGCGTCGAGCGCATCCTTGACGGCGTCGGTGAGCGTGTCGAGCCGGAGCTGGTGGGTCGAGACGTTGACCGCGACCGACAGCGGACGGTGCCCGGCGCGTGCCCAGCTCGCCGCCCACATGCACGAGGTGCGAAGCACGCGATCGCCGATGCGGTCGATCAGCCCGGTCTCCTCGGCGATCGGAATGAACTCGACCGGCGAGATCGGGCCCAGGCCCGGCTCGTCCCAGCGCAGCAGCACTTCCGCCCCCAGTGCCGAGCCGTCCGAGGCCCGGTGCACCGGCTGGTAGTGCAGGTGCAGGCGGTCCTGCTCCAGGGCATGGCGCAGGCGCGCGGCCAGGTCGAGGCGGCGCTTGAGCTGCTCGTTCATCTGCTCCGAGTAGAATGCGCACCGCCCGCGGCCCAGGTCCTTCGCGTGGTACATGGCGGTGTCCGCGTTCCGGATCAGGGTCTCGGCGTCCTCGCCGTCGTAGGGAAAGACGGCGATGCCGACGCTCGAGCTCACGCTCACCTCGTGGCCCTCCAGGTCGATCGGGGCGGAGATGGCGTCGAGCATGCGCTTCGCCGTGCGCGCGGCGTCGTTGTTGTCGCGCACGTCGTTCAGGATGACGGTGAACTCGTCGCCGCCGAGCCGGGAGATGGTGGTCTCCGGCGCCGAGGTGGAGCGCCGGCCCACGTAGTCGCTGCGGCGGACGCAGCCCATCAGGCGCTCCGAGACCTGGCAGAGCAACCGGTCCCCCGCGCCGTGCCCCAGGCTGTCGTTCACCTGCTTGAAGCCGTCCAGGTCGAAGAACAGCAGCGCCAGGATCCAGTCGTGCCGGGCGGCCAGGCCGAGGGCCGAGTCGAGCCGCTCGTAGAAGCAACGCCGGTTCGGCAGCGACGTCAGGCTGTCGTACAGCGCGAGCTCCTGCATCTTGTTGACCATGCTGAGCTCGTGGCTCCGGTCGCGATCGATGGTCGCGATCCCGGCCAGGCCGTTGAAGCCGTCGAGCAGCGGGATCGCGGTCATCTGTACGTCCACCCGGCGGCCGGCCTTGGTCACGCGCGTCGTTTCCGCCGAGCACACGCCGTTGTCGGCGGCGTTCGACAGCACCTCGCGGGCCTCGCGCAGGGCGTCGCGGGCGAAGAGCCTGGAGACGTCCTGCGCCATGATCTCGCCCGGCGCGTACCCGTAACGGCGCTCCGCGTCGCCGTTCCAGAACTTGACCCGGCCGTCCGCGTCGGAGATGACGATGGGCAGGTCGATGCTGTGCAGCAGGTTCTTGAGCTGCCTGCGGTGCAGACGGACCGAGTCGATCTCGACCGACGAGCGCTTGAGCTGGGCGCACAGGACTCCCGCGCTCATGATCCCGACGAAGGCGAGCACCCGGTTGCCGAACGGCGGGGGCCCGCCGCCCGTCCACGCGTGGACTGCCCAGCCGGCGGCGGTCAGGGCACCGCACGCGAAGGCCAGGTGCAGCGGGGCCCGCACGCCCCCGAACCACATGGCGAGGATGACGACCGGCCCGTACACGATCGGAACCGCCACGTCGGGCGGGCTCACCAGGTCGACCGCGGCGATCACCGCCACCAGGCATGCAGCCGTCGCCCAGCGGACCGTCTGCACGGAGCGGCTGGCGTCCTCGCGGGGCCGGCGCAGCGCTTCCACCAGCCCCCCCGAGAACCCTCCTGCCTGGGGCTGAAGCAGCTCTTCACTCATGCCTCTTCCCTGATCGACGCTTCGCGCCATCCTCTTGACCAGGGACGTCCGCGCCACGGTTGCCGGTGGGTTGCGCATCGGGGTTTCCATCGAACGGGCCCGGGCGGCTAGCATGAGGGCATGACGCAGCGACCCCTCGCGCGACGAGTTCTCGAGGTCGGGCTGTCCGCCGTGCTCAGCGGTCTGCTCGCCGTGGCCGCCGCGCGAGCAGTCGCGGCGATCGCCGGGCCGTGGGACGTCGCGGTCGGGCTGCTCGGGGCGGCGCTGGGCCTGCTCCTCACCGATCTCCTGAGCGGCGTGATCCACTGGCTCTGCGACACCTACGGCGACGAACACACGCCCTGGATCGGACCGACGGCCATCGCCGCCAACCGCGACCACCATCGCCGTCCCCAGGAGATCCTCGGGCTGCCGTTCCTGGAGCTCAACTTCTCGGGCTTCGCCGTGGCGGTCGCCGTCCTGGCCGTCGCCCTTCCGCTGAGCGTCCCGCCGCCGGGCAGTGCCGCCAGCGTGCCGGGCCAGGCCTGCCTGTTCAGCCTGGGCCTCTGCCTCGCCCTGTCGAACAGCTTCCACCGCTGGGCCCACCAGGCCCGGCCTTCGGCGCTCGCCGTGGCGCTCCAGAGGGCCGGCATCGCCCTCGACCCCCGGGACCACGCGCGGCACCACGCGTCGAGCCACCGCGCCTACTGCCTCTCGAGCGGCCGGCTGAACCGGCTGCTCGACCGTGTCGAAGCCTTCCACCGCGCCGAGCGCCTGCTGGCCCGCCTCGGCATCGAGCCCTCCGACGGCGCACCGAGTCGGCGATCGCGCGTTGCGCGGGGCGTTTGAGGAGTTCCGTGTCCCGCCTCACCCGCACGCTTCCCGTCCTGGCAATCGCCCTCTTCCTTCTCGTTCCCTCGGTCGCCGCCGCCGCCGAGCCGCAGACGACGCCCGAGCGGTCCGACCTGAACCGCCGCTTCGTCGACCCGGAGCTCGACGTCGACGGCTGGGTCGAGCGCTTCGAGAGCGAGTCGCGCGAGGTCTACCGGGCGCGCGAGGCGATCGTCGCCGAGACGGGTCTCGCTGCCGGCATGCGCGTCGCCGACGTCGGTGCGGGCACCGGACTGTTCGTCCCGCTGTTCGCCGCCGCCGTCGGAGAGACCGGGCGCGTCTTCGCCGTCGACATCTCCCCGCGCTTCCTCGAGCACCTGCGAACGCGCGCGCGGGAGGCCGGGCTCGACCAGGTGGAGGTGGTGGAAGGCACCGACGCGTCGATCGGCCTGTCGGACGCCTCGGTCGACGTGGTGTTCGTCTGCGACACCTACCATCACTTCACGAAGCCGAAGGACTCGCTCGCCTCCATCCACCGGGCGCTGCGTCCCGGCGGCTCGCTGGTGATCGTCGAGTTCGAGCGCGAGCCCGGGACGTCACGCCAGTGGGTGCTCGACCACGTGCGCGCCGGCAAGGCGACCTTCCGCGCCGAGATCGAGGCCGCCGGCTTCGTGTTCCGGCGCGAGCCCGCCGTCCCGGGGCTCGCCGAGAACTACCTCCAGGTCTACGAGAAGCCCAAGCCCGAGTAGCCGGCGGCGAGCGCCGCGGCGCGTTCGCGCCAATCCGGCGCGTCGGTCCCCATCGCGGTGCAGTCGAGGCCTTCCTCCGACCGCACGGGCTCGAACGCGTCGGCGCTCTGCGCGTACAGCTCCGGGCCCGCGTCCGACGGATCGCCGCCGCGCGCGCGCCGGCGGGCCAGCCGATCCACCGCCTCGTCCGCGGCGCAGCGGGCCTCGACGAAGACCGCGCGCGCGCCCAGCTCGCGGGCGACGGCGACGGCCCGGGCGCGATCGTCGGCGCGCGACCAGGTGGCGTCGAGGATCGCGACGCGCCCCGAGCCGACGACCGGCCGCGCGCGTTCCAGCAGCGCGCGATAGGTGCGGGCCTTGGCCTCGTCGGTGTAGAGGCGGGCCCGCTCGGCGTCGCTGGCCGGGCGCTGGGGCGAGAGCCCGGCCTGCTGCTTGCGCACCCGATCCGACGAGACCACGGCCGCGCCGCCGCGCGCGTCGAGCGCTTCGGCCAGCACCGTCGCGAGCGTGCTCTTGCCGGTCCCGACCACGCCGCCCACCAGCACCAGCGCGCCGGGATCGCGCGACGCCAGCAGCGCATCGGCCAGCTCCAGGTGACGTCGCACGCTCTGCGTCGCCGCGGCGCGCTGCTCCTCTGCGATGCCCGCGTCGGCGGCGGCGATGCCGGCCACCTTCGCGCGCACGCTCGCCCGGTAGGCCTCGAAGAAGCCGAGCGGGCGGTAGAGGTCGAAGTCGTCGCGCTCGGCGGCGTAGCGGCGCAGGAAGCGCTCGGCCAGGTCGGCGCGCCGGCGGTAGCGCAGGTCCATGGCGGTGAAGGCGACCTCGGCGGCCGCGTCGATGCGCCGCAGCCCCTCGTCGAACTCGAGGCAGTCGATGACGATCGGGTCGGCGTCGTCCGCCTCGAACCAGACGTGCTGGAGGTGCAGGTCGCCGTGGGCGTCGACGGCGCGTCCCGCGAGCCGCCGGCTCTCGAAGACGTCGCGGCGTTCCTCGGCGAAGCGCAGCGCGCGATCGCGCACGCGCGCGACCCGCTCGGGCGGCGCCCCGGGCGCCTGGTCCAGCAGCGCCAGGCTGTCGGCGAAGGGCGCCGTGCAGCGCGCGTGCCACGTCTTCTCGTCGAAGGGCGCGGGCGCACCCAGCCCGACGCGCCCGTGGAAGTCGGCCACGACGCGGGCCAGGCGGTCGATGTGCGGGCTCCCGAGCTCCCCGCGCTGCAGACGACTCAGCGCGTCACCACCGTCGGGAAGACGCCGCATCACGACGCAGTGCTCGACCCCCGGCTCGGAGGCCAGCTCCTCGGTCGCCTCCCCGACATGGACCCGTCCCCCCTCGATGCGCAGCGCCGCCACGCCGCGGTACACGTCGGGCGCGAGCCTGCGGTTGAGGCCGACTTCGCGCAGGCAGTCGGCGTTGCGCTCGTCCAGGGTCGCGAAGTCGACGAAGCCCAGCGTCACCGGCTTGCGGAACTTGTAGACCCGGTCGCGGGTCAGGAAGACGTGGGACAGGTGGGTCTGGATCCACTCGATGCCCTCCCCGGCTCCGGGGTCGTCCGGGTAGGCCTGGGGTCGCTGAAGTCCGGCCAGCACCTTCGGATCCGGGTAGTCCACGACCCCATCTTCGGCCAGCCGGCGCGCTCGTGCCCGTTCCCGGGGCGAGGCCTGGGGCGAGCTGCCCCCGCCGATCCCGCCGGATCGGCACGCCGGGGCTGGTCGCGGCCCGATTCGTGCGTATGGTGGGTCACATGATGGTGACGGCACGCGACCTGATGGAGACCGAGGTCCTGACGGTGTCGCCGGATCTCGCGCTCAGCGACCTCGAGGAGGTGCTCCTGCGCAAGCGCGTCCAGGGGGCTCCGGTGGTCGAGGACGGGCGACTGGTGGGGATCATCTCCCGCTCCGACGTGGTGCGGCAGCTCAAGCTGGAAGAGGAGCGCATTGCCGAGTCGGCCTTCTACTTCGAGCCCTTCGACGCCGACCGCCGCGACGCCGACGAGGATCGGCGCGTGATGCAGGCCGCCGCCGGCCGCCTCGCGACGCTGCGTGTGCGCGACATGATGGTCCCGGACATCGAGACCATCGGCCCCGAGGTGTCGGTGGAGGACGTCGCGCGCCGCATGCTCGACCGGCGCATCCACCGCCTGCTCGTCACCGAAGGCGACACCCTGCTCGGTCTCGTCAGCAGCCTCGACCTGGTCGAGCTGATCGCATCCGGCCGCGCACGCTTCGAGGAGAAGACATGAGCCTGCCCAAACGCATCCTGGTCGCGACCGACTTCTCCAGCCACGCGGAGCGCGCCGGCGAGGTCGGCATCGCCTGGGCAGAGCGCCTGGGCGCCGATCTGCACTGGACCCATGCGGTGCCGCGGCTGCCGGAGCAGCTCCCGCCGAGCGCGGCCCCCCTGGTGACGAGCCACGTCGAGCAGGCCGAGCACGAGGGACGCGACGCGCTGGAGCGATGCGTCGCGTCGGCGCGGAAGGGTGGAATCGAGTCGGAGAGCCACCTGGTGGAGGCGCCGGCCGCCGCCGGGATCGTGGCCCTGGCCGAGCGGATCGACGCCGACTGCATCGTCGTGGGATCGCGCGGCCACGGCCGCTTCCAGAACCTGCTGCTCGGCAGCGTCGCCGAGCGCGTCGTGCGCGACGCAGCGTGCCGCGTGCTGGTCGTGCGCGGCGAAGGCGATCCGACGGCGCCGGCCACGATCGTGCTGGGCGACGACCTCTCCGACATCTCCACCCCGGCCCGCGACACCGCCCGCGACCTGGCCCGTGCCCTCGGCGCGTCGCTCGACGTGGTCCACGCCCCCGACCTGGGCATTCCCGGCTTCCGGCTGGCGCGCATGGGCCTGCCCGACCGCGTCTTCGACGACCTGCGCGTGGACGCCTGCGAGCGCATCGACGCACTGATGCGCGGGGACGAAGGCCTGGACGTGGCGAAGGTGGTGACCCAGGACGAGCCGGCCCACGCCGTGTGTGCCCACGCCCGGCAGGTGGGCGCCGGCCTGGCCGTGGTCGGCACCCGCTCGCCCAGCGACATCGAGCGCGCCCTGTTCGGGTCGGTGGCCGGACGCGTGGTCCGCCACGCCGACTGCTCGGTGCTGGTGGTTCGCTGATCGGATCGCCCGACGTCAGCGCGGCTCCAGGTGCTCCAGCAGGAATTTGCGAAGCCGCACCGCGAAGTCGATCCACTGGGAAGGGCTCGGTACGTGCCCCATTCCGGAGACCAGGTGCACCTCGTGGGGCGATCGGAGCGCCTCGAGGACATTCATCATGCGATAGGCGTGGTCGACGTCGACCCGCCGGTCCTCCATCCCCTGCACCAGCAGCACCGGCACCCGGATCTCCGCGGCCCGGTACACCGGGGAGTTCTCCCGGAGCTGATCCAGGTCGTCCGGGTCTCCGATGTACTCCTCGAAGTACTCCCGCGCCTCGTCCCACCAGCTGAAGTAGAAGTGGTATTCGAACGGCAGGTCCATGGGCCCGTTCAGACTGGCCGCGCAGCGGTAGCGCGACGGCTTCCGGATCACGCTGATCAGGGCCGAGTAGCCGCCGTAGCTGCCGCCGGCGATGCACGCACGCTCCCCGTCCACG
>JBNLVK010000227.1:0-4936 GCA_050618055.1 Myxococcota bacterium
GTCGGCCAGCACGGCGGCCCGCTGGCGCCAGCCCGCGCGAAAGCGCACCGGCGCGCCGACGCTCACCCGCACGCTGCGGCGCCGCTCGGGGCCGCGGTAGAGCGAGTGGAGCACGATGGCGCGCAGCGCCGCCGGGTGGACCGGGCGGCGGACCATCAGCTGGATGCCGGCGCGCCGCAGCGAGTTGCGCAGCGAGCGGGTGTCGCTGTCGCAGACCGCGATCTGGGTGGGCCGCGGCTGGCCCGGGTCGAAGTGGAGGCCCAGCATGCGCTGGGGCGTGGCGATCGCCAGGTCGAAGGGGCGGGCGCGATCCTCGGGCAGCAGGGTGCCGCGCCGCTCGACGAACGGGGTGCCCAGCTCCCCGAGCAGATCCCGGACGTCGCCGAGCTCTCCGTCGTGGAAGAGCAGCGTGACGGGCGTTCCGTTGGACTTGGATTCGGGCATCGGTTGGGCGCAGGACTACGCTACCTGGATCGGCAACTTCGCGCCGAGGCTGAAGTTCCCCCGCGTTTCCCCACCGCCCGCCGTTGGGCGGCCGGCCGCGGCGCCCGCCCGCGGCGCGAAAGCCGAGGCGCCGCGCGGTCCTGGCCCCGCGGCTGCGTGCGCCCGGGGCCGCGGCGCAGTCTCCGCGCTGCGTCGACGCGGCAGCGCCGGACGTTTAGGATCGCCCCATGGAGCCCCCCGACGGCGGCCCGAGCCGGCCGGGCGGCTCGACCGACGCAGACATGGACGCGGGTCCGGTCCGGCACGCGTCGCCGTTCCGCAATCCCTGGTGGATCCCGCCGTTCCTGGGCGGCGTGCCGCCGGTCCCGCCCGATCGGCTGCGCCTGCTCGGCCTGGTGACGCTCGGCTACCTGTTCGAGCAGTACGACCTGTCGCTGCTGTCGGCGGCGATCCGTCACATCACCGACGACCTGCGGATCAGCATCGAGAGCTCCGGCTTCTACCTGGGGCTGATCCGCCTGGGCGGGCTGCTGGCGTTCGCGGTGCTGCCGTTCGCCGACCGGCTCGGCCGTCGCAGGCTGTTCCTGGCCACGCTCGTCGGCATGAGCGTCGCCACGCTGGCGTCCGGCTTCGCCCAGACGCCCATGCAGTTCGTCGCCGCCCAGGTGGTGTCGCGGGCCTTCATGCTGGCCTCGGTCGCACTGGCGGCGGTGATCGTGATCGAGGAGTTCCCGGCGGCCCATCGCGGCTGGGGAATCGGCGTGATGGGCGCGGTGGGCGGCATGGGCTTCGGCCTGGGCGCCATCCTGTTCGCCGCGGTGGACGTGCTGCCCTACGGCTGGCGCGCGCTCTACGTGGTGGGCATCACACCCGTCCTGCTGCTGCCGCTGTTCCGTCGGCAGCTGAAGGAGACGGCGCGCTTCGACGCGCACCGCGAGCGTCGCGAGCAGCTGGGCGAGTCGTTCGCCGTGTGGCGGCCGATCGTCGAGATGGCGCGCCGCCAGCCGCGCCGGGCCGCGGTGCTCGGCGTGGTGGGCTCGCTCCAGGCGATGGGAATGATCTCCGTCTTCTCGTACGCGTCCTTGTTCGTGCAGGAGGTCCACGGGTTCGAGCCGTGGCAGTACTCGACCCTGATCCTGCTGGGCGGGGGCATGGGCATCGTGGGCAACGTCGTGGCCGGACGCCTGGGCGACCGCTTCGGCCGGCGCTGGGTGGGGATCCTCGCGAACCTGGCCTTCCCCCTGTTCGCCCTGCTGCTCTACCAGGGTCCAACCCTGGTGCTCTGGGGCGCCTTCGCCGGGATCGTCTTCTGCAACTCGGCCGCCGAGGTGGTGCTGCGGGCGCTGGCCGGAGAGCTGTTCGAGACCGGCCATCGCAGCACCTCGAGCGGCTGGCTGGTGCTGGTCATGACGCTGGGAGCGGCCGGGGGCCTGTTCCTGGCGAGTCCGGGCGCCGCGAGCGTGGTCGAGCTGTCCCGGGTCATCGTCTGGCTGTCCGCCTGCACCGCGCTCAGCGGACTGTGCCTGCTGCTGCTTCCGGAGACGCGTCACCGTGAGCTCGAGGAGATCAGCGCCGCGCCCTGAGCCGGCGCCGCCACGGGGTCGGGCTATGCTCCGGCCTCCGAACCGTCCGGCCGATGGATCCGTCCAACCCTTCCCCGACGATCACCCGACTGAGGAGAGCGACTCGTGGCGCAGAATTCCAGTGGTCCCATTCTCGTGGCCGCCCTCGTGGTGGGCGCGGCCATGATCGGCTCGGCGCTGCTCCTGCGTGGCCCGATCGAGCGCACCGCGACCGAGGTCGCCGGCCTGCGCGTCACCTTCGCCGAGATGGCCGGCGGCGGACCGCCCGAGCGTCCCGAGCCGCGCCAGCAGGCGCGTCCCGGCCGGCCGGACCCGAACCGTCGCTACGCCGTCGACACCACCGGCTCGCCCAGCAAGGGCAACCCGGAGGCGAAGCTGGCCATCGTCGAGTTCAGCGACTTCCAGTGCCCGTTCTGCAACCGGGTGACGCCGACGCTCGAGCAGATCGAGCAGGAGTACGGCGACGACGTGCGCATCGTGTTCAAGCACCTGCCGCTCAGCATCCACCCGAAGGCTCCGGCGGCCCACGCCGCCGCCGAGGCGGCCCACCGCCAGGGCAAGTTCTGGGAGATGCACGACCTGATCTTCGCGGACCAGCGGAACATGAGCGAGGCGAAGTACCGGGAGTACGCCGAGCAGATCGGCCTCGACATGGAGCAGTTCGAGGCCGACCTGGCATCGGCGGAGGTGAAGAAGAAGGTCGACGCCGACGTGGCCGAGGCCAGCAAGCTGGGCGTCTCCGGCACGCCGGCCTTCTTCGTGAACGGCCGCTTCGTCTCCGGCGCCCAGCCCTTCACCACCTTCAAGACCCTGATCGACGAGGAGCTCGGAAAGGGCTAGCGCGACCCTAGTGCTCGCGTCGCGGGTGGACCGAGGCGCAGGGCACCCAGCGCTCGTGCACGAAGAGCGCCCGGTCGCGGACCGCGACCCGGCAGCTCAGGCGGTCCTCCGACACCTCCAGCAGGCGTCCCGCGCCCGACCAGAAGTCGCCGGCCCGGCTGTCGACCCAGACCGGCGTGCCGGCGTTGGGCATCAGGCAGCCGCCCAGCGCCAGGGGGAGGGCGAGCAGCGCGGCGGCCAGGGCGCGTGAAGGCATGTCCGCCGTTTCGGCGCGTGGGCGCCGCGGCTGAAGCTGGCAGGATCCGAGGGGTATTGGGCATTGCGGACGAGTCCGCGGCCGCCGATCCTGCCCCCATGCCGCGTCGGATCGTGATGCTGGCCTTCCCCGACGTCCAGATCCTGGACGTCACGGGGCCCCTCGAGGTGTTCGCCATGGCCGGCCAGCACGCGGCGGCCGGGGCGAGCGCGCCCGCCGAGCCGACCTACCGCCTGGAGGTGGCCGCCGCCCGCAGCGGTCCGCTGCGCTGCTCCTCGGGCCTGGAGATCGTGGCCGGACGCAGCTGGCGCTCGCTGCGCGGTCCGATCGACACGCTGCTGGTGGCCGGCGGGGAGGGGGTCCGGCAGGCGGTCGGCGACGACGCGCTGGTCGACTGGATCGCCCGCGCCGCGCCCCGCTGCCGGCGGGTGGCCGGCGTGTGCAGCGGGGCCTTCCTGCTGGCGCAGGCGGGGCTCCTGGACGGACGCCGCGCCACCACCCACTGGGGCAGCGTCGAGCGGCTGGCGCGCGCCTTCCCGCTGGTGCGCGTGGAGGGCGATCGCATCTACGTGAAGGACGGACCGGTCTACACCTCCGCCGGCGTGACCGCCGGCATGGACCTGGCGCTGGCGCTGGTCGAGGAGGACCTGGGGCGCGAGGTCGCGCTGGCGGTGGCGCGCCGGCTGGTGCTCTTCCTCAAGCGTCCGGGCGGGCAGAGCCAGTTCAGCAGCCAGCTCGAGGTGCAGCTCTCGGACCGCTCGCCGCTGCGCGAGCTCCAGGCGTGGATCGCCGCGAACCCCACCGCCGACCTGTCGGTGGAGGCGCTGGCGTCGCGGGTGGCCATGAGCCCGCGCCACTTCGCCCGCGTCTTCACCCGCGAGCTGGGAGTGACGCCCGCGCGCTACGTCGAGCGCGTGCGCGTCGAGGTGGCGCGGCGTCGGCTCGAGGAGTCGACGCTGGGGGTCGACGCGGTGGCCGAGCAGAGCGGCTTCGGCAGCGCCGAGACCCTGCGCCGGGCGTTCCTGCGCAGCCTGTCGGTCAGTCCGGGGGACTACCGCAGCCGCTTCCACCAAGGGGAGGCGCCGTGACCACACTGGGAATCGTGGTGTTCGAGGACATGGAGGAGCTCGACGCGATCGGGCCGTGGGAGGTGTTCACCTGCGCGGCCCAGCTGCGCGACGACTTCCGCGTCGTGACCGTGGCGGAGAAGTCCGGTCCGCTGCGCTGCGCCAAGGGGCTGCGCATCCTGCCGGACCACGGCTTCGACGACGCGCCGGAGCTCGACGTGCTGCTCGTGCCCGGCGGGCAGGGCAGCCGCCGCGAGGTCGACAACCCGGTGATGATCGACTTCCTGCGGCGCACCGCCCCCACCTGCAGCTGGGTCACCAGCGTGTGTACCGGTGCGTTGCTGCTGTGCCAGGCGGGTCTGTGCGAAGGCAGGCGCGTCACCACCCACTGGGGCTTCCTCGAGACCCTGGCCAAACGCTACCCGGAGACCGAGGTGCTGGCGCAGCGGCGCTACGTGCGCGACGGCCAGCTGGTCACCGCCGCCGGCATCTCGGCCGGCATCGACATGGCGCTCTGGCTGGTGGGCCAGCTGTTCGACGTCGACACGGCCCGCGGCACCCAGCGCATCATGGAGTACGACCCGGCGCCGCCCTACGCCGCCGACGCCTGAGGCTTTGCCCCGGGCCCGGAAGCTGCGACACTTCCGCCTCGGGGGGATCGTGGCCGGCTTTCGCCAGCGCTCGTTGCATTCCTGGTCGCGGCGCCTGCGCGATGCGCTGCGCGGCCGGCTGGGCGCGCGTCCACC
>JBNLVK010000228.1:0-20975 GCA_050618055.1 Myxococcota bacterium
GCTTCAGCACGTAGCCGCCCAGGTCCAGCGCGCGCAGCCCGCGCACGCGGCGCGCCGCAAAGCGCTCGAGGGTCCGCGTGTGGTCGCGGCCCGACTTCGTCTCGCGCAGCCGGACGGCGTCGCCGTCGCGAACCAGTCGCATGGGCGGTCGCGGAAGTCCCAGGCCCGCCTCCACCTCGGGGCAGACCGGTACCCACTCGACGAAGGGACCGAGCACGTCGGTGACGAAGCGGTCGCGCTTGTGGCCCGTGTCGAAGCGAACCTCCTGGCCCAGCAGACAGGACGACACGCCCACGCGGATCCCCGGCTCGCTCACCCGCGCACCGCCTCGAAGCGGGCCAGCGCCTCCTCGCGGCGCTCCGCGTGGTCGACGATGGGCGGCGGGTAGTCGGAGAACAGGAGCCCCGCCTCCCACGGGCTGTGGACGTGGCGGTCGGGCACGTCCGAGAGCTCCGGGACGAAGCGGCGCACGTAGTCGCCCTCCGGATCCCAGCGGCGGCCCTGGGAGACCGGGTTGAAGATGCGGAAGAAGGGCTGCGGGTCGGTCCCGGTGGACGCCGCCCACTGCCAGCCGCCGTTGTTCGAGGCGGGATCGCCGTCCACCAGCCACTCGTGGAAGAAGCGCTCTCCCTCGCGCCAGTCGATCAGCAGGTCCTTGGTCAGGAAGCTCGCCACGATCATGCGCACCCGGTTGTGCATCCAGCCGGTCTGGCGCAGCTGGCGCATGCCGGCGTCGACGATCGGGTAGCCGGTGCGTCCCTCGCACCAGGCCGCGAAGCCGTCGGCGTCGTCGTTCCAGACCAGGTCATCGTACTCCGAGCGGTAGCTCTCGTGCAGCACGCGCGGGTGCGCCTCGAGCACGGCCGCGTAGAACTCGCGCCACACCAGCTCGTCCAGCCACTTCTCGACGCCGCGGCCGAGGCCCGGCTCGTCGGCCCGCGCCTCCTCCGCCGCCGCGACGCACTGGCGCACCGAGATCGCACCGCAGCGCAGGTAGGGCGACAGGCGCGAGGTGCCGTCCAGCGCGGGGCGGTCGCGGTCCTCGTGGTAGCGGGCGGCGCCGTTCGACAGGAAGCTCCGCAGCCGGCGCTTCGCCGCCGGGCTGCCGGCGGTGGGCAGATCCACGTCCGCGTCCGGCGGCTCCGGAACGGCGTCGGCGCGGAAGCGGGGGATCGCCGGCGGAACGCGCGGCAGGCGCTGCGGCCGGCGCGGCTCCTCGCGAAAGCGCCGCCACCAGGCGTTCTTGTAGGGCGTGTAGACGGCGTAGGGTCGGCCCTCCTGGGTCAGCACCTCGTCGGCGCCGAACACGACGTCGTCGCGGCACGACAGCACCCGGGCGCCCGCCTTCTCGACGGCGCTCCGCACCGCGTCGTCGCGCCGGCGACCGAAGGGCGTGGCGCTCTCTCCCCAGGAGACGTACTCGGCACTCGTCTCGTGCAGCAGCTTGGGCAGCACGTCCTCCGGACGCCCCTCGCGGATGAGCAGGGGAACGTCCCGCTCCCCGAGCTCGGCCGACAGGCGGTCCAGGGTCTCGAGCCAGAAGCGGGTCCGCGGCGGCGGACCGAGCAGGCGCCGGTCGAGCACGAAGACCGGCAGCCACTGGTCCACCCGGGACAGCAGCAAGCGGAGCGCGCCGTTGTCCGACAGGCGCAGGTCGTTGCGGAACCAGTGGATGCCGCGGCTCACGCGTCGCTCCCTCGCTTCCCGGACCGGGACCCCGGCTCCCGCGTCACCTCTTCGCAAAGCCGCCACAGCGCCTCGCGATCCGCGGCGGTCTCGCGCGTGGTGGGCAGCAGGTGGGTGCGGCGCTCGGCGCGATCCAGGAAGAACTTCCCGGTCGTGTCGCGCAGCCGCGGACAGGCGGCGAGCCAGACGACGGTGTCCGCACCCTCGGCCGGCGTCCGCAGGATGCGACGCGTGATCTCGTAGAAGCGCGGCAGCGACGAGCGTACCGACGGCGTCTCGGCCCAGCCCGGGTGCATGGCGTTGCTCTTCACCGAGGTTCCGGCGAAGGCGTCGGCGAACAGCTCGGAGAGCACCACCTGGGCCCGCTTCGTCTCGGCGTAGGCGAGCACGCCGTCGTAGCGGCTGCGCTTCGTCCAGCTGGGATCGCGGACGTCGAGCCGGCGCGTGTACATGCCGCCGGACGACACCCAGACCACGCGGGCGTCCGGCGACTTCTCGAGCTGCGGGCGCAGCAGCCGCGTCAGCAGGAAGGGTCCGGCCACGTGGGTCGCGAAGGTGAGCTCGAGCCCGTCGCGCGTCTCCTGCCGCTCGTCGGGCAGCACGCCGGCGTTGTGCACCAGCACGTCCACCGGACCCGACGCCAGCCGGGGCGCGATCTCGCGCACGGCCGCGAGGTCGGAGACATCGAGCACCTGGCACAGGGCCCGCGTGTTGCCGGTCTGCTCGCGGATGCGCCGCGCCGCGTCCTCGCCGCGCTCGCGGTTGCGGCACAGCAGCACGACGTCCGCCCCCAGGTCGGCCAGCGCCAGGGCCGTCTCGAAGCCGATGCCCGAGTTGGCGCCGGTCACCAGGCAGCGCCGTCCCGACAGGTCGACGTCCAGGTCCGCGGGGTCGAATGCCAGCGAGTGGATGCGGAAGCCGGTGCGGTCGAAGGACGGCACGATCAGCGGATCGACGATCCCGGAGAGAGCTCGGCCCAGCCAGCGAAGCGGCGCGGCCTGCGCTTCCTCGGTCTCGGCCTCGACGTCCACCTCGCTGCCCAGGGCCGCGATCACGTCTTCCGGGTCCGGGTGGTCGCCCGCCTCGGCGCTGGTGTAGCGGTAGACGAGCCTTCCGCCGGGCCGCAGCACGAACACACCGCCCAGCTGCCACGGATCGCCCTGCACCTGCGTCTGCCGTGCGCCGGAGCGCAGCGCGCGGAACGCATTCAGCGGTAGACGCGGCGACAGCAGCTCGACGCGGCCGCGTCGCAGTCCCGCCGCCCGATAGGCCCGCAGCTCCGGGTCGACGAGCAGCGGTCCGTCCAGACCGAAGTCCTCGCGAAAGGCCTGCGCGAAGTGGGCGGCGCCGTTGCCGACGATCGCCAGCTCCGCGCCGGCCTGCCGGATCTCCCCGATGCGGTCGCGCAACTGCGCGACTTGCTCACGGCAGAACAGTCAGCCGAAGTGGCGGATGAAGACCAGCACGACCGGTCGATCCCGCCACAGGGTGGAGAGCGGGACCGACCGGCCGTCCGGATCCTGGAGCTCGATCGCCGAGAGCCGTGTCGCGAGACGCATGGGGGACTCCGTGGCTCAGACCGGGTAGTACGCCGGCCAGACGATGGCGTCGAGCAGGGCCGTCTGCACGACGAACGGAACGCAGCCCACCACCGCCAGGCGGCGGGCCAGCGGGGCCTCGTGGGGCGAGACACGCAGGATCGCCACCAGCAGCGCCACCGATGCCACGCCCGTCGTGGTCAACACGGCCCGCACGGCGAACCAGGTGAGCCCGCTGGGCGACTCGATCATGGCGAAGGTGAGCGGCAGCCACAGGGCCGACGCCACCAGGATGGCCGCGTAGATCGCGTTGAACGCGCCGAAGCCCGTGCGGCCGAAGACGCGCACGCGATCCGGGTCCAGCCGCAGGAACACGAAGTACGTGAACAGGAAGTAGCCCCCGGCGGCCAGGAACATGTTCACGGTGTAGAGCGGGGCGAGCGCCTCGGGGACCCCGCCCCAAAGCTGGCCCCGCGTCTCCGGGTTGGAGACGAGGCCGTGCACGTAGCTGCCGAGCACGGCCAGGCCCCCGACCAGGTTGATCCACAGGAAGGCGCGCTTCTGGGGATGCATGCGGGACCTCTCGATCGCAACGGAGGGTGTGGCCATCATGCCACCCGCTGCATGCGCTGGTCGCGCTTCGCGTCCGTGCGCGCCTTGGCCTTCTTCGTCGCCGCCTCGTAGCGCCCGCGCATGAACACGTAGGCGCCGGCCAGGGCCGTGAACGAGACCGCACAGCCGAATGCGAGCAGGTTGCCGTCATTCATGGTCTTCGCTCCCGAACAGCAGGGTCCCGGCGGAGAGGATCGAGGGGACCCACAGGCCCACGAAGATCCCGCGCTCCGCGTCGCCCCCGAAGAAGAGGTAGACCGACATCAGGAACGACATGCCCGCGGCCAGCAGGAACAGGGCCTTGGCCCGACCGATGCCCGGAAGGATCTCGCCGGGGGTGGCCGCTCGGGCCTCCACGCGGGTTTCGGGCTTGGAATCGCTCATCGAATTTCCTCCTTGGTTCATTTCGATGGCCGGAGGATCGCTCACGGTCTTATTTTTGTCAAGATTTTATATATACAGAATGCAAGATTCCTCCAGATTTTTCTGGACAGAATTCTCTGGACGTCTAGATTCGATCCATGGCCAACGAAGCCGAAGCCTTCGAGCTGACCTACCCGCTGGGAGCCGCCTCCCGCCTGACGGGCCTCTCTCCGGAGCTGCTGCGGGCCTGGGAGAGGCGCCACGGCGTCGTCGAGCCGCTGCGGACCCCCGGCGGCACGCGCCGCTACACCGCCGAGCAGCTCGAGCGGCTGCGACGCCTGAAGGCGGCCGTCGACGCCGGTCACCGCATCAGCCAGGTCGCGTCCCTCTCGGACGACGATCTCGCGCGGCTGGTGCACTCCGAGCCGCCGCCCTCCGGCGGCATTCCGACCCGGCTCTGGACCGCGCTGGAGGCCCTGGACGGGCACGAGACCCAGCGCCTGCTCACCCGGCAGTTCACCGCCCTGGGACCCGTCGCGTTCGCCCGCGACTTCGCCTACCCGTTCATCCGCGAGGTGGGCGAGCGCTGGGCCTCCGGGCGCCTCGACATCGCCGCCGAGCACCTGGCGACGGTCGCCCTGCGGGCCCTTCTGGGATCGGCGCTGGTGCCCTCGCGCGCCTCGCTGGACGGCCCCCGCGTCGTGCTCGCCACGCCGTCCGGGGAACGCCACGAGCTGGGGCTCCAGATGGCCGCTCTCGCCATCATGGGAGCCGGTGCGAACCCGGTCTACCTGGGCGCCGAGGTGCCGATCGAGACGCTGCTGTCCGCCGCCGAGCAGGCGGACGCCGACGCCGTGGCGCTCTCCATCGTGAACCTGCCGGCGGCGGAGGCACAGCGTGCCGTCGCGGCGCTGCGCGCCGGACTGCCGCAGACGGTGCGCCTGTGGCTCGGCGGCAGCGGCGCCGCCGCCCTCGAGCGCGTCGACGGCGTCGAGCACCTGGACGACCTGGCGGCGCTCGAGGAGCGCGTCGCCCGGCTCGGCTTCGAGAGACGGGGGACGAATCGATGACCGAAGAGGTGCGCATCCTGTTCGACGGCGAGTGCCCCCTGTGCGCCCGCGAGGTTCGGATGCTGCGGCGTCTCGACCGCGGACGCGGGCGCGTGGGCTTCGAGGACATCGCCGCGCCCGACTTCGACCCGGCGCGCTACGCGACCGACCAAGCGACGCTGATGGCGCGCATCCACGGCGTCCTGCCCGACGGGCGCCTGATCGAGGGCATGGAGGTGTTCCGCCGGGTGTACGCCGCGGTCGGCCTGGGCTGGCTGCTCGCCCCGACCCGCTGGCCCCTGCTGCGCCCGCTGTTCGACGCCCTCTACCGCTGGTTCGCGCGCAACCGCCTGCGCTGGACCGGGCGATCCGCGGACTGCGCGTCGGACCGCTGCGCCCTGCCCACGCCGGAGGTTCGCCGCTAGCGCAGGCAGCCCGGCTCGACGCCCCGGCGGCGCTGCGTCTCGAGGAAGCTCTCCAGGTCGGCCTGGGCCCGCGCCAGCCAGCGCGACTCCTCCTCCGCCCGCACCTCGGAACGGCGACGCGCGTAGGCGCTGCGCGTGATGTCGTCTGCCCACTGGAGGTTCGCGTCCACGCTGCCCTGGTGCGTCCGGATCACCTTGCGCTTCTTGCGCGCCTCCTTCTGGAGCATCCGGCACTCGCCGGCCGAGGGCGCGCGCGCCGCCGGGGGCGCCGCCTCGCGGGCCTCGACGCTCGCCCCGACGGTGGGCTCGCGCCGCGGCGTCGCATGCCAGGTGACGTTCGCGCCGTCGGCTTCGCGGGCCCGGGCCGCCGCCTTCGCCGCCTCGCGCTGGCCGGGCGGCACCTCGTGCAGGTGCTGCGTGAAGTGCTCCGCACCCGACGCGTCGCGCCAGCGGTAGAACTCGGCGCCGGCGGGCGACGCGAGCAGCGCCCACGTCGCCAGCGACAGGAGCGTCGCGATCCAGGGGGGCATGTGGGGGGTTTCGGACCGTCGCAGCGGCCGCTTGAAATGCCGCCGGCCCGCTGCCGGCGGGTTGCCGGACCGTTGCCGCCCGGGCCGGGACGCGAGGGCGCTGTGGTAGCCTGCCAGGCCGTCGTGTCCGGCCCCTTCGTGAAGCGCGTCGCGCAGGCCACGCTCGCCGTCGCCGCGTCCCTCGCGCTCGGATGCGCGGGCGACCCTCCGCCCAACATCGTGATCATCCTGGCCGACGACCTGGGCTGGGGCGACCTGGGCGCCTACGGCGCCACCCGCTTCGCGACACCCCGCATCGACGCGCTGGCCGCCGAGGGCATGCGCTTCACCGACGCCCACGCCGCCAGCGCCGCCTGCTCCGCGTCGCGCTACGCGCTGCTCACCGGTCGCTACGCCTGGCGCCAGAACCTGTTCGGCGCCCTGCTCCACGAGTCGCCGCTGGCGATCGATCCGGAGCGCACCACGCTGGCCGACCTGGCCCGGCAGGCCGGCTTCGCCACCGCCGCCCTGGGCAAGTGGCACCTGGGCTTCGGCACCGGCACGCCGGACTGGAACGGCCGGCTCGAGCCGGGTCCGCTGGAGCTGGGCTTCGACCACTACTTCGGCATTCCGGTGGTGAACAGCCACCCGCCCTTCGTCTTCGTCGAGGACCACGCCGTGGTCGGCCTGGACCCGGCCGATCCGCTGGAGATCCGGCCGGGTCCCATGTCGCCCGAGGGCAAGATGCTCGACCGGACCCGGGGCGGAGCGGCGGCGCGCGCCCTGTACCGCGATCGCGACATCGGTCCGATGCTGGCGGAGCGCGCCGAGCACTTCATCGAGGCGAACGCCGGGGGACGCTTCCTGCTCTACCTGGCGACGACCCACATCCACCACCCGTTCACCCCCGGCGCGCCGTTCCGCGGCGTCGGCGAGGCCGGCGCCTACGGCGAGTTCGTGTCCGAGCTCGACTGGATGGTGGGTCGCGTGCTCGATGCGCTGGAGCGGGAAGGCGTCGCCGACGAGACGCTGGTCGTCTTCACCAGCGACAACGGCGGCTCCTACCTGTGGGGCGCCCGCGAGGCCTGGCAGCTCGGCCACCGTCCCAACGCGGAGCTGCTGGGACAGAAGTTCGACGTCTGGGAGGGCGGGCAGCGGGTTCCCTTCATCGCCCGCTGGCCCGGACGCGTGCCGGCGGGCGCCGTCTCGGACACGCTGGTCTCGCTGGTCGACCTGGCGGCGACGGTGGCGTCGCTCACCGGCCAGCCGCTGCCCGACGACGCGGCGGAGGACAGCGCCGATCTCACCGCGGCGCTCCTCGACCCGACGCCGGACGCGCCGCCGCGCAACCACCTGGTGCTGGCCAGCGGCGGGGGGCTGCTGGCGCTGCGCTTCGGGGACCACGTGTTCGTGGACGGACCCGGATCCGGCGGCTTCGGCTGGCGACGCCACGCGCGCGCCGACCTGCCGCCGACCGCCGCCTGGCAGCAGGTCTTCGCCTTCGCCGGCCGGCCCAACAGCGACCTGCGGGCCGACGGCCGCTTCCGCCCCGGCGCGCCCGGCGCCCAGCTCTACGACCTCTCCCGCGACCCGTCGCAGGCCGTGAACCGGCTCGCCGACGATCCGGAGCGCGCGCGCCAGATGCAGGAGGCGCTGCGCCAGGCAGTGCGGGCCGGGCGCACGCGACCGCCGGGCTAGCGCTCGCCGGGCTCGCCGCGCACGCCTTCGAGCGCCAGGCCCAGGCGGAACGCCAGCCACGCGCAGGCCGCGCCGGCGTAGGCGTCGACCGCGTAGTGCCAGCCGCTGCGCACCGATCCGACCCCGGTGAGCAGCACGGCGACCCACAGCAAGGGCGCCAGGCGCGGCGCCACGCGGCGCGCCCACAGCGCGAACAGCACGTGGAAGCCCACGTGCAGGCTGGGCAGCGCGCCGACGCCGCGGGTGTAGTCGCGCACCGGTCCGCCGTCGGCGACGCCCCGGTAGTGGTCCCAGAGGAGCTGCTGGGTGGCGGCGGCGATGGGCATGTCCGCGGGCAGGTCGCGGAACGGGCCGGGGAACGCGAACACCGGACCCACCACCGGCAAGAGCACGTAGCCGACGGCCCCGAGCGTCCACAGCGCCAGGAACGAGAGCATGGCGCCGCGCCGCACGTCGGCGCGCTCGGACGCGGCGAAGAAGGCGATGCCGGCGAACAGGGTGAGCAGCCACAGGCCGTACCAGGGATCGAGCACTCCGCCGACCAAGCCCCGGGGAAGATGCTCGATGGTCAGGTGGGTGGGCGACACGCCCAGGTGGAACGCCCGATCGAGGGACCAGAGCGACGCGTCGAGCGTTCCCGGGTGGAGCCGCGGCACGTAGACCTTGAGCCAGAAGTAGGCCGAGCTTCCCAGCATGCAGGCGAGCCACAGGCGTCCCCAGAGCCACCACCAGCCGGGACCGCGCAGCGCCTCCAGGTAGGGCGCCACGGGCCGGCGCACCAGCGCGCGCCCGGCGCACTGGAGCCCGACCCCCACGACCGCCCCGACGCCGAACAGCGTCAGCGCGAGGATCGCCACGCGGCGCGCGCCGCCCGCCGTCGCGGTCGCGAACGGCAGTCCGGCAGCCAGCAGCACGAGCGCCACCCCGCCCGCCATGCCCAGCGCGAAGAGCTCGAAGCGGTACGGGCGCCGGCGTTCGCGGGACACCCGCCCCTGATACCATGATCGGATCAGGAACGCAGCGTGACCCCCGTCGAAAGCCCCCGCGTCCCCGCACTGGATGGCCTGCGCGGCGTCGCCATCCTGATGGTGCTGTTCTTCCACGCCACGGTCGTGGAGCCGGAGGGCGCGCTCGAGGGTCTGGTCTACGGCGCCTTCCGCAACTTCGGCTGGGCCGGCGTCGACCTCTTCTTCGTGCTGTCCGGCTTCCTGATCACCGGCGTGCTGCTCGACGCGAAGCGCGGGCCACGGCCCCTGCGGAGCTTCTACGCGCGGCGCGTGTTGCGCATCTTTCCCGTCTACTACGGCTTCCTGGCCCTCGCCTTCCTGCTGGCGCCCGCCTTCGCCGGCGACGCCTTCCGTCCCGGCGACGACGCCGTCTGGTACTGGCTGTACCTCCAGAACTTCGCGACGGCGGCGGCCGGCGACTGGAGCCACGGCCGCTTCCTCAACCTCTTCTGGTCCCTGGCCATCGAGGAGCAGTTCTACCTGCTGTGGCCCTGGGTGGTGCTGCGCTGCGACCTCGCCACCCTGCGCCGTGTGTGCGTAGCCGCCTTCGCGGCGTCGCTCGCGCTGCGCTGCGCGCTGGTGCTGCACGACGCCGCGCCGGTGGCGGTCTACGTGCTGACACCGGCGCGGCTCGACGGCCTGGCGGCCGGCGCCTTCGTGGCCGTCGCCGCGCGGCAGTCCGGCGGGCTGGCCGTCTGGCAGGACGTCGCGCGACGCGTCGCCTGGGGGTGCGCCGCCGGCGTCGCCGGGCTGGTGGTCTGGCAGCGGGGCTTCGACTACGCGCTGCCCGGCACCGCCACCCTGGGCCTGGGCCTGCTGGCGCTGGGCTTCGCCGCGGCGCTGGTGCGGCTGCAGGACGGCGGCGCGCCGTCGGCGACACGCCGCCTGATCGAGGGCCGCGGGCTGCGCCTGTTCGGTCGCACCAGCTACGCGCTCTACGTGATCCACCAGGTCGTGCTGGTGGTCGCGACGCGCTGGCTCGCGGAGCAGGTGTTCGCGCGCCACTGGCCCGACGCGCCCTTGCTCGCCCTCCAGGTCGCCGTCTGGACGACGGCCATCGGGGGATCGCTGCTGCTCGCCATGGCGAGCTGGCGCTTCGTCGAGGCGCCGATCCTGGGCCTGAAGCGCCACTTCCCGTACACGCGGGAAGCGGCCGGGAGCGGGCCCGGCTAGGCGCGGCGGCGCGCGACCGCGAAGCCCGCGCAGCCCAGCGCCACCAGCAGCGCCGTCGCCGGCTCCGGGATGATCAGGTTGTCGATGCCGCCGGAGCCGCCCATGTTGATCACGACCTTGTCGAACTTGGTGAGCCCGACGTCGCCGGGCGAGATCTCCGGGATGCGGTTGATGTGGTTGTTGCCGAACACCAGGCCGGCCACCTCGAAGGCGCCGCCGCTCTCGAAGTCGTCCCAGGTGATCGTGAAGGTCGAGAGGCCGTCGTGGAAGACGATGCTGCCGTTCTCGTCGTCGGGACCGCTGGTGCCCTCGACGTCGATCAGGTCGAAGCCGAAGGTGGTGACCGGCTGGCTGAAGATCAGCTCGATGCTGCCGGCGGGCCGCGTGCCCTCGTCGT
Organism: Myxococcota bacterium; assembly: GCA_050618055.1. GTDB lineage: Bacteria > Myxococcota_A > UBA9160 > UBA9160 > SMWR01 > CALDCK01. Next base: position 10,458 of record JBNLVK010000228.1, read on the forward strand.
CGGGCACGTCGCAGACGTCGTCGCCGCAGCCGGTGGCGTTCTCCTGGATCACCAGGATGTTGCCGAGCAGCGTGTTCGAGGGGAGGTTGCCGCCGGACCAGGGATCCTCGAGGTCCGGATCCATGGTGCCGGTCTCGGTGGTGTCGAAGGTGATGCCCAGGTTCGGGCCGCCACCGATGTTCGTCACCACGATGCTGGCGAGGCCCTGGCCCGCGAAGTCGGTGTCGACCACCTCGCCGTGGGCCGTGCCCGAGAAGGTGATGGTCGTGGTCGACGCGGCCGGGAGCGCTGCCAGGAGGAGCAGCGTCATCGACAGCGCAAGGGTCCGTCGCTGGGTCATGGGGGTCCCTTCCCTGCAGGGCGGATGATCCAGCTGGACTCCGGATGCAGACCCCATGCCAGGGCGGAAACGGCTCCAACTGCCTGATTTCACGTGGAGCGAGGTCGGATGGGCGACACCACGGTGTGCCACCGAGGGAAAGATGTTTCCACTTCGAACGAAAACCGATTCCGCTTTCGTTCAAGCGCCCCTACGGGGACGCCGGGAACGGCGTCGCGCGAGGGTGCCCAGCAGGCCCGTGCCCCACAGCAGCGCGGCCGGACCGGGCTCCGGCAGCAGGGTCGCGGCCGCCACCGCCTCGACGATGCCGTGGCCCGAGTCGCGGTCGTCGCCGACCGCCTCGATGTCCAGGGCGGATCCCTCCATCGCGCTGCGCACGTCGGCGGCGGTGGCCGCCGGGTTGAACTCCATCAGCAGGGCCGCCAGCGCGGCCAGGTGGGGCGCCGCCGCCGAGGTGCCGAAGAAGGGCGTGAAGCCCGGCGCCGCGACGGTCACGCCGTCGGCGCCGGCGATGTCCGGCTTGCTGCGCAGCTCGCCGCCCGACGACGAGAAGTTCCCGGGCGTGATGGGCGTGCCGTCGGCCTCGTAGTGGACGCGCCGCGGACCGTCGGAGCTGAAGGCCTCCACCGACTCGCTGCCGTCGAACTCGCCGCCGGGCCCCCCGGCGAAGAAGTAGTCGACCGCCGCTGCGGCCACCGCGCCCCGCGCACCCGGGTGACCGTAGATGGCGCCCGGCGTGGAGAACTCCAGGTTCCCGCCGAAGGTGTGCAGGTGGAGCATGCGGTCGGCGCCGGTGAACCTGGCGACCACCAGGCGGTTGCCCGTGTCGTCGAAGGGGTCGCTGCCGATGCTCTCGATCGGGTCGTCGTCGCCGTCCTGGATGTTGATGCTCGATCCGACCAGCGTGCCCATCGGGTCGAACAGCAGCAGATCGTAGTCGTTGGCCGAGGCGCCCAGCTCGTCGGACCACTTCAGGATGAAGACGTCGCTGTCGGCCTGGATGAAGTTGTCCCAGACGCCCAGGCCGTTCCAGTCGTGAAGCGGATTGCCCTCGTTGGTCGTGCCGCTGTCGAGCCAGTCGCCCTCCCATACGCCGGACGTGCCCGCGTTCTCGGCACCGTCGTTGCCGGCCGCCGCGAAGTAGAGCACGCCGGCGGCGGCCGCCGCGTCGATGGCCGCCGAGATGGCGTTGTCCTGGAAGACGCCCTCGGCGAAGTAGCCGATGTCGTCGACGATGATGTCGGCGCCCGCCGTCACCAGCGCGCCGATGTTGGTGGCGAAGGCCGCCTCGCCGCCGAGCGCCGTGGCGAACAGCAGCGACGCGCCCGGCGCCAGGTCGTGGACGATCTCGAGCATGGCGGTGCCCTCGTCGCCGGCGCCGGCCGCGCCCGGCAGCACCGTCACCGTGCCCGGCAGGTCGCCGGTCGCCTGGCGCGCCGCCAGCGTGTCGACGCCGTCGGACATCACGCCCACCGTCACGCCGCTGCCGTCGACGCCCTCGGCCAGCCGCAGGTCGTCGGCCCGGTGGGCGACGTCGCCCTCCGACGTGTTGTCCTTGCGCAGCACGTAGCGGTCCGCCGGCCGCAGGTTGCGCACGTCGGCGCGCGCCGCCAGCGCGTCGATGGCCGGCTCGGGCAGGCGGGCGCGCACCGCGTCGTAGCGCGGGTAGGCGTTCACCACGGTTCCGCCGAGCGCCTCGATCGCCGCCAGCAGGTCGCCGGAGACCGTGGCCCGCAGGTCGACGAGGGTGGTGCCGTCCCGCTCCCAGGCGACCTGGCTGCGCAGCGTGGAGATGCCGGGGATCGCGGCCTGGCCGCGGCGCGCGCGGCTGGCGTACAGCAGCTGCGACGCGATCTTGCGCTCGGCCGGCGTGCGCGACGCCTTCTCGGCCGCGACCGCCTGCACGGCGGCCCGCATGTTGGCGCGCACCGTGGCGGGGTCGGGCGGGGCGGCGAGCGCCCCCGGGGCCAGGACGAGCAGGACGACGAAGAACGGCAGTCTGCGCATCAGCGACCCCCGGTTGTTCCGGCCAGTGTCCGACGAAGGGCCGCCGGCGTCAACGCGGGTCGGGCAATGCGTACGCCACCAGGCTGTCTCCCAGCCGCGTGCGCATCTGGGTGTGGCCTCCGGCGGCGATCACCACGAACTGGCGACCGTCGTCGCGCAGCCGGTACGTCATGGGCGTGGCCTGACCGCCCGCCGGCAGGCGATCGCTCCACAGCTCCTCGCCGGTCGCCACGTCGAAGGCGCGCAGGCGCGAGTCCATGGCCGCGCCGATGAAGGCCACGCCGCCGGCGGTGACGATGGCGCCGCCCATGTTCGGCGTGCCCAACGGGATGGCGATGCCGAAGGGCGCGAGATCCGCGGTGGTGCCGAGGGTCGACTCCCAGAGCACGCGCCGCTCCGCCAGGTCGAGGGCCGTCAGCGTTCCCCAGGGCGGCGCGTTGCAGGGAATGCCCCAGGGCGAGAGCAGCACGCCGAAGTGGGCGACGTAGGGCGTGCCCTGCATCTCGGCGGTGGAGATCTCGTAGAGGTCGTCGCGACGGCCGGCGTCGTCGCGATGCGAGATGCGGATGGTGTTCGCGATGCGCGACGTGTTCGCCACCAGCACGTGCCGCTCCGGGTCGTAGGCGACGCTGCCCCAGTTGGAGCCGCCGGCGGTGCCCGGGAAGATCACCGTGCCCCGGGTGCTCGGCGGCGTGAAGATCCCCTCGGAGCGCAGGCTCGCGATCTTGTCGCGGCAGGCGCCCCGGTCCCAGAAGGTGAAGCCCCAGGCGTCGCCGGGCCGCAGGCCCTGGGGCGCCAGCGGCGGCGGCCAGCTCGGGAAGGGCTGGGTCTTCGCGGTGCGCTCGCCGGGCACGTCGGTCCGGGGCACCGGACGTTCCTCCACCGGCACCAGCGGCTCGCCGGTCTCCCGGTGCAGGACGAAGAGGTGGCCCATCTTCGTGGCCTGGAGCAGCGCCGGATCGCTGCCGCCGCCCGGCCGCGGCAGGTCGACGAGCACCGGCTGCGACCCCACGTCGTAGTCCCACAGGTTGTGGTGCACCGTCTGGAAGCTCCAGACCACCTCGCCGGTCGCGCCGCGCAGCGCCACCACCGAGTCGGCGTGGCGGTTGTCGCCCAGCCGCTCGCCGCCGTACCAGTCGGGCGACGGACTGCTGGTCGGCACGAACACCAGGTCGCGCTCCGGATCCGCCGAGGCCAGGCTCCAGACGTTGGCGGCGCCGGTGCGCAGCGCACTGCCCTCCTCCCAGCTGGGCCAGGCCGGGTCGGACGCGTCCTTCGGAATGGGATCCCAGGTCCAGCGCACGGCGCCGCTGCGCGCGTCGAAGGCGTGGACCTTGCCGCTCGGCATGTCGGTCCGCCGGTTCTCGCCCACCGACGAGCCCAGCACGACCACGTCGCGCACCAGCACCGGCGGCGACGAGATGCTGTACTCGCGCCGCTCCCGCAGGGCGACGTCGTGGAAGAACTCCACCGTGCCGCCGTCGCCGAACCCGGCGCAGGGCCGGCCGTCCGCCGCGTCCAGCGCGATCAGCCGGGCGTCGGCGGTGGCCACGAGGATGCGACGCGCACAGGCCTGGCCCGCCGCCGCCGCCGCATCGACGAAGGCGGCCACGCCCCGGCAGTTCAGCGTGTAGTGCCCCCACGAGAGATCGACCGCCGGATCGAATCTCCAGCGCTCCTCGCCCGTCGAAGCATCGAGCGCGATCACCCAGCTGCGGGGGGTACAGAAATAGAGCGTGTCGCCCAGCAGGATGGGGGTGGCCTGGAAGGCGTGGTTGCGCTGGCCCATCCGCGCCGCGTCGTAGAGGTCGCCGGTGTGGAACTCCCAGGCGCGCTCCAGGTGGCGGACGCTCTCGGGCGTGATCGCGTCCAGCGGCGAGTAGCGCGCGCCGCCCGGGTCGCCGCCGTAGACCGGCCAGCCGGCCGCCGGTCCGCCGGCCGGCACCGGCGGCGTGCCCGGTCCGCAGGCCAGCAGCCAGAGCCCCGCGAGCAGGCAGAGAAGGGGCAGGTGTCGAGGAGCGGGGCGACGCAAGACGGGACTCGGCACCGGAGTCAATCGCGGTGGTCGGCGGGTGTCAACGCGAATACCATGGGCACTGCCCCCACCCAGAGCGCCCTGCCTCCGCCGCCGGCGGTGCGCCCGGCGCGGGACCTCCCATGAAGCGGATCCTCTGGATCGGAATCGGCTCGCTGGCGGCCCTGCTGCTCGCCGTCGCGGTGGCGACCGGCGTGCAGCTGGCGGCGGTCGAGACGCGCGATCTGGCCCAGGGCATGGACGAGCCGGGTCCGTCGCGGGTGCTGTCGCGTCCCCTGGTGCTGCGGCGCGGCGCCCAGCTGGGGGCCGACGCCCTGGAGGCGCACCTGATCGCCACCGCGCACCGGCGCGTGGAGCAGCCGGCCGAGGGCGCGCCGCTCGAGGCCGGCGCCTTCGCGGTGTCGGGACGCATCTGGCGGATCGGCGCGCGGCCCTTCGAGCATCCGGGGGGTCGCGAGGCCGGCGGCACCCTCGAGGTGACCCTCGGTCGCAGCGGCCGCGTGGCGTCGCTGCGCGACGGCGAGGGCCGCAGCGTGCGCGTGCTGCGCCTCGAGCCCGTCGTGATCGCCTCCTTCCACCCGCCGGACGGCCGCGATCGTCGGCGCGTCCGGCTGGAGGACCTGCCGCCGCACCTGGTCGACGCGGTGCTCGCCATCGAGGACCAGCGCTTCTTCGAGCACGGCGGCCTCGACCTGCGCCGCATCGCCGGCGCCATGCTGGCCAACCTGCGCGCCGGTCGCATCGTGCAGGGCGGCAGCACGCTCACCCAGCAGCTGGTGAAGAACCTCTTCCTCAGCCGGGAGCGTTCGCTGTTCCGCAAGCTCCAGGAGGCGCCGCTGGCGGTGCTGATCGAGTGGCGGCACTCGAAGCAGGAGATCCTCCAGGCCTACCTGAACGAGGCCTACCTGGGCCAGAGCGGCGGCGTGGCGATCCACGGCGTGGGCCGGGCCGCCGAGCACTGGTTCGGACGGCGGGTCGAGTCGCTGGCGCTGCACGAGTCGGCGCTGCTGGCCGGCATGCTGCGCGGTCCGTCGCTCTACTCGCCGCGCCGCGATCCGGCGAAGGCGCGCGCCCGCCGCGACCTGGTGCTCGCCGAGATGCGCGAGCAGGGCTCCATCGACGAGGCCGAGTACGAGGCGGCGCGCAGCCGCGACCTGTCGGTGATCGCGCGGCGCCGCGTGCCCGCCTCGGTCCGCTACTTCACCGACGCCCTCGGCGCCGACCTGGCGGAGCGCTACCCGGACGAGCAGCTGGCGCACGACGGCCTGCGCATCCACACCTCGATCGACGCGCGGCTCCAGCGCCTGGCCGAGCAGGGGGTGGCGTCCGGGGTCGAGCGCCTGGAGCGGGAGAACCCGGCGCTGGTGCGCGAGCAGAGCCCCCTCCAGGCGGCGCTGGTGGCGCTGGACGCCCGCAGCGGTCAGCTGCTCGCGGTGGTCGGGGGACGCGACCACGGGCGCAGCCAGTTCAACCGGGCCACCGACGCCCGGCGCCAGCCGGGCAGCGTGTTCAAGGCGGTGGCGGCGCTGGCGGCGCTCACGCCGTACCGCGGCGAGCCGCCCCTCTACACGCTGGCGACCCTGGTCGAGGACGAGCCGATCACGATGGAGACGCCGGAGGGCGACTGGGAGCCCGGCAACCACGACCGCGAGTTCCGCGGCTACGTGACCCTGCGCCAGGTGGTCGAGCACTCGCTGAACGTGCCGATGATCCGCGTGGGCATGGAGCTGGGACCGCGGCGGGTGGTGCGTGCGGCGCGTCGGCTCGGCATCGAGAGCCCCATGCGCGGCGTGCCCAGCCTGGTGCTCGGCACCTCGGAGGTGACCCTCCTCGAGATGACCCGCGCCTACGGCGTGCTCGCGGCCGAGGGCTGGCGCGCCGACCTGCGGCCGGTGCTCGAGGTGCGCGCCGCCGACGGCGAGATCCTGGAGGCACACGAGCCGTCCGGGGCCCGCGCACTCGACCCGGCCGAGGCCCACCTGGTGACGTCGGTGCTGCGCGGCGTCGTCGACCACGGCACCGGCCTGGGCGTGCGCGCCCGGGGCTTCTCGGGTCCGGTCGCCGGCAAGACGGGAACCACCGACGACTACCGCGACGCCTGGTTCATCGGCTACGTGCCGGACCTGGCCGTCGGCGTCTGGGTCGGCTTCGACGACGGCGAGACGCTGCGCAACTCGGGCTCGCGCGCGGCCCTGCCCATCTTCGCCGACTTCCTCGCCGAGGCCATCGGACCCGCCGGCGGACGGCCCTTCCGGGTTCCCGACGGCGTCGAGACGGCGACGGTCGTGGCCGCCGCCGGCCACCCGTCCGGGCTGCTGTGCAGCGGCGACCCCGAGGTCTTCCTGGAGGGGACCGCCCCGCGCGAGCGCTGCAATCCGTGGGGCTGGTTCGCCGGCGACCGCCTGATCCGCGTGGGCGACTGGATGGACGACGAGGACGAGGCCGAGGCGCTGCCCGAGGTGGCCGCCGGACCGGAGCGCGAGACGCGCCGGCGCCGCCCGCGGCTCGAGATCCGCCTGCCCCGCTGGCTGAACCCGTTCAGGCGGGACTCCCCGGAGGACGAATAGAAGCGGCAGGCGCCACGTCCAAGCCGGTGCACCGCAGAGACCTTCGGGAGGGACCGCATGGGAGCCGTCGAGACCATCTCCCTGGCCATGGGCCTGGGCTGGGCCAGTGGCATCAACCTCTACGCCACCCTCTTCATGCTGGGCGTGCTCCACAACACCGGCAACATCGCGCTGCCGCCGGAGCTGCTGATCGTGGCGGACCCGCTGGTGATCGTGGCCGCCGGCCTCATGTACTGCGTCGAGTTCTTCGCCGACAAGATCCCGGGGGTCGACACCGGCTGGGACGCGATCCACTCGTTCGTGCGCATTCCGGCGGGCGCCGTGCTGGCGGCGTCGGCCGTGGGCGACGTGTCGCCGGCCGCCGAGCTGGCGGCGGGCCTGCTGGGCGGAACCCTCGCCGCCGGCAGCCACGCGCTGAAGGCGAGCTCGCGGGTCGCCATCAACGCGTCGCCGGAGCCCTTCAGCAACTGGACCGCGTCGCTGGGCGAGGACGTGCTGGTGGTCGGCGGGCTGTGGGCCGCGCTCCACCACCCGTGGGTGTTCCTGGCCGGGCTGGTGGTGTTCGTGCTGTTCGCCGCCTGGGCGCTGCCGAAGCTGTGGCGCGGACTCTAGAAGCTCTTCGCCTTCCTGACCCGACCCTTCCGCGACGCGCCCGCCGGGACGACGGGACCGGGACCTACTCCCCCGCCTTCCTGAACACGCCCTGCTCGAACTCCCAGTAGGTGCGCAGCGAGACCAGCTTCCCCTCGCCGTTCACCCGGTAGACGAAGACGCCGAACACCTGGAAGCTCGAGCCGTCCGGGAAGTGGTTGGTCAGGCTGCCGACGCACGCGCACTCGTCGCCCGCGCAGTACTGGGTGTGGTAGTCGAAGCTGGTGCGCGTCTTCGGGTCGCGCTTGATCACCTCGTCCCAGAAGCGGGCGATCGCCTCGGGCCCACGGTGCCCCCGGCCCGTCGGATCGAGCGGCGACACGCCCACCGGATCCTCGATGCAGGCGTCCTCGGCCCACAGTGCGAGCCAGGCCTGGCGATCGCCCCGCGCCACCGCGTCCCGCGACTTCTCGCCGGCGACGCGCGCCGGGTGGTTCTCCGTCGACATGGGTCCTCCGAATGGAGGGCCAACGTAGCAGGAGTCGGAGCTTCGCCGGGCTCGACTCAGTCGACTTCCGGCTTCGGCTCGCACACCCCGCGCGCCAGCAGCGCCGCGAACGACTCGGCGTCCAGCGGCGGGCTGTAGAGGAAGCCCTGGATCTCGGGACAGTGCCGTTCGCGCAGGAACTCGCGCTGGGCCAGGGTCTCGACGCCCTCGGCCACCACGTTGAGGTCGAGCTGGCGCGCGATCGAGAGGATCGCCGCGACGATGGCGGCGTCGTCCGGGTCGAAGTTCAGGTCGCGCACGAAGCTGCGGTCGATCTTCACGGTGTCGACCGGGATGCGCTTCAGGTAGTTGAGCGACGAGAAGCCGGTGCCGAAGTCGTCCAGCGAGATCGACACGCCGATCTCCTGGAGCTTGCCCAGCACCGCCGCCGCGCGCTGCTCGTTCTGGATGAGGGCCCCCTCGGTGACCTCCAGGGTCAGGTCGCCGGCGGGCACGTCCGACTCCCACAGCGCCTGGCTCACCATCTCGTTCAGCCCGGAGGTGGCGATCTGGTGCGCCGACACGTTCACCATGATCGACAGGTCGGCGGCGAGCCCGCGCCGGCGCCAGGAGCGCAGCTGGGCCAGCGCCGCCCGCAGCGTCCACTCGCCCAGGCGGTGGATCAGGCCGCTCTCCTCGGCGACGGGCACGAACTCGTCCGGCGGGACGCGGCCCATCTGCGGATCGGTCCAGCGCATCAGCGCCTCGGCGCCGGTGATGCGGCCGGTCTCGATCTCCACCTTCGGCTGGTAGTACAGCTCCACCTCGTCGTGCTCGATCGCCGCGCGCAGCCGGTGCTCGATCTCCATGCGCTTGCGCGTCGAGGCGTTGATCGAGTCGTCGTAGAAGCGGAAGCGGTTGCGTCCCTCGCCCTTCGCCTGGTAGAGCGCCGCATCCGCGTTGCGCAGCAGCACGTCGACGTCGGTGCCGTCGCGCGGAAACATGGAGATGCCGATCGAGCCCCCGATCCAGTACTCGCGGCCGTTCAGCACGAATGGGGTCGCCATCCGGCGCAGGATCTTCTCGGCCACGGTCGCCGGACCGTAGTCGCGACCGACGCCCTGGGTCATGACCACGAACTCGTCGCCGCCGATGCGGGCCACCATGTCGGCGCGGCGGGTGCAGGCCGTCAACCGCTCGGCCACCTGCACCAGCAGCTCGTCGCCCACCGCGTGGCCCAGGGTGTCGTTGATGGTCTTGAAGCGGTCGAGATCGAGGAAGAGCACGGCCACCTGCATGCCGGTGCGCGACGCGTGGGCGATCGAGCGGCCGAGCTGGTCGTGGAGCAGGGTGCGGTTCGGCAGCTGGGTGAGCGCGTCGTGGGTGGCGACGAACTGGGCGCGGTGGCGTGCCACCAGCAGCTCCGCCACCAGGCGGTGTCGCTCGAGGGCGTGGCGCAGGCTGCGGCGCAACGCCGGCGGGTCGTCGAAGGCGTCGGTCAGGTAGTCCTGGGCGCCGAAGCGCAGCGCCTGGAGCGCCTCGGTGCGATCGTCCCGGTCCGACAGCACGATGATCGGCAGGCGCGCCAGCACCTCGCGGGTCTGCACCAGCGGCGTCAGGCGGTCGCTGCCGCGGCCGCGCAGGTCGATGAACAGCACGTGGCGCCGCTCGCGCTTGATCAGGTCGAGCGCCTCGCCGGCGTCGCTCACCCGGTCGACCCGGAAGGGCTGGCCGACCGAAGGCTGGAGCAGCCGCTCGAGGCGCGAGCTGCAGTGGACGTCCATGGAGATCACCGCCGCGCGCAGGCTCGGCTGCGGCGGCGGCGTATCCCGGAATTCGGACGGCGGCGAGGACATCCCACACCCGCATCGACCGACCACCAGAGCGCGCTGAGAGCCGAATCGGCGGCTGGAGCAGAAAGAGATTTCCCTTTCGAATCAATGGCTTGAAGAAAAATTCCGGACCAGCGGAAAAGTTGCGTCACCTCTGCCGGCGGGCGGGCCACTCCCTACTCAAAACATCCCCTTCCCAATGAGCCGGGCCGCACCCTTCGGGATGCGGCCCGTTCTCGTTTCCGGCCGTCGAGGCGCCGGACCTAGGTCCGGACCGCCCGGTAGATCGGGTGGCGACGCCCGCCGCGACCCGAGCGCTCCATGCGGACCTGGAAGCCCCGGGCCTCGAGGCGCCGGGCGAAGCCGGGGGCCGCCTGCTCGGACCAGACCGCCAGCACGCCGCCGGGTCGCAGGGCGGCGGCGGCGGCGCGCAGGCCCGCGTCGCCGTAGATCGGGTGGCTGCGCTCGGCGGCGTCGCCGCGGGGGCCCTCGTAGAGGTCGAGGGCGATGGCGTCGTACCCGCCGCGGGCGCCGGCGATCGCGCGGGCCACGTCCTCGACGCGCACCGAGACGCGCGGATCCGCCAGCGCCCGCGACGACGCCGACGCACACGGACCCTCGCACCAGCGCACCACCGCCGCCTCGATCTCGGCGACCAC
>JBNLVK010000229.1:0-18125 GCA_050618055.1 Myxococcota bacterium
GCCGACAGCGCCGCCAGCAGCGCTTCGGTGTGGGCCTCGATGGCGGGGGCGGCGTGCGGGCTGGCGCCCACCAGGTGCCGGGCCTGCACCATGCGGTCGGCGGCGGCGTTTCCCCGCTCCCGGCTCCCCATCATGGCCGAGAAGCGCGCGCGGGCCGACGCCTCGCCCAGCTCGCTGCCCCAGCGGTAGTGCATGGCCGGGATCAGCGCGACCTCGTCGGTGTACAGCTCCACCAGCCGGGCCACGAAGCGCTGGAGCGGCGTCGACGGGAACAGCGGCGGATTCGGGTGGCGCGCCTCGAGCTTCGCGTAGATCTCGGTCGAGTCCTGCCAGGTCTCGTCGTCGGGCGTGATCACCACCGGAATGAACGCCATGCCGGTGCGGCGGATCAGCTCCTGGAGGTCGGCGCGCCGCTCCTCGTACCACAGCTGCTTGTAGCGCAGCGCCGGACGCACCTTCGCCGAGAAGTAGGAGACCTCGTAGGCCTCGAACCGATAGGGGGCATCGGTGGCGTTCATCGAGGCCTGATCGTGGCACAGATCGCCTCAGTCCGGGAAGCGCTCTGCGAAGGGCTCGTTCGCCAGCGCCAGGCCGTTGGCCAGGAACGAGACCGCGTGGTACATGCCGGCGGTGTAGATCAGCTCGAGCAGCTGCTCCTCGCTGAAGTGGCCGCGAAGCTCGCGCCAGAGCGCGTCCGGCAGCGTGGACGCGTCGTGGAGCGCGTCGCACATGCGCACCAGCGCGCGCTCCGGCTCCGACCAGACCGGATCGTCGGCGTCGCCGCGCACCGTCGCGCGGATCCACGCGTCCGACAGCCCCAGCGGTCGGGCAAAGGCGCTGACGTGCACGCCCCACTCGTACTCGGCGCCGCAGCGGGCGGTGGTGCGGTGGATGACCAGCTCGCGGTGCCGGATCTCCACCGGGCCCCGGTCGAGCACGCCGGCCCGCATGAAGCGCGGGAAGATGCGCTCGTGGGTCGCCAGCGTGCGGAACAGCACCAGCGGCTCCATGCCCTCGGGCATGACCACGTCGAAGAGCTTCTGGACCTCGGGGGCGTAGGGGGGATCGAGGGGGGCGATGCGCGGGGCCATGAAACCTCCGGGGGGGGCGAGCGCGCTACGTTTTCAGTAGCATTCCTAGCACGGCGACCGGTCCGACGCTACTCTTTCCGTAGCAATGGCGACCCCCCGACCCGGCAGGCGCGTCCGCGGATCGCACACCGGCCGCCCGATCATGGCGGCCCTCGACCTGCTGGGACGCCGCTGGACGCTGCGCATCCTGTGGGAGCTGCGCGAGGGACCGCTCACCTTCCGCGGCATCCGCGAGGCCTGCGAGGACGTGTCGCCCTCGGTGCTGAACGCCCGCCTGCGCGAGCTGCGCGAGGCGGGCGTGGTGGAGCGCACCGAAGAGGGCTACGCGCTCACCGCCTCGGGGCGCAGCCTGCGCCGCTCGCTGGGGCCCCTCTACCGCTGGTCGCAGGGCTGGCGCCCGCCGCGCGCCCGGGCCGCGGAAAACCAGGGGTGGTAACGTGGCGCCTCACCCGTCACCCCCACTCCGAGGAGCCCCCCAGATGCCCAGCGTGATCGCCACCATCAAGGTCCAGGAAGCCAAGATCGAGGAGGCCAAGAGCTTCCTGAAGCAGCTGTCGGCCGACACCCTGGCCGCCGAGCCGGGCACGCTCGTCTACACGGTCCACCAGAAGAAGGACGAGCCGACCACCTTCGTCTTCTACGAGAAGTACGAGAGCGACGAGGCGCTGGCCCAGCACAGCGAGAACCTGAAGAGCAAGGGCGCCCAGTTCGCCGCGGTGCTCGCCGGTCCGCCGGAGATCGTCTTCCTGGAAGAGGTCTGAGGCGTTCTCCGCCCCGTTCCGATCGGAAACGGCGGGGATGCATCGGAAACGGCTGTGATACCCTCGTCCGGCGATGGACGAGGCCCTCGACCAGATCAGTCGCCGGGTCCGGCGCTGGCGGGAGGAGCAGGGGCTCTCCCTCCAGGAGCTGGCCGGACGCAGCGACGTCGCCGCCAGCACCATCCAGAAGATCGAGACCGGTCAGATGGTGCCGTCGGTGGCGGTGCTGCTGAAGGTCGCCCGCGGTCTGGGCCGGCGTCCCGCCGAGGTGGTGGGCGAGGAGCGCGACGAGAACGACGTGGTGCTGCTGCGCGCCAAGCAGCACCCGACCATCGCCCGCGGCTCGAAGGTGAAGGCCGAGCGCCTGTCGGGCGACCTCTTCGATCCGGCCATCGAGCTGTGGCGCTTCCACCTCCAGCCGGGCCGGGGCAGCGGCAAGGACCAGTACGCCTACGACGGCGAAGAGGTGGTGATCTGCGAGGAGGGCCAGGTCACCTGCCGCGTCGACGGCGAGGACCACGTGCTCGAGGCCGGCGACACGCTCCACTTCAAGGCGGCGCTGCCCCACCGCTGGTGGAACTCGGGCGACGTGCCGGCCCGCTTCATCGTGGCGGGCAGCTACCCGAAGGGCCTGCGCTCGAAGCTGCACCGCCAGGTGCAGGGAAGGCGCTAGCCGGACCCGCGTGGGTTCAGGCCGCGCGCCGCCGGGCGAGCGACTCGATCTCGCTCCAGAAGCGCACGCCGTGGCCGAACGGGTCGTGCTCGAGGCGGGGGCGGCGGGTGAGCCGCAGCGTCGCCGCGTCGGACGCGTAGGTCGGCCAGTCGGGAAGCCCTTCGTGGCCGGGATCGCCGGTCTTCGCGAACGCAATCCAGGCGCGCTGCATGCGTTCCGAGAGCTGGCGCGCCCGCGGCGCCGCCGCCAGGATCGGGCGCAGCGCCGGCTCGCGCAGCGTGCCGAACACGAACGGGATCTCCAGCCCGTGGCAGGCGCCCAGCGCGTTGCGCATGGGGCCCGGCGGCACCCACGAGAACTGGTAGGCGAAGGTGGGCGCGTGGGCCGTCTGGGCCGCCGCCAGGCGGTGGGCCGGGTGGTGGAAGATGCGGTCCGACTGGAAGGCCTCCCAGCGGTCGCGCGGCTGGGCCAGGTCGCGGTCGCCCATCTCCTGGTAGGCGAGGGCGGCGCGGCGGGCCAGCGCCACGCCGAAGGCGTCGGTGCCCGGCAGGGCATGGCCGAAGCGGCCCTCGAGACCCTCCTCGTCGAGGCGCGACGCCTTGCGGTCGCCCAGCATGAACAGGCGCCACTCGTGGCGGTTGCTCCCCACCAGGGTGGGCACGCCGCGCGACAGTCCCTTCTCGACGGCCTCGATGGGAGCGGCCGGCAGCAGGTCGTCGTCGACCGTGGGCTGCCAGGCCATGGCCGCGTCGAGGCCGGTGTGCTCGAGGGTCGTCTGGCGCTGCGCGGCCAGCACGTCGCGGACCTTCGCCTGCTGGAGGCCCGCCAGGTCGTCGCAGCCGATGGCGCGCAGGAAGGTCTCGGCGATGCGCTTCGCGCGCTCGCGGCTCGACGCGTTGTGGGCGGCGCCGCTCTGGGCGATGGCGCGGCGGAAGAGCCCGTGGGCCGCCGGCGTGCCCAGCAGCGTCCCGACGCTCATGCCCCCGGCCGACTCGCCGAAGATCGTGACGTTCTCCGGGTCGCCGCCGAAGGCCTCGATGTGGTCGCGCACCCATTCCAGGGCGGCGATCTGGTCGCGCAGTCCGGCGTTGCCCACCGCCTGGCCCGGTAGCACGCCGCTCAGGTCGAGGAAGCCCAATGCGCCCAGCCGGTAGTTGATCGTCACCACCACCACGTCGCCGGTGCGGGCGAAGCTGGTGCCGTCGTACATGCGCGTGCCGCCGGAGCCGAGCATGAAGGCGCCGCCGTGGATCCACACCAGCACCGGGCGTCGCTTCCGGTCGCAGCCGGGCGTCCACACGTTCAGGTAGAGGCAGTCCTGGCTCTGGGCGTCGGCGCCGACGCCCACCGCGCGCTGCACCAGCCAGATGGCCGGCGGCATCTGCGGTGCGGCCTTCCCGAGCCTGCGCGCCGGACGCACGCCGCGCCAGGACGGCACCGGCTGGGGCGGCTGCCAGCGCAGCGCGCCGCGCGGCGCCTGGGCGTAGGGGATGCCGCGGAAGACGTGCACGCCGCGGCGCTCGGCGCCTTCCAGCCGTCCCGGACGGATCTTCACGATCGATCCCATACCGGGAGACTAGCCGGTGGGGGCGCCGCCGGCCTCGTGGAAGGACTCGACCGCGTGGATGCGCAGCGGCCGCTCGACGCCCTTCACCGGCGTGGGCGGCAGCGGGCGCAGCACGAAGCGCGCGTCGAGGCGTTCCGCCACGGCGTCGGTGGCGATCACCGAGGCGGCGTGCTCGCGCGTCAGGTCCTGGACGCGCGCCGCCACGTTCACCGTGCGGCCGACGATGGCGAACTCCATGCGATCGCGGCTGCCGACCAGCCCGGCGACGCCCACGTCGCGGTGCAGGCCGATGCCGATGGCGAGCTCCGGCAGGCCCTGCTCGCGAAGCTCCCGGTTGTAGGCCTCGAGCGCGTGGCGCATGGCGAGCGCCGCGGCCGCGGCGTCGTGGGTCTGCCAGGGGTTCGGCTCGAGTGCGCCGAAGAGCGCCAGCAGGCCGTCACCGATCAGCGTGGCCACGTGCCCCTTGTGCTGGCCGATGGCGGCGGACATGCGCTCGAAGTAGCCGTTCAGCACGCGCACCAGCACGTCCGGCGGCAGCTGCTCGGCCAGTGCCGTGAAGCCCACCAGGTCGGCGAACAGCGCGGTCACCTCGACCTTCTCGCCGCGGTGGTCGATGCCGTCGGCGATGACCCGCTCCACCACCGGGTCCGGCGCAAAGCGGCTGAAGGCGAGCTGGAGGTTCTCGAGTTCGGCGCTGGTGCTGCGCAGCCGCCGGAGCAGGCGCGCCGCCTCGCGCCGGCTGTGCCACCAGGCGGCGCCCAGCGCGCAGAGCGCCAGGGCGGCGACGATCGCGACCCCCGCCGTCGGGTTCATTCCGCCAGGAACCCGAGGCGGCAGACCACGTTGGCCAGGCTCACCACGGCGATCGTCTCGAGGAAGACCCCGGGCTCGAGCTGCCCGGCCAGCTCGCGGGTGCGGCGCTGGAGGTCGGGCACCTGGTACCAGACCGTCTGGCGGCTGAACGGCACCAGCCGGCTCTCGGTCGGGTCGAGGGCCGGCGACGCCAGGTTCGCCAGCGTCTCCTCGTAGTGGTCCGCGGACAGGCCCTCGTCCCGCGCGACGCCGGCCGCCTCCTGCTCCGATCGGTCGCAGCCGAGCGCGCGCGCGACCACGCCGAAGCAGAGCGCCTTCGTGCGGCGCGGCAGCAGCTCCGAGGCGAGCATGTCGTCGAGGGTGGTGCGCAGCTCGCCGGCGAAGGGGTGTCCGTCCAGCGCATTCACCAGGTACGACCAGGGTCCCACCCGCTGGTCCGGGGACAGGGCCGCCGCCTCGTCGCGGCGCCGGATGCGCGCGTTCACCACCCGCCGCGCCAGCGGTCGGGCCAGCCGGGTCAGCCAGCGGTCGGGCAGGGCCTCCCAGCCCGCGGGCGGCAGCGCGCCCAGTGTGGAGATGCGGTTGAAGAAGAGGTTCAGGCCGGCGATCACCGCGACCTCCCGGATCGCCAGCTCGTCGAAGCCGGCGGCGCGCAGGGGCTCGACGTCGCGCGGTGTCAGCAGCGGGTTCGCGCGTGACACGCGATGCGCGAACTCGAGCACCATCCGCTCCGGCGGATCCAGCTCCTGGAGCATGAGCGTCTCCTCCAGCTCCAGGATGCGCTCCTCGGCGAAGCCCACCGTACGCAGCAGCGCCCGCTGCACCGCGAAGCAGTAGCGGCAGGAGTTGTCGCGCGAGACCACCAGGCCGGCCAGGTCCGCCAGGTCGTGGTCGAGCGCCACCCGGGCCAGCAGGCGCTGGTTCAGGCGGACCGCCGCCAGGTAGACCCAGGGCACTCCGCTGAAGTAGGCCGAGCCGCCCTGCACCGGACCGCCCTTGCGGGCGATCGCCTCGAGCTCGGGGACCCGCTGCCGGACCAGCAGCGGCTCGCCCCATTCGAGTTCGCGGATGGCCACGCCAGGCATCGTCGGGCATGGCCGCCCGGGAATGCAAGGAGCTAGGCCGCCTCCTTCACGGGCAGCTCGGCGCTGGCGCCCTCCGGGCCGAAGGGCTCGAAGAGCAGGATCAGCACCGGCATCAGCAGGAAGTCGGCCACCAGCGCGGCGACGATGGTCGCGGCCAGCAGGACCCCGTAGTTGGCCTGTGAGTCCAGCACCGACGCCGTGAACATGAGGAAGCCGAGCACCAGCGCCGCCGAGGTGATGAAGAGGGCGCGCCCCACGTCGAGCATCGCGGCTTCGAGCGCTTCGGCGTAGCTTCCGCGCTTGCGGAACTCGCGGTGGTAGCGGCTCAGCAGGTGGATGGTGTCGTCGACCGCGATGCCGATGGCGACGCTGGCGATGGTGACCTTGGTGTAGTCGAGCGGAATGCCGAGCCAGCCCATGGCGCCGAGCGTCAGCACCACCGGTGAGAGGTTCGGCACCATGGCGATCCAGCCCACCGCCAGCGACCGGAACATCGCGCACATCAGCACGCCGATCACCGCGAAGGCCAGCAGGAAGCCGCGGATCTGGCTGGTGGTGATGTGGTCGAGCAGCTCGAGCCAGAGCGCTCCCATGCCGGTGACCTGCACGTCGAGGCCGGCGGGGAGGTCCGCGAGCACCGTCTCGACGTCGTCGGCCAGCTTCGCCGTCAGGCTGGTCTCCGCCACGCGCAGCCGCAGCTCCAGGTTGGCGCGGGAGCGGTCGTGGGTCAGCCACTCCTCGGCCTCTTCGCCGCCCGAGCTTTCGTAGAGCAGCAGGTACTGGGCGGCGAGCGCGCGGGAGCCGGGCAGCGACCAGGCCTCGGGCGCGCCCTCGTGGAAGGCCTGGTTCAGGTCCTTCAGCACGTCGCCGATCGACTGGCCCTTGCGCACCAGCTCGTGGGCGAGCGCCGTCTCGTGCACGTGTTCCATCGCCGCCAGCGCCTCGGGCTCGAGGATGCCGCCCTCCTCGCCGGCATCGAACACGTAGACCAGGTTCGACACGCCGCCCATGACCCGGTCGATGTGGCGGGTGGCGTGCTTCAGCGGGACCACGTCGGAGAAGTCGTCGAGCCAGTTCGAGTCGACGGACAGGCGCGCGATGCCGACGCCGGAGAACAGGAACAGCACGGCGAAGCCCAGCGCGATCGGCGTGCGGAAGCGCAGGTCGAAGCGCACGACGGCGCGCAGGCCCTCCACCAGCGCCCGACCGCCCCTGGCGCGGGTGAGTGCGCGGGCGTCCGCCGCCCGCACCGGGCGGCGCCTGCCGAACGAGAGCAGCGCCGGCAGCAGTACCAGCGACAGCAGGAAGGCCGCGATCACGCCGCCCGCGGTGTAGACCGCCATGTGGGCGATCGCCTCGATGGGCGACGTCGTGAGCGCCAGGAAGCCGGTGGCCGTGGTCAGGCTGGTCAGCAGGCAGGGCGTCCCCACCCGGTCGAGGGTCCGCACCAGCGCCGCCCGCCGGTCGCCGAGCTCCGCGTGGAGCCCGCGGAACTCGGAGAGGATGTGCACCGCGTGGGCCACGCCCACCGCGGTGAGCAGGTTCGGCGCCGAGCCGAACATCAGGTCGAGCTTCCAGCCGAGCACGCTCACGATGGCGACCGACAGCAGCACCGAGATCTGCACGATCAGGATGGGGCCCACCACGCCGAGCAGCGAGCGGAAGAAGAAGGCGAGCATGGCCCCGATCGCCGCCGAGGAGAGCAGCGACAGGAAGGTCGACTCGCGATCGATGATGCGGTTGTAGGCGGTGTTGAGCGGCGTGTCGCCGGAGTGGAAGAAGCGGATGCCGGCGTACTCGGGGCGGGCCAGGATCGCGTCGATGGCCTCCGACGACACCTGCGGGTAGAGGTTGTCGAGCCCGTCGCCCCCGTCCGGGTCGAGGCGGATGTCCTCGAGCGCGTCGGTGCTGGTGCGGTCCATCTCCACCACGATCGCGCCGGCGCGCGCGTCGCGGCTGACCAGCGACCCCACGTAGAGGGGCTTGCCCAGGAAGACCTCGCGGGCGCGCAACAGCTCCTGCTGGGTCGCCGGCGGATCGTCCCACAGCGCGCGGATCTCGATTCCGTCCGGCACGGCGGTGACCAGCTCCGCGGTGGTGAGGCTCGTGACCTCGTAGACGAAGGGCACCTCGTCCTCGAGCGCCTCGGAGAGGTGGGCGATGCGCCGCATCACGTCCAGGTCGAACACGCCGTGCTCGGCGTCCACCTCGTAGAGGATGTACGAGACCTCGTCGGAGCCGAAGTCGTCGCGGTACTGGAGGTAGGCCCGGTAGGCCGGATCGTCCTCGGCGAAGAAGGCGTCGTAGCTGTTGTCGATGCGGGCCGTGGACGAGAGCGCGAGCGCGCCGGCCAGCACGAGTCCGCAGGCGAGCAGGGCCAGCCAGCGGTGGTCGAAGCACCAGCCGCCCGCGGCGGCGAAGAAGGCGTTCAGTCGCTCGATCATCAGCGCAGCTGCAGCACGTTGGCGGTCACCAGCGAGGCGGCGTCGGAGCACAGCCAGACGATGACGCTCGCCACCTCGTCGGGGCTGGCCACGTGGAAGTGCTCGCGCGAGCGCTCGACGAAGCGCTCGACCGACTCGTTCACCCAGCCGGTGTCGGTGACCGGCGGATGGACCATGTTGGCGGTGACGCCGCGGTCGCCCAGCTCGAGCGCCGCCGACAGGGTGAAGTGGGTGAGCGCCGCCTTGGCCGCGCCGTAGGTCACCTCGCCCGGGAAGCCGGTGGGACCGCCGGAGGTGAGGCCCACGATGCGTCCCCAGCGGCCGTCGCGCTCGACCAGGCGCCGCGCGAACTCGGCGATCATCAGGGCGCCGCCGCGAGCGTCGACGCCGAACTGCTGCTCGAAGCCGGCGGCGTCGACCCGCGCGTGCCGGCGCGCGTGCAGGTCGGGGCGCTCCGGCGTGAAGGTGTCGGCCAGCCAGCCCGTGGCGTTGTTCACCAGCACGTCCACCGCGCCCAGCTCCGCCTCGGCGGCGTCGAACAGACGGGCCGGCGCCGCCGGATCGGTGAGGTCGGCCTCGACGGCCACGGCGCGTCCGCCCTCCGCGCGGATCGCCGCCGCCACCGGCTCCCCGTCGCCGGCGCGGTGGTCCCGGTAGGCCTGGGGGATGCCCGGGTCGGGCTCGTCCTCGATGCGCAGGTAGGACAGCAGCACCCCGGCGCCGCGGGCCGCGAGCCCGCGCGCCGTCGCGGCGCCGATGCCGTGGTTCGCGCCGGTGACGATCGCCACGTGTCCGGCCAGGTCCCGCTCCATCGGACGATGGTAGGGGTTCCGGGCCCGTTCGGGACGTTTCGGGATAGACTGGTCGGCCGCACCCGGAGGACCCCATGACCGCCATCCCCTTCCACGGCCACTGCGACCCGCGCTTCGACGCGGTGCGCGGGATCTTCGCCGAGAGCTTCGAGAACGGCACCGAGGTCGGAGCGTCGGTCTGCTTCGTGCTCGACGGCGAGACGGTGGTCGACCTGTGGGGCGGCTACCTCGACCGGGAGAAGACGGGGGAGTGGCAGCGGGACTCGCTGGTGAACGTCTACTCCACCACCAAGGGCATGACGGCGCTGTGCGCCCACATGCTGATCGAGCGCGGCGCCCTCGACCTGGACGAGCCGGTGGCCCGCTACTGGCCCGAGTTCGCGGCGAACGGCAAGCAGGACCTGCCGGTGCGCTGGCTGCTGTCGCACCAGGCCGGGCTCGCCGCGGTGCGCAAGCCGCTGAGCCTGGACGACCTGTTCGGCTTCGACGCGGTGGCGAACGCCCTGGCCGAGCAGGAGCCCTGGTGGACCCCGGGCGAGAAGCACGGCTACCACGCGCTGACCTTCGGCCACCTGGTGGGCGAGCTGGTGCGGCGCGCTTCGGGGAAGAGCGTCGGCACCTTCTTCCGCGAGGAGGTGGCGGAGCCGCTGGAGGCCGACTTCCACATCGGACTGCCCGAGGCGCTCGACGCGCGCACCTCGGACCTGCACGGCGAGCTGATCCCGCGCGGCGAAGGGAATGGCGGCGGTCCGAAGCTCGCCGACATCCCCGGGCCGATCGGCGAGATGATGCGCGACATGGCCGACCCCACCACGCTGACCGGCGCCGCCTTCAACAACCCGGCGCTCGGCCGCGGACTCGTCAACACGCGCGCCTGGCGCGCCGCCGAGATCCCGGCGGCCAACGGTCACGGGACCGCGAGTGCGCTCGCCCGCATCTACGGGACGCTGGCGCGCGGCGGCGAGCTGGACGGCGTGCGGCTGCTCGAGCCCGAGTCGATCCGCACCGCCTGCACCGAGCAGGCGTTCGGCGAGGACGCGGTGCTGCGCATCCCCATCCGCTACGGGCTGGGCTTCATGCTCACCCAGGACTTCATGCCGTTCTCGCCGAACCCGAGCGCCTTCGGCCACCCGGGCGCCGGCGGCTCGATCGGCATGGCGGACCCGGACGCGAAGCTCGGCTTCGGCTACACGATGAACCAGATGCAGATGGGCCTGGTGGGGGCGGCCGGTGCCTTCGCCATGCTGAAGGCGTTCTACGAGGCGCTCTAGCGGACCGTCCTAGGCGCCGTTGGCCGCCCGCTGGCGCGGCACCAGCAGCTTCGGCTCCTCGACGAAGCGGTAGCCCACGCCGCGCACCGTCTCGATGCAGTCGCGGGCGGCGCCGAGCTTGCGCCGGATGCTCTTGATGTGGGCGTCGATGGCGCGGTCGGTGGGCGCCGCGTGATCGCCCCAGAGCTGCTCGATGAGCTGCCGGCGCCGCACCACGCGCCCCGAGTTCACGGCCAGCTCCTGGAGCAGCGCGAACTCGCGTGCGGTCAGTTCGACCGACTCGCCGCGCACGCTGACGCGGCCGGCGTGCACGTCCACCGAGATGGGCCCGTGCTGGGGCGGGCGCGACAGCTCGCGCTGCGGCGTCGTCTCGAAGCCGCGCAGCACGGCTTCGACGCGCGCGCGCAGCTCGGCCGGGTAGAAGGGGCGCGCGATGAAGTCGTCGACTCCCGACTCGAAGGCGAGCACCCGGTCGATCTCGCTGGCCTGGGCGCTCACCATGATGATGGGCAGGCGCAGCGTCTGCTGCGACTCGCGCAGCAATCGGCACACGCCGATGCCGGACTGGTCCGGCAGGTGGAGGTCGAGGATCAGCAGGTCCGGCGGACGCTCGGCGACCATCCGCTGCGTTTCGGCACCGGTCCCGGCCTCCCGGCAGGAGAGGTTCCCGTAGGCCAGCGCGTGCCCGATCTCACGCCGGGCCTCTTCGTCCCCGTACGCGATGAGCACGTCCGCGGGGCCCGTTCGCATGGAGGTCCGGTTCATGGACGGCCGAGCAAACCATAGGACTGTGGCGCTTCGGTGAAGCTGGGAAGTGGTTTGAGCGAACCCGCGATGGCGTCGTGTCGGGAACGTGATCGAGCGGTCGCCGGATCTTCACGGACGCGGACCGGGTGACGCGCCATGCTCGGATCCGTGAAGGGAATTCCCCGATCGGACCAGGCGCTGGCGAAGGCGGCGCTCGGCGGCAGCGAGGACGCCTTCGGCGAGCTGTTCGAGCGCTACTTCGTACGGGTGTACGGCTACGTGTGGATGCGCGTTCCGACGCTGGCGGACACCGAAGCGCTGGCCGCCCACGCCATGGAGCAGGCCTTCGCCGACCTGGAAGGCGTGGCCCTGGGCGCGGACCTGGCGCGACGCGGGCTGGCGGCGGCGCAGGGAGTCCTGGCCCTCTCGGGTCCTCATGCATCCGTCACGCAATCGCCGCGATGAACTCACGCGTTCGTCGAGCCGGTGATCCGAAGCGCTCAGTAGGTTCCCGGCACTCGCCCACAGGAGGAGCGATTCCATGCCGCCTGGCGGAGAACGGACTTCCAGCTGGTGCATCGGCACGCTGGCGCTCCTCGTGACGATCGCGAGCAGCGCCGCGGCCGACGATGGCTTCCGCGCGAAGATCGAGAAGTGGGTCGAGACGCGGCAGATCCTGTCCGAGGAGAAGTCGGAATGGGAGGTCGAGCGCGAGACGCTGGAGGCGACGCGCGACCTGCTCGCCACCGAGAAGCGCGCGCTCGAGGCGGAGATCGCCGAGCTCGAGGAGACGGCGACGAGCGCGGACGAGGAGCGGCGCGACCTGCTGCTCGACCGCGGCGGCTACCAGCGCTCCGCGGCGCTGCTCGAACAGCGCATGCAGGCGATGGAGGGCGAGGTGCGCGCTCTGGTGCCGCGACTGCCGGAGCCGCTCCAGAAGAAGCTCGAGCCGCTGCTGGTGCAGATCCCGGACGATCCGGAGACGACGCGCCTGGCCCTGGGCCAGCGGCTGATGAACGTGCTCGGCGTGCTCGCCCAGGCCGAGAAGTTCGACGACACGGCCACCTTCGTCGCCGAGACGCGCGAGGTGGCGGACGGCCGGAAGATGCAGGTGCGCACCCTCTACTGGGGACTCGGGCAGGCGGTGTACGTCGACGCCCAGGGCGGCAGCGCCGGCACCGGCCGCCCCGGCGCGGCGGGCTGGGAGTTCGCCGACGTCGACGACCTGGCCGACCCGGCGAAGCGGCTGCTCGACATCTACGAGGGCAACGTGGACACCATCGACTTCGTCGAGCTTCCGGTCGAGATCCGATGAAGCGCCTCGCCCTCGTGCTGCTGCTCGGCCTGCTGGGGGCGGCTGCCCCGGTCGCCGCCCAGGACTTCGGTGCCGCGGAGAAGGAGGTGGACGCGCGCCTCCAGAAGGCCCTGTCCGAGCTGGCCGCGACGCGCGAGAAGATCGCGCGGGAGAAGATCCCGCTGTCGAAGTCGGTGTCGGGCCTGGAGAGCCAGGTGCTGAAGCTGCGCCGGAAGCGCGGCGAGCTCCAGAAGGTGCGCGACAGCCGCTCCATCGACCTGGGCTCGCTGCGCCGCCAGGTCGAGTCGCTCGCCGCCCAGGAGGACTTCGTCAACAGCCGGCTCAACGAGTTCGTTCGCGACTTCGAGGGCCGGCTGAACATCAGCGAGCTGCCCGTCTACGAGGAGCTGACGGCCACGGCGAAGCTGGCCGAGCAGAACGTGAACCTCCAGGCGGAGGAGAAGCGCACCGCGCAGATCGCGGTGGTCGAGGCCGCGCTCGGCCGCCTCGCCGAGCAGCTGGGCGGCCGCGTCTTCGACGGCCAGGCGCTCAGCCCGGAGGGCGTGCTCACCGACGGACGCTTCATCGCCATCGGTCCGACCGTCTTCTACGCCAGCAACGACGGCGACGTCGTGGGCCTGGTGGAGAGCCAGCTCAACGCCGCCGATCCGGTGGTGGCGGCGCTTCCCGGCGGCTACGCCGGCGGCATCCGCGAGATCGCCGCCAGCGGGTCCGGGACCCTTCCTCTCGACGCGACGCTCGGCAAGGCGTTGCGGGTGGAGAAGGCGCGCAAGTCGGTGTTCGACTACGTCGAGGACGGCGGCGTCGTGGGCCATGTGATCATCGCCCTCGGGCTCGCGGCGCTGCTCCTCACCGCCTTCAAGACCATCGAGATCGTGGGCTTCGAGGTGGCCGACCCGAAGCAGGTGGACGGCGTGCTCGACGCGGTCGGGCGCGGCGACGCGTCGGGCGCCGAAGCCAAGGCCAAGTCGGTGCCGGGCGTCTCCGGCGACATGCTGCTCACCGGCGTGGCCTTCGCCCACGAGAAGCGCAGCGTGCTCGAGGAGCTGCTGTTCGAGAAGATCCTGCGCGTCCGGCCGACCCTGGAGCGCCACCTGCCCTTCCTGGCCATCACCGCGGCGGCCGCTCCCCTGCTGGGCCTGCTCGGCACCGTGGTGGGCATGATCCGCACCTTCCAGCTGATCACCGTGTTCGGCACCGGCGACGCCAAGAGCCTGTCCTCCGGCATCTCCGAGGCGCTGATCACCACGGCGCTGGGACTCATCGTCGCCATCCCGACGCTCATCCTGCACGGCGCGCTCTCGCGCATGGCCAAGCGCAAGCTCGGCCTGCTGGAGGAGCTGTCGGTGGCCTTCGTGAACGGCGTGAGTGCCATCCGCGCCGACGACCGCAAGCCGCTGGCGCGCACGCCGGAGGATCTCCGTGGCTAGCCGCATCCTGGAGATCTGGCTCTCCGGCGGCTGGGTGATGCTGCCGCTGTTCGCCCTGGCCGTGCTGCTCTACGCCCAGGCCTTCCAGCTCGTGCTCTACGTGCGCCGCGCCGACCTCTCCGACGAAGGCGAGATGAAGTGGTGGGACTGGGTGCGCGATCCCTCGCAGGCCGAGGGTCGCGTCGCCGAGATCATCCGCTTCACCCAGGAGGGCGTGCGCAGCCAGAAGCAGGTGCGCAACCGCTTCGACGAGGTCCGCCTGTCGCTGGTCTCGCTGATCGACCGGCGGGCGAAGTTCGTGGGGACGCTGGTGGCGGCGGCCCCGCTGCTGGGCCTGCTCGGCACGGTGCTCGGCATGCTCCAGACCTTCTTCGGCATCTCCACCAGCGGCGGCGGCGAGACCGCGGGCGTGGTGGCGTCGGGCATCTCCGAGGCACTGGTCACCACCCAGACCGGCCTCACCGTGGCGCTGCCCGGACTCTTCCTGGTGATGGTGATCCAGCGCCAGCGCCACCACCTCGAGGCCCGCATCGCGCGGCTCGAGAGCCTGACGCTCTCGCACCTGAAGTTCGAGTAGGAGCGACCGTGGCAAGGCGCAGCATCCTGTCCGACGACGACGCGACCGAGATCGACCTGTCGCCGATGATCGACTGCATCTTCATCCTGCTGATCTTCTTCATCGTGACGACGGTCTTCGTCGAGGAGAAGGGCCTCTCGGTGGCCAAGCCCGACGCCGCCGCGTCGGTGTCGCTCGAGGAGAACGAGAACGTCGTCCTCGAGATCACGGCCGACGACAAGATCCTGTTCGAGAAGAGCGAGATCGGCCTGGCCGAGGTGACCGGCAAGGTGAAGGCGCTGCTCTCCGACCCGGAGACGCCGGTGGTGATCCGCGCCCACGAGAAGTCGGCCCACGGCACCTTCGTGTCGGTGTGGGACGCCGCCCGGCGCGGCGGCGCCCAGATGCTCTCGTTCAACACGGTGAACTGATGGGCCAGCGGCACCGTTCCATCCTGGACGAGGGCGAGGGCGAGACCGAGATCAACCTGTCGCCGATGATCGACTGCATCTTCATCCTGCTGATCTTCTTCATCGTGACGACCGTCTTCGTCGAGGAGCCCGGCGTCGAGATTGCGAAGCCTGACGCCTCCGTCGCCGCCGACCTCGAGCGCAACAGCATCATCATCGCGGTCACCGCCGACAACAAGGTCGTCTACGGCGGCAAGGAGCTGGGCGTCTCCGGCGTCGGCGCCCGCGTGCGGCAGCTGCTCAAGAAGGACGAGCTCCCGGTCATCCTCCAGGCGGACGCGCGCGCCGACCACGGCGTGTTCTCCGACGTCTGGAGCGAGGTGAAGAACGCGGGGGCGAAGAAGATCAGTCTCTCCACCCGCAACGACTAGGCGACGTCCGCCATGTCCCCTCCCAACCATCGGCCGCCCGAGAGCACGACCGAGCTTCCCGCCTCCCTGGCGCTGGGGGTGGCGTTCGCGTTCGGGCTGTTCGTGCTGATGGCGCTGGCCCAGATGATGGGCGACGTGCGTCCCCCGACCAGCGAGCTGGAGGAGACGCTGGTGGCCTACACGCCGCCGGAGATGCTCGAGATCGAGGAGGAGGAGCCGCCGCCGCCCGAGGAGAAGGAGCCGCCGCCGGAGCTGGAGGCCGAGCCGCCGCAGCTCTCGCTCGACCAGCTCGACATCGCGCTCAACCCGGGCACCGGCGGATCGCTGACCGGCGACTTCGCCATGCCGACAATCGGCACGTCGGCCAGCGACCTGGGCACCGAGGACTTCGTCGACTTCTCGAAGCTCGACCAGATCCCGCGACCCATGGGCGGCGCGCGCCTCGACTTCCCGCGCCGCCTGAAGAAGAAGAAGGTGTCGGGGAAGGTGGTCCTGCTGGTCAAGCTCGACGAGACGGGCCGCGTGCTCGACGCCCGGGTCGACTCGTCGAACCTGCCCGACTTCGACGGCGTCGTCGCCCGGCAGGTGAAGAAGTGGACCTTCACGCCGCCCACCCAGGGCGGTCAGCCGGTGAAGGCCCAGGCCCGCCTGCCCATTCCGATCAACATCCGGTGAGAACCATGAAACGAAAGACCGTCTCGACCGTCCTCCTGCTGCTGGTCGCGCTCGCCGCGGGCGCCGCCCACGCCGACGCGACCACGCGGCAGATCGTGCGCGACCCGGAGTGGCAGAAGCGCTTCCTCGGGTCCTACGGCTTCCTCTCCGGCGCCGAGCCCGACGTGAACACCACCGAGCTCGAGATGCTGCGCGAGGTGATCGAGCTGATGAAGGTCGACACGCGCGCCGCGGCGGCCATGCTCCAGGGTGCGGTCGGTCCGAACAGTAGCGCCGCCGTCGACTTCATCCTGGCGAACCTCCAGTTCCAGAACGGCGACCTCCCCGGCGCCAGGAAGAACTACGAGGGCGCGCTCGCCAAGTTCCCCGACTTCCGCCGCGCCCACAAGAACCTGGGCCTGCTGCTGGTGCAGAGCGAGCAGTTCGGGCCGGCGACGAAGCACCTGTCGAAGGCGGTCGAGCTGGGTGACCGGGACGGACGCAACTTCGGCCTGCTCGGCTACTGCCACCTCCAGCTCGAGAACGTGATCGCCGCCGAGGAGGCGTACCAGAGCGCGATCCTCCAGGAGCCGGAGGTGCGCGACTGGCAGGTGGGCCTGGCCCAGGCGCTGCTCGGACGCGGCAAGCACGACGAGGCGGCGGCGCTGTTCGACAGCCTGCTGAAGGAGAAGCCCGAGGACGCCCAGATCTGGATGCTCCAGGCCAATGCCTACATCGGCCTCGACCGGCCGCTGGCCGCCGCCGTAAACCTGGAGGCGGTGCGCGCCCTGGGCAAGGCGCAGCCGCGCACGCTGGTGCTGCTCGGCGACGTCTACATGAACGAGGGCATGTACGACCTGGCCAAGGACGCCTACCTGGAGGCGATCGAGAAGGACGCGCAGGGCACCGGGTTCGAGACGTCGGTGCGCGCCGCCGAGCTGCTGGTCCGCACCCAGGCCTGGGCCGAGGCCGGCGAGATCCTGGCGTCGATCGGGAAGCGCTACCCGAAGCTCGAGACCGACGACGAGCTGCGCGTGCTGACGCTGAGGGCGAAGCGGGCGCGGGCGACGGGCGGCGACGCCGAGGCCGCGCGGCTGCTCGAGCAGGTGGTCGAGCGCGACGGGACCCGCGGCGACGCGCTGCTCGAGCTGGCCGCGTACCACCACGAGAAGGGCGACGCGGAGCGCGCGCTGCTGATGGTCGAGCGCGCCGAGAAGCTGGAAGCCCACGAGTACCAGGCGCTGCTCGTCCACGCCCAGTTCCGCGTGGCCGACGGCGACTACGCGAAGGCGGCGGAGCTGCTGCGCAAGGCGCTCGAGATCCGCAACGAGCCGCGGGTCGAGCGCTTCCTGGCCCGCGTCGAGCAGGCGGTCCGGGCCCGCTAGCCACCCACCCTCCTCCACCTCCTCCAACGACACCACCCATGACATCCCTCCTCGTCCGCGTCGTCGTGCTCGTCTCCTGCGCCGTCGGCCTGGCGAATGCCCAGCAGACCGACGAGTCGCTCGCCGACGTGCTCGGCGACGTCGGCACCGCCGAGGCGGTGGCCGGCGACGGCAGCACCGGCACGATCTACGGACAGGTCTTCGACGGGGCCACCGGCGCGCCGCTGCAATCGGCCAGCGTGATCCTCCAGCACCCGGACCCGGGCGACGGCAGCGATCCGCACCAGGAGGTGGCCGTCACCGAGATCGACGGCTCCTACGAGTTCGCGTCGGTGCCGCCCGGCGACTACCAGCTCACCTTCATCAAGGCGGGCTACCGCGCGTCGACCATGACCGGCGTGACGGTGACGGCGGGCGGCGACGCCCGCGCCGACTTCCCGCTGCCGGCGGTGCCCGGCGCCGCGGACGGCGACGTCATCGAGCTCGACGCCTTCGTGGTGGACGCCTCGGTGGTGGGCGAGATGATGGCGTCGCTGGAGATCCGCATGGAGTCGGACCAGCTGCTCAACATCATGTCCTCCGAGGATCTGTCGAAGTACGCCGCGTCGGACGTGGCCGACGCGCTCAAGCGCGTGGCCGGGGTGAACATCGTGGAGGGCCAGTTCGCGATCATCCGCGGC
>JBNLVK010000230.1:0-14045 GCA_050618055.1 Myxococcota bacterium
CCGGCGAGCAGGCGGCGTCGAGCACCGCCAGCTGGCCCGAGCTCTCGAGCCGCGATCGCAGCAGGTCGGCCAGCGAGCCGCCCAGGTAGTCGATGGGCTGCGCGCTGTTGACCTCGAACGGCAGCACCACCACGCGCGGCAGCGGCGCGGACCCCTCCTGGGCCGCCGCCCAGAGCGGAAGCAGGAGCAGCGCGCACGCGATCCAGAACGGGCGGCCTTCGCGCCGCGTCACTGGGCGACGGACGCACACACGCGCACGCAAGAATCCTCCGATCGGGTCTCGGCGAGGCGGGGGAACCGCCGGACTCTACTGAACGGCCGCACCGGGTGACAAGCCCCGCGGCGGCCGCATCGCAGCGATTTCCGACGGAGGAACGCCGGGTTAGAACCCGCCTCGAGAATGCGCCAGGCACGGGGCGACGCCGGCGGCGCAGCTCCGCGCGAGAGCGTTCTCGAGGCGGGTTCTAGACCTCGGAGACGGGCTCCGCGAGGGTCGGCTCCTCGAGATAGCCGTCCACGAGCACCACGCGGCGTCCGAGACGCGCCGCGATGTCCGGGCTGTGGGTCACCACGACCAGCGCGGTGCCGTGCACCCGGTTCATCTCGAGCAGCAGGTCGAGCACCTGGTCGGCGGTCTTCGGGTCCAGGTTTCCGGTGGGCTCGTCGGCCAGCAGCAGCGCCGGCTCGAGCACCAGCGCGCGGGCCACGGCCACCCGCTGGCGCTCGCCGCCGGAGAGCTTGGTCACCCGGTGGGTGATGCGGTGCTCGAGGCCCACCTCGCCGAGCAGACGCGTCGCGCGCTCGCGCATCTCGTCGAAGGACCGGCCGCCGATCAGCCCGGGCATCATCACGTTCTCCAGCGCGTCGAACTCGGGCAGCAGGTGGTGGAACTGGAAGATGAAGCCGAGCTTCTCGTTCCGGAAGGCCGCCAGCCCGTTCGAGTCCTTGGCGAACAGATCCTCGCCCTCGAACAGCACCCGGCCCTGGCTGGGCCGGTCGAGGGTGCCGAGCACGTGGAGCAGCGTGCTCTTGCCCACGCCCGACTCGCCCAGGATCGCCAGCCGCTCGCGCCGGCGGATCAGCAGGTCGATGCCCCGCAGCACCTCGATCGAGGCGTCGCCGGTGACGAAGGAGCGCCGCAGCCCCGTGATGCGCAGCAGCTCGTCACTCATAGCGGAGCGACTCCACCGCATCGAGGTGGGCGGCCTGGCGGCTCGGCACCAGCGTCGCTCCCAGCGCGAGCACCAGCGCGATGCCGACCGCGATGGCGATCTGGCCCGCGTCGAACTCGGCGGGCAGCGTCGAGAACTGGTAGATGCTGGCCGGCAGCGTGTCGATGCCCACGAAGCCCTCGATCTGGCGCTGGATCCACTCGATCTGGGCGGTCACCGACAGCCCGGCCACCACGCCCAGCGCCGTGCCCACCAGGCCGATCAGCGTCCCCTCCAGCGCGAAGATGCGCTCGATGCTGTCGTCCTCGGCGCCCATCGCCTTCAGGATCGCGATGTCGCTCGACTTCTCCATGATCATCATCACCAGGGTCGAGACGATCGAGAAGGCGGCCACCACCATGATCATGGTGAGCAGGATGAACATCATCACCCGCTCGCTCTTCAGCGCCTGGAAGAAGGCCGGGAAGAACTCCTTCCAGTCGACGGTGTAGTACGGGAAGCCGAGCGCCTGGGTCACCTGCTCGCCCACCCGGCGCGAGCTGTAGAAGTCGGTGGTGCGCGCCTCGATGCCGTCGACCACGTCGCCGACGCGCCGGAAGTCCTGGGCCGCGCCGAGGTTCACGTAGGTGAACATCTCGTCGTACTGGAAGAAGCTCGACTCGAACACGCCGGCCACGCGGAAGCGCTTGAGGCGCGGCGCCGGCCCCAGCGGCGTCTGGGGACCGCCGAAGGGCGAGACCAGCAGCAGCGGATCGCCCACCACCACGCCGAGCGCGCCGGCCAGCTGGCTGCCGACCAGGATGGCCGGCTCAGCCGGGTCCGAGTTCTCCGGCAGCAGGCCGTCGAGCGATCCGTAGATCAGGTCCTCGCGCAGGTCGGTCACCTGGGCCACGCGGGTGGGATCCACGCCGCGCACGCGCACCGCCATGATCTCGCCGCGCTCGCCGCGCACCATGCCCTCGGCGTCCAGGTAGGGCGAGGCGCCGGTCACGCCGGGGGTGGCCGCCACCGTCTCGAGCACGTCGGCGTAGTCCTCGATCGGTCCCATGCCGCTCTGCACGGTGAAGTGGGCGCGGTTGCCGATGATCTCCTCGCGCCAGGTGCGCTCGAAGCCGTTCATCACCGACAGCACGGTGATGATCAGCCACACGCCGGCGGCGATGCCCACCACGCAGATGCCGGTGATCACCGAGATGAAGGTCTGGCGACGGCGCGCCACCAGGTAGCGGACGGCGATGAACCACTCGGCGGACAGCCGCGAGTCGAGGATGCCGGCGGCGGCCACCGGCACCAGGCCGAGGGCCACGGCCAGGCCGAGCGCGACCAGCACCCAGGCTCCGCCCACCGCCAGGTAGGCGTTCGGGTCGGTGACGAAGAAGGCGATGGCCACGCCCACGGCCAGCGAGCCGGCCAGCAGGCGCAGCATGCCCTCGAGCTGGGAGGCCGGCGCGGAGCGCCCGCGCCAGCGCAGCGCCAGGGCGGCGAGCAGCGCCACCGCCGTGGGCGCCGCGGCGTAGACGATGCGGCCGGTGCCGCCCAGCACAAGCGCGGTGCCGAGCCCCAGCGCCACCAGCGTGACACGGGCCAGCGTCGCCCCGGCCACGCGCCGCAGCACCGCGCGCGTCGCCCACGAGCAGAGCGCCACGCCCAGCGCCACCACGCCGAAGGTGGCGGCGAGGTTCTGCATGCGCTCCGCGGTCGAGAGCCCGGAGAGCTGCTCGGCCTGGCTGTAGAACGCGAGCCCGGCCAGCGCCGCCGACCAGGGCAGCGCGAAGGCCACCAGGCTGCGGGTGCGCTTCGCCGCCCGCGCGAAGCGCTCCAGCGCCACCACGGCGGAGCCGGCGAAGAGCAGGGTCATGGCGTTGATC
Source organism: Myxococcota bacterium (assembly GCA_050618055.1). Taxonomy (GTDB): domain Bacteria; phylum Myxococcota_A; class UBA9160; order UBA9160; family SMWR01; genus CALDCK01. Next base: position 3,041 of record JBNLVK010000230.1, read on the forward strand.
CCCAGCGCGATCACCACGATGAGCGCCAGGGCCACGGTGCCGCCCGCCGCCGTCAATACGTCCCACAGCGCCGACGCCAGCAGGGTCACGCGTCCTCCTCCGTCCCGTCGTCGTCGTCGTGCGATCCGGCCCGCGGGCGCATGTGGGGGAAGGCGATCACCTCGCGCAGGGTCGGCGCGTCGGCCAGGATCATGGTCAGCCGGTCGACGCCGATGCCCAGGCCGCCGGTCGGCGGCAGCCCCACCTCCAGGGCACGCAGGTAGTCCTCGTCCAGCGGGTGGGCCTCCTCGTCGCCCGCGTCCAGGGCCGCGCGACTCGCCGTGAGCCTCTCCCTCTGATCGTCCGGATCGTTGAGCTCGCTGAAGGCGTTTCCGATCTCCATGCCCCCGAGGAACGGCTCGAAGCGCTCCACCAGCCGCGGATCCTCCGGCGAGCGCTTGGCCAGCGGCGAGAGCTCCACCGGATAGTCGGTGACGAAGGTGGGCTGCACCAGCGTGGGCTCGACGTGCTCGCTGAACAGGTCGTCCACCAGGCGGCCCCAGGTGGGGGCGTCCAGCGGCCCCACGCCCTTCGCCTTGCAGGCCGCCACCAGGGCCGGCAGGTCGTCGTGGGCCAGGATGTCGATGCCGATCGCCTCGGCGATGGCGTCGCGCAGCGTCACCCGCCGCCACTCGCCGGAGAGGTCGATCTTCTCGCCGCGGAAGTCGATCTCGAACGAGCCCACCGCCTGCTGGGCCACCTCCTGGAGCATGGCCTGGGTCAGGTCCATCATGTCCCGGTAGTCGGCGTAGGCCTGGTAGCACTCCATCATGGTGAACTCCGGGTTGTGCTTGCGCGACACCCCCTCGTTCCGGAACACGCGGCCGATCTCGTAGACGCGGTCGATGCCGCCCACCACGAGCCGCTTGAGGTACAGCTCGTCCGAGATGCGCAGGTAGAGCTCCTGGTCGTAGTTGTTGTGGTGCGTGGTGAACGGACGCGCCGCGGCGCCGCCGTAGATGGTCTGGAGCACCGGCGTCTCGATCTCGACGAAGCCGCGGCCGTCCAGGAAGGAGCGCATCGTCTTCACGATGCGGCTGCGCAGCAGCGCCGCCTCCCGCGCCTCGGCGTTCACCAGCAGGTCCAGGTAGCGCTGGCGGAAGCGCGCCTCCACGTCGGAGAGCCCGTGCCATTTCTCCGGCAGCGGGCGCAGGCCCTTCGACAGCAGCTGGGCGTCGCGGGCGTCGACGGTCAGCTCGTCGCTCTTGGTGCGCCAGAGCGGACCCTCGACGCGCACGAAGTCGCCGACGTCCAGCCCCTTCACGAAGGCGAAGCACTCGGGGGAGCACTCGGCCTTGCGCGCGCTGATCTGCATGCGCGCGCCGTTCTCCAGGAGCGTCGCGAAGATGAGCTTGCCGAACACGCGCAGCGCCACGACGCGCCCGACGATCGCCACCGTCTCCGGGTTCGCTTCGAGGGTCTCGCCGTCCACGTCGGCGAAACGCTCGGCCAGCTCCCCGATCGCCTCGTGGGGACCCACCCGCGCCGGGTAGGGATCGACGCCGGCCTCCCGCAGTGCGGCGAGCCGCGCGCGACGCGCCTCGCGCTCCTTCTGACTCACGCCTCGCCTCCTGCCTTCGCGAGCAGCGTCGCGCGGATGAAGCGGTCGAGGTCGCCCTCGAGCACGCCGTCCACGTTGCCCGCCTCGAGATTCGTGCGGTGGTCCTTCACCCGCTGCTGCGGGTGGAGGGTGTAGGAGCGGATCTGGCTGCCGAAGTCGATCTGGCGCTTCTCGCCGCGCAGCGCGTCCATCTTCTCCTCCTGCTCGCGCCGGTAGTGCTCGAAGAGCCGCGAGCGCAGCACCTTCAGCGCCGACGAGCGGTTCTTGTGCTGGGAGCGCTCGTTCTGGCACTGGACCACGATGCCGGTGGGAATGTGGGTGAGGCGCACCGCCGAGTCGGTCTTGTTCACGTGCTGTCCGCCGGCGCCGCCCGCCCGGTAGGTGTCGACCCGCAGGTCGTTCTCGTCGATGTCCACCTCGATGGCGTCGTCGATCTCCGGGAAGACGGACACGCTGGCGAAGGCGGTGTGGCGGCGCGCCTGCGAGTCGAAGGGCGAGATCCGGACGAGCCGATGCACCCCCTCCTCCGCCTTCAGGTAGCCGTAGGCGTACTCGCCCGACACCAGGACCGTAGCGCCGCGCAGGCCGGCCTCGTCGCCGGCCTGGAGGTCGAGGATCTCGGTCTTGTAGTCGTGCTGTTCGGCCCAGCGCGAGTACATGCGCAGCAGCATCTCCGCCCAGTCGCAGGCGTCGGTGCCGCCGGCACCGGCGTTGATCGAGACGATCGCGTTGCCGGCGTCGTGCTCGCCGCCCAGCATGCGCTGGAGCTCGGCGGTGTCGAGATCGGCCTCGGTGCCCGCCAGCCGGCTCTCGGCCTCGACGCGGGTGTCGTCGTCGTCCTCTTCGCGGGCCAGCTCCAGCAGCACCTCGAGGTCGTCGAGGCCCGAGGACAGGCCGTCGTAGCGCTCGAGCTCGCGCTCGACGCCCCGCTTCAGCCGGAGCGTGCGCTCCGCCCGCTCGCGATCGTCCCAGAGAGAGGGGTCCGCCGCCTCGGCGTCCAGCGCTTCCAGGCGCGCCCGCAGTCCCTCCAGGTCAAAGACGCCCCCGGAGCTCGTCGAAGCGCGCGCGCAGGGCGGTCAGGCGCTCCTCCAGCTCGTGGTCCTGGGGAATCTCTCGTTGCTCGCTCATGGCGTCCTCGCGGGGGGCGGTCGGCGGAGCATCCCTCATTCGCCCGCGTCTCGCACGTCCGGCGCGGCCTTCCGTCGCAGCCGGCCGGCCACCGCCAGGCCCAGCACCGCCACCCAGCACAGCCCGGCGAAGACGTCGCCGTGGCGGACGTAGAAGGTGGCCTCCCGCGGCGACGGGTGGCGCGGCACGTCGGCCACCCGCCAGGCCCGCTCGAAGATGGGCGTCCGCTCGCGCACCCGGCCGCGACCGTCGATGAAGCCGGACACCCCGGTGTTGGCGGCCCGGGCGGTCCACAGGCCGGTCTCGGCGGAGCGCAGCGCGGTCATGGCCAGGAACTGGTAGGGGGCGCCGGTGCGGCCGTACCAGGCGTCGTTGGTGATGGCGAGCAGCAGCTCGCCGCCGTCGGCGGCGAAGCGGCGCACCAGGTCGGGGAAGAGCAGCTCGTAGCAGACCACCACGCCGGCCGGCACGCCGGCGTCCTCGAGCACGACGGCCCGCGGCCGCTCGCCGGGGGAGACGTCGAGGGACGTGGCGCCGCTGGCCACCGCACCGATGAACAGGCCCAGCAGCGGGCGGAACGGCACGTACTCGCCGAAGGGCACAAGCTTCACCTTGTCGTAGCGATCGGTGAAGCCGCGCGTCGGGCTCACCACGTAGCCGCTGTCGAAGTAGGCCGACGGACGCGGCTCGCCCTGGTACGCGACGCCGACGCCGCCCACCACCAGGTCGGCGCCGGTCTCGGCGGCCAGGCGCTCGAGGCGTCGGCGCAGGGCGGTGCTGCCCTCGATCACGCCGGGCACCGCCGTCTCCGGCCAGGCCACCACCCGGGCGCCGGCGGCGGCCGCCCGGCGCGTCAGGTCCTCGTAGAGGGCGAGCGTCTTCTCCGCCCAGCCGCGGCTCCACTTGACCCCCTGGTCGATGTTGCCCTGGAGCACCGCCACCCGGACCGTCGGCCCCTGCTCCGGCTCGGAGGCCCCGAGCACCAGGCCGAGCCCGTGGGCCGCCACGACGGCGGCCAGCGCGATGGCGGCGGCACGACGCCCCCCGGTGTCGGTGCCGGGGACGAGCGCGGCCAGCGCCGCGCCGCCCAGCACCGTCACGAAGGAGAGCGCATAGACGCCGCCCCAGGCCGCCAGCGGCAGCAGCGCCGGGTTCTCGTGCTGGACGTAGCCGAGCGTGCCCCACGGAAACTCCCAGGCGCGCAGGTGGTCGAGCACGGTCCAGACGGCGGCCAGCGACCACGGCCAGGCCAGCCCGCGGCGCGCCAGCAGCGACGCTGCCAGCCCGAACAGCCCGCCGAACAGTGCGCAGTAGCCGGCGAGCAGTGCCGGAGCCACGAGCCCCACGACCACCGGCGCGTTGCCGTACACCACCGTCACCACGTAGATCCAGTGGATCAGCGCGGTGTGGGCCACCAGCCCGGCACCGAAGCCCCAGCGGAAGGCGCGACCGGGCGACAGGTCGCGCACGACGAGCACCAGCAGCGCCGGCGCGAGCCAGCCCAGCAGGCTGCCGAAGTCGAGCACCCGGCCCGCCACCGGCTGGGGGAAGGCCCAGAAGGTGACGAAGGCGTAGGCGACCACCAGCCCGAGCCTTGCCTTCGCGCTCATCGGGCGATGGCCCGGGCCACGCGCCGCTCCTCGGCGCGCATGGCGCGCGCCTCGTCGTCGCGCTCGTGGTCGTGTCCCAGCAGGTGCAGCACGCCGTGGATCAACAGCCGCACCACCTCGTCCTCCAGGTCGTGACGACGCCGCCGCGCCTGGCGCTCGGCCGTCTCCAGGCTGATCACCACGTCGCCCAGCAGGTCGCCGCGTCGCTCGGCGTGCTCCCCGTCCACCAGCGAGAAGGACAGCACGTCGGTGGCCGCGTCGCGACCGCGGTAGCGCGCGTTCAGCTCGCGGATCGTCGCGTCGTCGACCAGCGCCACCGACAGCTCGGCGTCGCCGCGCCCCGTCGCCCGCAGGATCGCACCGGCGCGCCGGCGCAGCCGGCGCCGGTCCACGGTCGGCAGGCCGCGGCGGCCCGAGAGCCGCACCGTCATTCGGAGTCGGAGGCCTCCGGATCGGCGTCCCCGGCCGGCGGGGCATGTCCGCCCCGGCCCGCATGGGGCGCATGGCGGTCGTAGGCGCGGATGATCGACTGCACCAGCGGGTGGCGCACCACGTCCTTGTCGGAGAACTCCATGAAGCCGATGCCGTCCACGCCCCGCAGCACCTGGAGCGCCTCGACCAGACCGCTCCGGCGTCCACCGTCCAGGTCGATCTGGGTGACGTCGCCGGTGACCACCGCCTTCGAGTCGAAGCCGAGACGGGTGAGGAACATCTTCATCTGCTCGCTGGTGGTGTTCTGCGCCTCGTCCAGGATCACGAAGGCGTCGTTCAGCGTGCGCCCGCGCATGAACGCCAGCGGGGCCACCTCGATCACGCCGCGCTCCAGCAGGCGGCTCGACTTCTCGAAGTCCATCATGTCGCCCAGCGCGTCGTAGAGCGGCCGCAGGTAGGGGTTCACCTTCTCGGTCATGGTGCCCGGCAGGTAGCCGAGCTTCTCGCCGGCCTCGACCGCCGGACGCGTCAGCACCACGCGCGACACCTCGTGCCGGTTCAGCGACGCGATGGCGATGGCCATGGCCAGGTAGGTCTTGCCCGTGCCCGCCGGCCCGACCGAGAACACCAGGTCGCGCTTGCGCATCAGGTCGATGTAGCGGCGCTGGGCCAGCGTCTTGGCCGCGATCCGACGGCGCGTGCCGACGTCGGCCAGCACGTCCTCCTGCACGGTCTCGAGGTCCACGTCGGGCTGCTGGTTCAGCATGCGCACCGTCTCCAGCACGTTGCGCGAGGTCACGTCCTCGCCGGATCGGATCATCCCGTACAGGTGCTCGAGCACCTTGCGCGCCCGGGCCACGTCGCCCTCCGCGCCGACCACCCGCACCTCGTTGCCCCGCGCCCGCGCCTCGACCCGAAGCTCGCGCTCCAGGATGCGCAGGTTCCGGTCCCCTTCCCCGTAGAGAGCCGCCGCGCTCGCGTTGTCGTCGAAGATCAGCGTCTGGCGGGTGGTGGACGGGTTCGCGGCCAGGGTGGCTCCACGGGTTCTAGCGGGCTCCGGTCGACCTCGGCCCGTGCTCGGGGGCCAGGAAGACGACCCCGTCGTCGCGGTTCACCGAATAGTAGGGTCGGCCCGGAGGGGCTGCCAACGCGTCGGCGTCCAGGTAGCCCCGGGAAGGCAGGTCGCGGAAGACGTCGGGCCAGCGGCCCTCGGTCAGGCGGAAGGCGTCGATGGCGTGGCGCACCCGGCGCGTGGCGTGGGCCTCGCGCAGCCGCTCGAGCGAGCCGCGCTCGATGCCGGGATCCACCGGCCGCGGCGGCTCCACCCGCCAGGCGACCGCGGCCAGCAGCAGCAGCGGGACCAGGGCGGCGACGGCGGCACCGACGCCGGCCGCGGCGCTGCGGCGCTGGGCACCGGCCGCGCGATCGTGCTTGCGGATGTGCCGCACGCCCTCGGGATGCAGCGGCTTGACCAGCTCCTCTTCGACCATCTCCGCCAGCAGGCGGGTGCCGTCGAAGGTCCCGAGCCGCGACAGGTCGATCACCCGCCGCGCCGTCAGGCGCCCGTCGATCAGGGAGAACAGCCGCTTCGCCTTCTCGAGCTGCTCCGGCGAAAGCTCGCCCCTGCGCTCGGTGAAGGTCTCGAAGCGGCCGACCCGCTGGTAGACCGCGTCCTCGGCCGGCACCAGGTGCCGGAAGCTGCGCCACTCGTCGATCATGCGCAGGCCGTCCATCAGGATCTGCTCGGCGCCCAGCAGCGACGACTTCTCGCGCTCGTGCTCGACGGCCTGGGCGCGGAAGTCGAAGGAGCCCGACTCCCAGCGCAGCACCTCGAAGATGGTGTCCCGCGTCAGCAGGTCCTCGATGCGCGCCACCTCGTCGGCCTCGACCCAGCCGCGCTCGGCGACCAGCGAGCCGACGGCCTGGGCCGACGCGCGGCAGGCCTCGATCGCCTCGTCCATCCGCCGACGGGTCAGCGCACCGCAGCGCAGCAGCATGTCGGCCAGCGGGTCGCCGTCGCTCGAGCGACCGCTGGCGGGCGACGCGGTGACCACCGCACCCGCGTCGAAGACGAGCTGCACGCGCTCCTTGGCGTTGGTCAGCTCCAGGACGCCGGTCTTGCGCTGCTGGCCGATCAGCTGGAAGACGTCGGCGATGCCGAAGTCCTTGAGGTTTCCGGAGAGTCCCACGCTCACGTCAGAACTCCCGGCTGGAGGACAGGGACGTCGCGACGATCGCGACGTACAGGAATGCGGCGATCCCCGCGGTGCCCAGGAAGACGACCGGGGCGGCGGCGCCCGCCACCCACGGATCCGGGACCACGCCACCGCGCCAGAGCGCGGCGCACGCGGCCAGGCAGAAGCAGAACGCCCCCAGCAGGCCGCGCAACGGACGGTTCGCGAACAGCCCGGCGGATCCCGGCACGAGCACGGCGCCCAGCGTGCGCAGCCGCCCGCGACGGCGGGCGCGCTCGCGCAACGCCTCGATGCGCTCGGCGCGCAGGTGGCGATCGGTCTTCTCCGGCTCGAAGAACAGCCGGTTGCAGCTCTGGCACAGGTCCTGGCTGCCGGCGTCGCCGCAGCGGGCGCACTGCCGGCGTCCGCAGCGCGAGCACGCGCCCGACGGCTCGAAGCGCAGGGCCGCCAGCCAGGCGGCTCCCAGCAGCAGCACCAGCAGACCGCCCGCCCGCTCGGGCGCGGCCCCCAGGCGTCCGGGGGCGATCGGGCGCCGGAATTCGCGGGCCAGGGCGCCGCCGCGCGGATCGGCCATCACCCGCTGCCACATCTGGCGCGCGGTCAGCGGGTAGTCGACCACGAAGCTCTGGTTCTTGGTGCGCTGGAGTGCGGTGAACTCGGCGACCAGCTGGCCGTCGGCCCGCTGCGCCTCGGCCAGCGCGCGGTTCAGGTCGTCCACCTGGAAGGAGCGCCCGTAGGCCTGGGAGAGGTTGAAGAGCACGACCGGCGAGCCCGCGATGTCGAGGGCCCGGTCGTAGAGCTCGAGGGCGGCGTCCACGTGACCCAGGTCGAGGCGGACGTTGGCCGCGTTGTTGATCAGCGCGACGTCGTTCGGCGCGTCCGCCAGCAGCCGCTGGTACAGGGCGTCGGCGCGGCCCAGGTTGCCGGTCTGCCGGGCGTGGATCGCCAGGCCGCGCAATGCCAGCGGATCGTCGTCGGCGGCGTGCTCCAGGCGGGCCAGGTCCACCGGCGAGGCCTGTCCCTGGGCGGTGGTGTAGGCGGCGCGCGCCACCGGATCGTCCGGGAAGGCGGCCAGTGTCGCGCCGGCCAGCCAGGGCAGCACGAAGAGCCCGGCGTAGACGGCGCCGGCCGCCAGCGTCAGCGCGAAGCGGCGACCGTTGCCGCCGTAGAGCATGCCCACGGCGAGCAGCACGAAGAGGATGCCGAGCAGGCCCTCGCCGAAGAGCAGCGGCAGCAGCGCCACGGTCGCGAGCAGCGCGTAGCCGGCGAAGGCGGGCACGCGCGCGCGCAGCAGGTGCGAGAGATCGTGGGCGGCGCGCGACGCGCTGGCGAGCGCGGCCAGCAGCACCATCAGCAGGCCCGCTCCCAGCGCCGCCACCGCCGCGATGTAGAAGCCGGAGCCGGCGAACCAGAGCGACGCCTCCGGGTGGTGTCCGATGGCGCCGACGCCGTCGACCACGGCGCGCACCGCGGCCATCGGATCCTCCTCGTGGATCCACAGGGCGCGGGCCAGGGCCAGGTGGGACGCGGGCAGGTCGGGCGCCAGGGCCACGGCGCCGCTGGCGCGCTCGAGCGGCGTGCCCTCGCGCACGCCGCGGATCAGCGCGCGGGCCGCCGGGTCCAGGTTCCAGGCCCCGACCTCCAGGGCGGCACGGCGCGTGTGGTCGAGGCGCGCCTCGAAGCTCTCGGCGGGAAGCCGCCAGGCCTGCTCGACGGCGCTCAGCGGCGGGGGAGCCGTCGCGGGCGCGGCGTCCTGCGGAGCGGCGAGTGCGGCCACCTCCAGCGCGCCCTCCTGGGCGGACGCCGGCCACGCCTGCACCCACGCGCACAGGAGGATCACCAGGATCCCCAGGGAACCTCGCCGCCCGTCCTTCGAAACCCGCATGGCTCTCCCGCAACCTGCCGTCGCGCCAACCGTATCGGCGGATCGGCGGGGCGACTGGAGCGGCTTCCAGGGGGGGCCGGGCGACCCGCGGGGGCGCGGCGAGCCCGCCGGGCCCGGCGCTCGACAGCCCGCCGCGGCACGTCTATGCTCGCGCGCCTTCGCCGCCCCGAATCGGCGTTCCCTGGAGAATCCGTGGCCAACCACAAGTCCGCCAAGAAGCGCGCCCGCCAGGACCTGAAGCGGCGCGCCCGCAACCGCCACGTGAACAGCGGCGTGAAGTCCGCCGTGAAGGACCTGCGCCAGGCCTCGCCGGAGGAGGCGCCCGCCGCCCTGCGCAAGGCCGAGAGCGTGATCCGCCGCGCCGCCAGCAAGGGCGTGCTGTCGAAGAAGCAGGCCAGCCGCCGCGTGTCGCGCCTGGCGAAGTCGGTGAACGCCGGCGCCTGAGCCCGCTCGCCCCGTGGCGGGGCCGCCGCCTCAGCTTCCCAGCGCCAGCACCAGCCGCTCGAGCGCCAGGTCCGGTCGCAGGCCGCCGGCGCCCTTCAGCGCCAGGTCGGTCTGGTGGATCGCATCCAGCGACGAGCGCAGCCGCCGCGCTCCGTAGCGACGCGCCTGGCTCTCGAGCTTCTTGCGCACGAAGGGCGGTGCCGCCACCGACGCGCCGTGGCCGACGCGCAGCAGCTTGCGGAAGTGGGAGACCAGCGAGCCCAGGATGACCGGCCCCGGGGCGCCGGCGGCCTGGAGCGTCGCCAGCACGCGCAGCGCCTCGGCCGTGCGTCCCTCGCCGATGGCGTCGGTCAGGTCCCAGATGGGCGCTTCGGCCAGCGAGGCCGTGCCCGACGCCACGTGCTCCTTCTGGATCTTCGCGCCGGGACCGGCGAACAGGGCGAGCTTCGCGATCTCGCTGCGCAGCAGCAGCAGCTGGGGTCCGACGCGCTCGGCCAGCAGCTCGGCCACGCCGCGTCCCAGGACCACCTCCTGGCGCTCGGCCTCGCGCCGCACGAAGGCCGCGATGTCGCGGGCCCGCGTCGGCGCGTTGCAGTCGACCACCGACTTGCCGAAGGCCTTCACCCAGCGGGAGCGCTTGTCCGCCTTCGTCGCGGTCACCACCAGCACGCTGCCGGCGCCGTCCGCCAGGCCCGCCAGCAGGTCGGGCAGCGCGTCGCTCACGCCCTTGGCGCGGCGCCCCTCCGGCTCCTCCAGGATCACCAGCCGGCGCGGTGCGAGCACGGGCAGCGTGTTCAGCGAGTCCTCCAGCGCGCCCGCATCGACGCGCTCGGCGGCCAGCCGGTCCAGGTCGAAGTCGCTTCCGCCCTCGCCCAGCACGGCGGCGCGCAGCACGTGGATCGCGTCCTGGCGCAGCAGCGGCTCGTCGCCCAGCAGCAGGTAGCAGGGGCGCAGCGTGCCGTCCGCCAGCTCGCCGGCCAGCTGCTCCGGGTTCACGGCAGGGCCTCGCCCATGCTGTCGAAGAAGCGGGCGGCCAGCAGGTTCGAGACGCGTCGCAGCGCCTCCACCCGGTTCTTGCGCTGGGCCTCGACGTCGGCGCTGGCGAAGTAGCGCTCGTTCTCCTCGAAGGCGGTGCGCGGCGACATCAGCTCGGTGCCGTCCTTCTTGACCGCCTGGAGCGCGATCTTCATGACCAGCTCGTGCTCCCGGGCCAGCACCGCCGACGAGAACGACTTCGAGCGCGAGCGGATCTCGACCACGCGCCCGGAGACGACCAGGTCGGCGCGCGCCGGATCGTCGGTCAGCACCGCCCCGTCGCGGCGCAGCAGCTCGCGGCGCAGCGCGTCGGCCACGATGTACTCGACGCCGGGCTCCTGGGTGCGGTTCTCCGGCGTGTGGATGGCGATCTTCCCGGCGCCGCCGAGGCCGGATCCGGCCAAGGCGTAGCCGCACCCCGAGCACGCCAGGGCGAGCAGCCAGACGGAAAGCGCCAGCGCGAACGGTCGCCGCACGGCTGGGATATAGCAGAGTCTAGGTGCGGAAGTTCCCCACCGCCTCGCGGAGCAGCTCCGCGTGCTTCTGCATGGCCCGGGTGACGTCGTCCATGGTGCGGGCGGCGTCCTCGTTGCTGCGGGTGCGGCTCTGCACCGCCTCCAGCCCCGACAGCGCCGACGCACACGCCTGGCTCTGCTCCTGCAGCGCCGCGTTGATC
>JBNLVK010000231.1:0-26167 GCA_050618055.1 Myxococcota bacterium
CCGCCCCGCCCCCGCCCGGCGGGGGCCCCCGCCCCGCCCCGCGCCTCCCGCCCGAAGCCCGCGCACGCGGCAGCGCGAACTGCTCCCAGCCCACCTCGTGACCGCGCGGGGCCCAGGGCAGCTCCCGCGCCGTCTCGAACACCACGCGCAGGTGGACCTCGCCGCCGCGCCCCTTCGGCAGTCCGCCGGGGCGCAGGCGCAGCGCCCGGGTCTCGCCGGGCGGGACGTCGGGCAGCGCCAGCCGCGCGCTGGCCACGACCTCGCCGTCGAGCCGCGTCTCCACCCGCGCGCGCAGCCAGCGAAGGTCGCGGAAGGCCTGGCGGTTCTCGAGGGCGAAGCGCCCGCGGGCGGCGTCGACGGCGCGCACCGCGAAGGGCTGGGCCAGCTTCTTGTGCTCCCACAGCGCGGGGTGCGGGGTGCCGTCCGGGAAGACCAGGCCGTTGATGCAGAAGTTGGCGTCGTTCGGCCGGTCGCCGAAGTCGCCGCCGTAGGCGAAGAAGGGCCGCCCCTGCGCGTCGTGCTCGAGCAGCCCCTGGTCCTTCCAGTCCCAGACGAAGCCGCCCTGGAGCACCGGGTGGTGGCGCTCGAAGGCGTCCATGTAGTCCTCGAGTCCGCCGCAGCTGTTGCCCATGGCGTGGGCGTACTCGCAGAGGACGAGCGGGCGCGGGTCGTCGCCCCTGGCCTTCGCCCAGGCCACGATCGCCTCGGGCGCCGCGTACATGGGGCAGACCACGTCGGTGACGGCGCGGCCGCTGCTCCAGTCGAGCATGATCGCGCCCTCGTAGTGGAGCGGGCGGGTGGGGTCGGCGGCGCGCATCCAGCCGGCCATGGCGTCGTGGTTCGGTCCGTGGCCCGACTCGTTGCCCAGCGACCAGAGCAGGATCGAGGGGTGGTTGCGATCGCGCTGGAGCATGCGCATGCCCCGGTCGACGAAGGCGGCCGTGTAGCGCGGGTCGCGGCACAGGCTCGCCCAGTGGGCGTGGGCCTCGACGTTCGCCTCGTCGACCACGTAGAGGCCCAGCTCGTCGCACAGCTCGTACCAGTGGGGATCGTTCGGGTAGTGGGCGGTGCGCACCGCGTTCACGTTGAAGCGCTTCATGGCCACCGCGTCCCGGCGCATGCCCTCGCGGGTGACCGCCTTGCCGCGCAGCGGATCGTGGTCGTGGCGGTTCACGCCGCGGATGCGCACGGCCCGGCCGTTGACCAGCAGCTGCCGGTCGCGCACCTCGACGCGGCGGAAGCCCACGCGACACGTGCCGACCTCGATGCAGCGTCCGTCCGCGTCGAGCAGCTCGACGAAGAGCCGGTAGAGCGCCGGCTCCTCGGCCGACCAGGGCCGCACCCGCGCGAGCCGCGCCTCGGCCTCCGCGAACGGTCCCCGGTAGAGGTAGGGGTTGCCCGGCGGCGGGACCGGGGCCTCCAGGGGCTGCCGCAGCGCGCGGCCGCCGCGGGGCGAGCGCAGCGTGCAGCGCACCCGATGGCCGGCCGCCGCGCCGCCCACGCAGGCGCGCACCCGCAGCCGCCCGGCGCCCGTCTCCGGATCGAAGTCGGCGTCGGCCACCAGGTCCTGGAGGAAGACGGGGGGCGTGGCGCGCAGGTACACCTCGCGGTGCAGGCCCGCCATCCACCAGTGGTCCTGGTCCTCCAGGAAGCTGGCGTCGGACCAGCGCACCACCGCCAGCGCCAGCAGGTTCTCGCCGTCCACCAGGAACGGGGTGAGGTCGTACTCGGAGGGCAGCCGCGAGTCCTTCGAGAGGCCGACGGCGCGCCCGTTGGCATGGACGTAGACCACGCTCTCGGCCCCGCCCACGTGCAGCACGACGCGGCGTCCGCGCCACGCCTCTGGCAGCCGGAAGCGGCGTCGGTACAGGCCGGTGGGGTTCGCCTCCGGGACCTCGGGCGGCGCCTGCGGGAACGGCATCTGGATGTTCGTGTAGTGGGGCCGGTCGAAGCCCTGGCGCGTCCAGTTGCCCGGCACCTCGACCTGCGCCCAGTCGGCGTCGTCGGTCGCCGGCGCCGCGAAGCCGGCGGGTGCGGCCTCGGGTCGATCGCACAGGCGGAAGCGCCAGGCGCCGTCCAGCGACAGGAAGCAGGGCGAGTCCTCCCGCGCGCCGTCCTCCGCCGACGCCAGGTCGGGGAAGCTGGCGAACGAGGTGCGCATGGGCAGCCGGCCCACGCCCACGCACTCGGGCCGGACCCAGCTGCGCGGTCCGGCCAGCTCCTCCCCGATCACGGTCCGGTCACTTCGGCGCGAGGTCTCGGGCCGCCTGCTGCGGGTCGATGCCCAGCGGCAGCAGGCCGATCACCGGCGTGTCGACGCCGTTGTCCACGTAGCGCTGGATGTGCTCGCGGCACTTCTCCGGCGGCCCGTGCACGATCAGGTCGTCGACCACCTCGTCCGGAATGGAGGCGGTGGCGCCCTTGCGGTCGCCCGCCTTCCACTTGCTCCACATCTCCGACAGGCCCTCGCGCTCGAGCCACTGGTGGAAGGCGGCGTAGACCGGGACGTTCAGGTAGCTGCTGATGGCGAAGCGGGCCATGCCGCGCACCTGGTCCGCGTCCGGGTTCGGGCAGACGAAGATGCGGGCCACGATCTCCTTGTCCTCGCCCTGGGCGCGCACGATCGGCGCCACGCGCTTCACGTCGTCGGCCGAGAGCCAGTTGATGATCGCGCCGTCGCCGAGGCGCCCGGCCAGCTTCAGCATGCCCTCGCGCAGCGCCGCCACCAGGATCTTCGGCGGCTCGGGCATGGGCACGGCCAGCCGGAAGCCCTTCACCGAGAAGGTCTCGTACCCCTCGGTCACCTTCTCGCCGGTGAAGGCGGCGCGCAGGAACTTCACCGTGTCGCGGGTCTTCTGGTAGGGCTTCTCGAAGGCGATGCCGTTCCAGTTCTCCACGATCACGTTGCTGGAGGAGCCGATGCCCAGCACGAAGCGGCCCGGCGCGGCGCTGGCCAGCGAGGCGGCGCTCATGGCCAGCAGGGCGGGGCCGCGGGTGTAGGCGGGGAAGATGGCGCAGCCTAGCCGGGCGGCGGGCGCCCAGACGCTGGCCAGGGTGAGCGGCGTGAAGCCGTCGGTGCCGCCGGCCTCGGCGGTCCAGAGGTCGGTGTAGCCCCGGTCCGCCAGCTCCTCGACGTAGCCCCGCTGCTCGTGGAGGGGGATCCCGTCCAGCGGGATGGTCATGCCGTAGCGCATCGATGGACTCCGTCGGTTGCGGGCGAACCGACTATACTGCGCAGTCCACGCCTGAAGGAGGATTTCATGAAGGCCGCCGTGCTCCGCGCATACAACGAGCCCGTAACCATCGAGGACATCGACGTCGCCGCCCCCGGACCCCGGGAGGTGCGCGTCAAGACCGCGGCCTGCGGCATCTGCCACAGCGACCTGCACTGCGTCGAGGGCGGGCTGCCCGTCCCCCTGCCGACGGTGCTGGGCCTCGAGCCGGCCGGCATCGTCGAGGAGGTGGGCAAGGAGGTCACCCACGTGAAGCCGGGCGACCACGTGATCGCCTGCCTGTCGGTCTTCTGCGGCGGCTGCCGCCACTGCATCACCGGCAAGCCCTACCTGTGCGGCGGCGCAGCCACCGCCCGCGGCGGCGACCAGCCGCCGCGCCTGTCGAAGGGCGGCGAGCCGGTGCTCCAGTTCGCCCACCTCTCGGGCTTCGCCGAGACCATGCTGCTGCACGAGAACGCGGTGGTGAAGATCCGCGAGGACATGCCGCTGGAGCAGGCGGCTTTGATCGGCTGCGGCGTCACCACCGGCGTGGGTGCCGCGCTCAACACCGCGAAGGTGCAGCCCGGCTCCACCGCGGTCGTGATCGGCTGCGGCGGCGTCGGCCTCTCCGCGCTCCAGGGCTCCCGCATCGCCGGCGCGGCGCGCATCATCGCGGTCGACACGGTGCCGTGGAAGCTCGATCTGGCCACCAAGATGGGCGCCACCGACACCATCGACGCCTCGTCGAACGACGCGGTGATGGGCGTGATGGAGCTGACCGGCGGCGCCGGCGCCGACTACGCCTTCGAGTGCATCGGCACGCCGGGCACCTGCCAGCAGGCGCTGGGCATGGTCGGGGCCGGCGGCAAGGCGGTGATGGTGGGCGTCGTGCCGATCGGCAAGATGGTCGAGATCCCCATGCTGGACGTGGTGCTCCAGGGCAAGCAGATCCTGGGCTCCATGATGGGCGAGAACCGCTTCCGCCTGGACATGCCCCGCTACGTCGACTTCTACCTCTCCGGCCAGCTCCATCTCGACGAGATGATCTCTGCGCGCATCCCGCTCGAGGGCGTGAACGACGCCTTCGAGAAGATGAAGGCCGGCGAGGTGGCCCGCAGCGTGATCACCTTCGACTGATCATGGACTACGACCACATCGAGTACGCGCTCGAGGCGGGCGTGGCGACGCTCACCCTGAACCGCCCGGACGCCGCCAACGCCATCCACCTGCCGCTGGCGCGGGAGCTGATGGACGCGGCGATCCGCTGCGACGAGGACCCGGCGGTGCGCGCCGTGCTGCTGACGGGCACCGGCAAGATGTTCTGCGCTGGCGGCGACTTGCGGAGCTTCGCCGAGAAAGGGGATGAGCTTCCGGCTGCGCTCAAGGAGCTGACCGTCTACCTGCACGCGGCCACCACGCGGCTGGCCCGGATGGACGCGCCGGTGGTGGTGGCGGTCAACGGCGCGGCGGCCGGCGCCGGCTTCAGCCTGGCCGTCTCCGGCGACCTGGTGCTGGCGGCCGAGTCGGCGAAGTTCACCATGGCCTACACGGCGGCGGGACTCTCGCCGGACGGCAGTTCGAGCTGGTACCTGCCGCGGCTCGTCGGCACGCGCCGCACCCAGGAGCTGATGCTCACCAACCGCCGGCTGTCGGCGGCCGAGGCCCGGGAGTGGGGCCTGGTGACGCGGGTCGTGGCCGACGACGCACTGGCGGGCGAGGCGCGCGAGCTGGCCGGGCAGCTGGCGCAGGGTCCCACCCGCGCCTTCGGCACGGTGAAGAAGCTGCTGCTCACGAGCCACGGCGAAGGGCTCGAGACCCAGCTCGAGCACGAGGCCCGCGGCATCGCGGCCATGGCCGGAAGCGCCGACGGACGCGAGGGCATCCAGGCCTTCCTCGAGAAGCGCGCGCCGAAGTTCACGGGGGCGTGAGCGAGGCGACCGGCGACCGGACCCTGGCTGCCGGTCTGGCGCTGCTGGGCTTCGGCGCGCTGGCCGCCTGCGTGCTCTACCTGGTGGCCGGTCCGATCCTCGACCAGGACGTGTGGTGGCACCTGGCCCACGGGCGCGCCTACCTGGCGGAAGGTCCGTGGCTCGCGGCGGATCCGTGCCTGGGCACGGCCGCGCGCCCGCCCATTCCCCACTCGTGGCTGTTCGACGCCGGCTCGGCGGCGATCGAGGCGGGGCTCGGTCTGTACGGCCTGCGCGTGGCCCACGCGCTGGCCTGCGTCGCACTGGTGTGGCTGGCACTCGGGCTGCTACGGCGCGAGGCGCGCGCCCTGGCACCGGCGGCGCTGGCCGCCGGCGTCTTCCTGGTGCTGGTCTGGTACCGGATCGTGCAGGTGCGGCCCGAGGTGCTGAGCATCGTCTTCACGCTGCTGCTGCACCGCTGGCTGTTCGCGCCGGCGCTGCCTTCCTGGGGCGCGGTGACGGCGGCGGTGGGCGTGGTCGCCCTGTGGGCCAACGTCCACGCGCTGTTCGCCATCGGACCGCTGCTGGTGGGCGCGGCGCTGGCCGGCGTGGGCGCGCGCCTCCTGGCGGCGCGCTGGGGCGGCTTCGACGCCGGCGACGATCCGCGCCGCGCGCTGCGGCTGGGCGTCGCGCTGCTGGGCGGGGGGCTCGCGTCGCTGCTGAACCCGCGCGGCGTGGGCCAGCACCTGGCGTATCTCGAGTCGTCCGGCGCCGGGGCGATCCAGGCGGTGTACGACGAGTGGGCGCCGTTCCAGGTCTTCGCCCACGCGAACGCGGCACCGCCGGTGAGCCTGCTGGTGTGGGTCCTGACCGACGCGCTCCTGCTGGCCTTCGCCGTCACCGCCGCGGTCGCCGTCGTGCGCTTCCTGCGCGATGCGTCGCGGGAGCGCCTCGACGCGGCAGATCCGGTCCGGATCGCGCTGGGCGTGGCCGGCGTCGTGGCGCTGCTGACGGCGATCCGCTTCCTGTGGCTGGGCCTGTTCGCCGCGGTCTTCCTGGTGCACGCGGCGGCGGACTGGCGCCGCCGATCCGGCGCGCAGCCGGGCGCCCGCATCGACGCGGCCTGCGGTGTCGCCGCGCTCGCCGTGGCCGCGCTCTTCCCGGTGCTCGGCAGCTTCGACGACGTGGCGACCCACTACCGCAAGGGCGTCTCGGGCTGGCTGCGCGACGCCCACACCGGCGACCGCTTCTTCGACGCCGGCGTGCGCTTCCTGCGCGAGAGCGGGCTCGCGGGCCAGCTCTTCCACGACTACGCGCTGGGCGGCTACCTGTGCCACCAGCTTCCGCCCGCCCTGCGTACCTTCATCGACGGCAGCATGAACGTGCCGCCGGACGTGATGGGCGACTACCAGAGCGCGGTCACGGGCCGCGGCGCGCGCCCCGGCGAGTCGCTCTCCGACACCCTCGACCGCCGCGGCGTCGACCTCTACTTCGGCTTCGGCGTTCCCGTGCAGGACGGCAGCCCCTACGGCACGACCGCGCTGGCCGGCCACCCGGACTGGCGGCTGGTCTCGCGCTCCTGGCGTCACGGCGTCTACCTGCGGGCGAACCCGCGCAACGCGGCGAACCTGGCGCAGGTGGCCGGCTGGTACGCGGAGCAGGGCGTGCCCTTCGATCCCCGGGCCGGCTTCGAGCCGGGACGCGTGCTGGCGGAGCGGCGCGACTGGGCCGACGACTGGCAGATGTGGCCGCAGGGCTGGTCGGCATTGATCGACGCGCCGCCCGCCGCCGACCTGGCGCGTCGCGCCCGGGACCTGGAGACGCTGGGGCTCGGCTACGCGCTGGTGGGCGCCTGGGAGGCCGGCGTCGCCCACGACACCGGCGTCGCGGCGCTGCGCCCGCGGGCCAAGGCGCCGCGGCGCCGGCTGGTGTACGACCTGCTGCGGCTGGGCCGGGTGGAGCCGGCGCTGGTTCGCTCGCGCGAGCTGGTGGAGCTGGATCCGGCCGACGCGCGTTCCGCCCGCTTCGCCGAGGTCGCGCGCCGCGTCGACACCGCGCCGAGCATCGACGCGCGCATCCGCGCCATCGACTCGCTGCCGCTGCTGTCGAGCCGCCAGCCGCTGCGCCAGTAGCCGACCCGCTCCGCTAGTTCGCCGCCGACTCGTGCGAGCGCGCGATCACGTAGGCCTGGATCGTCGCCAGCTCCTCCGGCGAGAGGCGGCTGGCGAAGCTCGGCATGCCGCGGTCCTGGTAGATGCCGCCCAGCGCGATGTCGGCGAAGCGCTCGTGGGTCTCCGGGCTCGAGTAGCGCAGGTCGGGCAGCACGCCGCCCGAGACGGCACCGATGCCGTGGCACACCGCGCACCAGCGGTGGAAGAGGTCGCCGCCCGCCTTCACCACCTCGGGGCCGGCCCGGTTCGGCAGGGCCGGCACCGGCGGACCGGCGTGCAGCGGCAGGGTCTCGGGGGGCGGGACGCTGCCGCCCAGGGCGAAGGTGAGCATGCGGCCCACGCTGCGCACGCCGGCGGAGCTGGCTGCCTCGCCGCCCACCAGCGCGAAGGCGCCGCCCCAGCCGGCCATCACCGTCACGTACTGGACGCCGTCCACCAGGTAGCTGACCGGCGCCGCCACCACGCCGGTTCCGGCCGGCGACTCCCACAAGAGCTGGCCGTCGCCGGCTCCGTAGGCGGCCAGCCTTCCGTCGGCCGTTCCCTGGAAGACCAGGTCGCCGGCGGTGGCCAGCGTCCCGCCGTTCCAGGGCAGCGGGTAGGGCACGCGCCAGGCCTCGCGCTGCTTCACCGGGTCCCACGCCACCAGCGCGCCGGCCACCAGCTCCGGCGGCACCTCCTGCACGGCGCGCGGGTCGGACCAGGTGTTCCAGGCGCCCGGCGTGTAGGTCCAGTCCTCGTCGAACAGGAAGAAGTGGGGGATGTCCATGGCCGGGATGTAGACGAGTCCGCGGCCCGGGTGGATCGACATGGGGTGCCAGTTGTGGGCGCCGAAGGGCGAGGGCTTGATCTCCTTCAGGCCCTCCCGGTAGTCGTTGTCCGGCGCCTCGATCGGGCGCCCGTCGGCGTCGATGCCGGTGGCCCAGGTGACCTCGACGAAGTTCTCGGCCGACAGGAACTCGCCGGTCTCCCGGTCGAGCACGTAGAAGAAGCCGTTCTTCGGCGCCTGCATCACCACCTTGCGCGGCGTGCCGTCGAGCACCAGGTCGGCCAGCATCAGGTGCTGGGTGCTCGTGTAGTCCCAGTTGTCGCCGGGGGTCGTCTGGAAGTACCAGACCAGCTCGCCGCTGGCGGGCCGCACGGCCAGGATCGAGCTCACGAACAGGTTGTCGCCGCCGCCGGGGCTGCGGGCGTAGCGGCTCCAGGGCGATCCGTTGCCGGTGCCGATGTAGAGCAGGTCGAGCTCCGGGTCGTAGGCCATGTGGTCCCAGGCCGTGCCGCCGCCGCCCACCTTCCACCACTCGCCGGTCCAGGTGGCCGCGGCCATCTCGAGTGCTTCGCTCTCGAAGGGCTGGCTCGGATCGCCGGGCACGGTGTAGAGGCGCCAGACCTGGCGTCCGCTCTCTGCGTCGTAGGCGGTGACGTAGCCACGCACCCCGTACTCGGCGCCGCCGTTGCCGATGATCACGTTGCCGGCCACGATGCGCGGCGCCGCGGTGATCGTGTAGGGGCGGGTGGGGTCGACGGTCATCACCTCCCACGCGAGCTCGCCGGTGGCGGCGTCCAGCGCGAACAGGCGTCCGTCCAGGCTGGCGGCGTAGACGCGGCCCTTGTAGACGGCGGCGCCGCGGTTCACCACGTCGCAGCAGGCGCGCTCGCCCAGGCGGCGGGGCACCTTCGGGTCGTAGGTCCAGATCTCCCGACCGGTGCGGGCGTCCACCGCGTAGACGATGCTCCACGGACCGGTGGCGAAGATCACGCCGTCGACCACGATGGGCGTGGCCTCGACGCCGCGGTTGCTGCCCAGGTCGTAGCTCCAGACGAGTCCCAGCTTCGCCACGTTCTCGCGCGTGATCTGGTCGAGCGGGCTGAAGCGCTGCTCCGCGTAGGTGCGGCCGTGGGTGAGCCAGTTGGCGTGGTCGGCGTCGGCATCGCGCAGGCGGGCGTCGTCGATTCCGGCGGTGGCGGCGCGCACCCGCTCCTGGATCGAGTCCGCCGGCGCGGGGTCCGGATCGGGGGCGCCGGCGCACTGGACGAGGACGAGACCGGCCAGGCCCCACAGGGCGACCGGGAGGAGACGGGCACGCATCGGCACCTCCATGCTGCGAGCAGGCGCCATCATACCCGCAGGAGGGCGCCGGAGAGCGGTCATCCGTTTGACAATGGACCGGTTCGGGGGCAGTCTGCATCGCTCCGTTTGACAATCCCGAGGTCCCCCATGTCCCTCCAGGTCGGCCAGATGGTGCTGTTCGCGAAGGTGGTCGAGGCGGGTAGCTTCGCGGCGGCCGCCAAGTCGCTGGGCCAGACGCGCGCGGCGGTGAGCAAGCAGATCGCGTCACTCGAGGAGCGCATCGGCGCCCAGCTGCTCCAGCGCACCACGCGCAGCATGCACCTCACCGAGAGCGGCAAGGAGTTCCACGCCCGCTGCGCGCGCATCGCCGAAGAGGCGGCCGAGGCGGAGCGCGCGGTGGCGAGCCTCCAGGCCGCGCCGCGCGGCGAGCTGCGCATCGCCGCGCCGGTCACCTTCGGCCGGCGCTACCTGGCGCCGCTGATGGCGAGCTTCCTGGACGCGCACCCGGAGATCCAGGTCGAGCTGTCGCTGTCGGACGCCGAGCCCGACCTCTCGGACGAGGGCTTCGACGTGGCGGTGCGCATCGGGCCGCGCGCCGAGTCGGGGCAGGTGGCGAAGCTGCTGGCCGAGAGCCCCCACGTGCTGTGTGCGTCGCCCGGCTACTGGGAGCGCCACGGCGTGCCGTCGGCGCCCGAGGACCTGCGCGGCCACGAGTGCCTGCTCTACAGCAGCCTGCCGACGCCGCGGGTCTGGCGCTTCGCGCGCGGCAAGCGGGTGCGCGTGAGCGGCCGCTTCTCGGTGGACCACGGCGAGTCGCTGCGCCAGGCGGCGCTGGACGGCGTGGGCGTGGCCTACATGCCCGAGTTCCTGGTGGGCCGCGACCTGGCAGAGGGCCGGCTGGTGTCGGCGCTCGACGACTGGTGCCTGTCGCGCATGAAGGTCTGGGCGCTCTACCCGCGCAGCCGCAACCTGGCACCGAAGGTGCGCGTGTTCGTCGAGTTCCTGGCCGACCACTTCCACCCGCAGCCGCCCTGGCGCGTCGGACGGGCCCGGGCGAGCGCCGCATGAGCGACGCCGACGCCGCCCTGCGCGCGATGGTCGAGAAGATCCTGCGCGCCCGCGTCTACGACGTGGCGCGCGAGACGCCGCTGGAGCACGCGCCGCGGCTGTCGGCGCGGCTCGGCGAGAAGGTTCTGCTCAAGCGCGAGGACCTCCAGCCGGTCTTCTCCTTCAAGATCCGCGGGGCCTACAACAAGGTGGTGAACCTGCCGCCGGAGCAGGCGGCGCGGGGTCTGGTCGCCGCGTCGGCGGGCAACCACGCCCAGGGCGTGGCGCTGGCCGCCGCGCGCCGCGGGCTGCACGCCACCATCGTCATGCCGACCACCACGCCGCGCATCAAGGTCGAGGCGGTGGACGCGCTGGGCGCCGAGGTCGTGCTGCACGGCGACACCTACGACGAGGCCCGCGAGGAGGCCGGCCGCCGCGTCGAGCGCAGCGGGGCCGTGTTCGTCCACCCCTTCGACGACCCGGACGTGATCGCCGGCCAGGGCACGATCGCCGTCGAGATGCTGCGCCAGCACCCGGACCCGATCGACGCGATCTTCGTGCCCGTGGGCGGCGGCGGCCTGCTGGCCGGCATCCTGGCCTACACCAAGTTCCTGCGCCCCGAGACGAAGGTGGTGGCGGTCGAGCCCGACGACGCGGCCTCGCTGGACGCGGCGCTGGGCGCGGGCCGGCCCGTGGCGCTCGACCAGGTGGGCATCTTCGCCGACGGCACCGCGGTGCGTCAGGTGGGCGACGCCCCGTTCGCGCTCATCCAGGGACGCGTCGACGGGCTGGTGCGGGTGGGGGTGGACGAGATGTGCGCGGCGATCCTCGACCTGTTCGAGGACACCCGCGTGCTGTTCGAGCCCTCCGGCGCCCTGGCGGTGGCCGGCATGAAGAAGTGGGTCGACGAGAAGCAGGGCGGCGCGGCAGGGCGCACCTTCGTCGCCATCCAGAGCGGCGCCAACATCAACTTCCACCGGCTGCGCCACATCTCCGAGCGCGCCGAGCTGGGCGAGCAGCGCGAGGCGATCCTGGCCGTGACCATCCCGGAGCGTCCCGGCAGCTTCCGCGAGCTGTGCGCCGCCCTGGGCGACCGCGGCGTGACCGAGTTCAACTACCGCTACGACGACCCGAATGCGGCCCACGTGTTCGTGGGTGTCGAGCTCACCCGCGGCAGCGACGAGCGCCGCAGCCTGGTCTCCGAGCTGTCGGCCCGCGGCTACGGCGTGGTCGACATGACGGACAACGAGATGGCGGTGCTCCACGCGCGCCACATGGTGGGCGGCCGCGCCCCGGACCTGCGGGACGAGCGCCTGCTGCGCTTCGAGTTTCCGGAGCGCCCCGGCGCCCTGGGCCGCTTCCTCAACCTGATGAACCCGGCCTGGAACCTGACGCTCTTCCACTACCGCAACCACGGCGCCGCCCGGGGTCGCGTGCTGGCGGGCATGCAGGTGCCCCACAGCGACGACGCGGTGTTCGGTCGCTACCTCTCGGATCTCGGCTACCCCTGGGTGGACGAGTCGGACAACGAGGCCTTCCGGCTCTTCCTTCGCTGACCGCAACCTCGGCCCGCCAGTCGGGTTGTCTCCTCCGTGGAACCCATCCACACCGAGGAGGTTGCGATGCGAGATCGAACGAGGGGAGTCCGATGGATCCTGGCCGCCGCGGCGGCCCTGATCGTCTGGGGGGTGGCGTCGCCGGGTCTGGCGGCGGATCCGGAGTGTCGCGAGGAGTGCGCCGAGGCGCGTGTCGTCTGCCACGCGGCGGCGCACAAGGCCTACCGCACGTGCCACGAGGCCTGTACGGACGGCGACGAGCCGTGCCTGCGGACCTGCCGCTGGGCGTTCTCCGTGGCGAAGGCGGTCTGCCACAAGCAGCGGGCCGAGTGCCGCGAGGCGTGCGCGGGCCCGACCTGCGACTGCATCGCGGGCTGCGGCGAAGGGCTCGCCGTCTGCCGCGAGGCGCTGGGCGAGTGTCGCAGCGACTGCCGCGAGGACACGGCCATGGCGCTGGCCCGCTGCCGGGCACTGGCCGAGAACGGGGCACCGGCTCCGATCGTCCGCGCCTGCATCCAGAACGCGGAGCGCGAGGGCTACGAGTGCGGCCTGATGTGCCAGGGCGTGCTCCAGTGCGGCAACCGCTTCGCGACCTGCGTCGAGGGTTGTCAGCCGTGACCCGGGGGCGGCGTCGCGCGCGCGGCGCCGCCCCGTCCTCTCCGCGCGCCTCGCGCGGGCGCCCTGCTGTAAGCTGTGCGCGGCATGCTGCTGCGCATCTTCTCGTGGACGGTGTTCCCGCTCACGCTGGGCGGGGCCATCGCCTGGGCGCTGGCGCGCATGGACGCCGGCGTGGAGCCGCACGTCGCCATCTTCCCGGCGCTGATCGCGGCGAACGCGCTGGTGGCGGTCCTCGAGCGCGTGGTGCCGCTGCACCGCTCCTGGCTGCACGATCGCGGCGACCTGCGCGTCGACGCCGGGCTGGCACTGACGGTCGCGGCGCTGACCGGCTGGCTGGGTCGGGTGATGGCGCCGCTCGGGGTCGCGACGGCCGCCTCCATGGGCGCCGGCATCGGGCTCGCCCTCTGGCCCAGCGAGTGGCCGATCCTGGCCCAGCTGGTGCTGGCGCTGGTGGTGGCCGAGCTGCCCAAGTACTGGGTGCACCGGCTCGAGCACGAGTGGCCGCCGCTGTGGCGCATCCACGCCACCCACCACAGTGCGGAGCGCCTCTACTGGCTGAACGCGGCCCGCTTCCACCCCCTCGACATCGGCCTCGACTACGTGGTGGGGGCCGGCACCCTGCTGCTGCTGGGCGCGGGCGACGCCGTGCTGGCGCTGTTCCTGCTGTTCGGTGCCGTGCACGGCATCTTCCAGCACGCGAACCTGCCGCTGCGCTGCGGACCGCTCAACTGGTTCTTCAGCATGGCCGAGCTCCACCGCTGGCACCACGTGCCGGTGACCGAGACGGCCAACCACAACTACGGGCAGAACCTGATCGTCTGGGACGTGGTGTTCGGCACGCGCTACCTGCCGAAGGACGCGCTGCCGACCGAGGACATCGGGCTCGACGGCCTGCCCGCCTTCCCGAAGGGCTTCTGGGCGAACCTGCTCGTGCCGTTCCGCTGGCGGCGGGTCGAGCGCGAAGCCGCCGCCCACCCGGTCGGCTAGGCGTGGCATTGTCGCTGTTTCCGGCGCCGCGCGAGCTCGCGCTCGGGGGCGAGGGCGCGGCGCTCGACGCCCCGGTGACGCCGGTGCACGACGCGTCGCTCCCCGACGAGGGCTTCGCGCTCACGATCGACCCGGGCGGCGTGCGCATCGAGCACGCCGACGCGAACGGGCTGCGCTACGCGCAGGCTGCGCTGGCCCAGGTCCGCGCCCAGTCCGAGGACCGCCTGCCCGGGCTGCGTCTGCGCGACGCGCCCGACTTCCCGGTGCGCGGCGTGATGCTCGACGTGAGCCGCGACCGGGTGCCCACCCGCGCGACCCTGCTGCGCTGGCTCGACCTGCTGGCGCTGTGCCGGCTGAACCAGCTCCAGCTCTACACCGAGCACACCTTCGCCTACCGCGACCACGAAACGGTGTGGCGCGACGCGTCGCCGATCACGCCGGACGACGTGCGCTGGCTCGACGCCGAATGCGCCGCGCGCGGCGTCGAGCTGGTGGCCAACCAGAACGCCTTCGGCCACATGGGCCGCTGGCTCGCCCACGAGCGCTACCGGGACCGCGCCGAGGCCCCGGACGGCTGGGAGGCGCCGGGCCTGGGTCGGCGCGCGCCGGCGGTGCTCGAGCCCACCGAGGACAACGCCCGCTTCGCCGTCGATCTGGTCCGCGAGCTGATGGAGTGCTTCACGAGCCGGCGGGTGAACATCGGCTGCGACGAGACCTTCGAGCTGGGGCTGGGGCGCAGCCGCGCCCGGGTCGATGCGCAGGGGCGCGGCCGCGTCTACCTGGAGCACCTGAAGCGCCTGCTGTCGGCGCTCCACGGCGACGGGCTCGAGGTGCTCTTCTGGGGCGACATCCTGCGCAGCCATCCGGACCTGGTGGGCGAGCTGCCGCGGGAGCGCAGCGTGGCGCTGGCCTGGCACTACGAGGCGCCGCTGGCGATCGAGACGATCCCGGATTCGCTGCGCAGCGTGCTCGAGCCCTTCGGCGTCACCGCCGAGTCGCTGCGCGGCTTCGCCGGCCAGGTGCCGGCGTTCGTCGACAACCGCTTCCCCCACTGGGTGTGCCCGGGCACGTCGAGCTGGAACTCCTTCCTGGGGCGCTGGAGCAACGCGCGCGCCAACCTGCTGGACGCGGCCGACGTGGGTCGCCGGAGCCGATCCGGCGGCTATCTCCTGACCGACTGGGGCGACAACGGCCACCTGCAGCCGCCGGTGGTGAGCTTCGCGCCGCTGGTGCTGGCCGGGGCGCTGGCCTGGGGCGCCGACGCGAACCGCCAGGTCGATGTCGCCGCGGTGCTCGACCGCCACGTGCTGGAGGACCGGACGCAGGTGCTGGGATCGCTGCTGCTCGAGGTGGGCGACGCCTTCCGCAGCACGGGCCGGCGCGCCTTCAACGCGAGTCCACTGTTCGCCGCGGTCGTGCCGGGGGCGCTGTCGTTCGGCGAGGCCGACGCGAAGGCGCTGCGCGCGCTGGCCGACGGCCTGTCGGAGGCCTGGGTGCGGGCCGGGCAGGCCGATCCGCAGGCCGAAGACGGTTCGACGTGCGTGCGCGAGCTGCGCCAGGCGATCCGCCTGGCGCGCCACGGCGCCTGGCGGATGCTCGGAGTGGATGGGGCCCGGCTGCGGGCGGACCTCGAGGAGTGCATCGAGGAGCAGCGGGCCTGCTGGCGGCTGCGCAGCCGCGAGGGCGGGTTCGCCGACTCGGTCGCCCGGCTCGAGCGCGCGCTCGCTCCCCGCGACTGACGCTGCGGTTACCATGGGCCGCCCCGGCCGGGGCCGGGCGAGGCGAGGAGGCGACGTGGACTTCGACCTGCTGATTCGAGGCGCGAAGATCGTGGACGGGAGCGGGCTTCCCGCCTACGTCGCCGACCTGGCGGTGCGCGACGGACGCATCGCGCGCATCGGCCGCATCCGCGAGGAGGCGCACCGGGTGGTCGACGCCGACGGCCTGGTGCTGGCGCCCGGCTTCATCGACGTCCACACCCACTACGACGTGCAGCTCGACTGGGATCCGGTGGCGAGCCCGTCGTCCTGGCACGGCGTGACCACGGTGCTGACCGGCAACTGCGGTTTCACCCTGGCGCCGGCGAAGCCCGACGACGTGGCCTGGCTGGCGGCCATGCTGTCGCGGGTGGAGGGCATGAGCGAGGCGGCGCTGGTCGAGGGCTTCCGCTTCGACGGCGGCAGCTTCGCCGACTTCTGGGCGCGTCACGACGGACGCCTGGGCGTGAACGCCGGCAGCTACGTGGGCCACTGCGCGGTGCGCCGCTTCGTGATGGGCGAGGCAGCCAGCGAGCGCACCGCCACGCCCGACGAGATCGCCGCCATGCAGGCGCTGGTGCGCCAGGCGATGGAGGAGGGCGCCCTCGGCTTCTCGTCCTCGCAGCTCGACATCCACAACGACCACACCGGCCGCGGCGTGCCGTCGAACTTCGCGGCGCCCGACGAGATCCTGGCGCTGTGCGAGGTGCTGGCCGACTTCGACCGGGGCGCCATCGAGTTCATCCCCCGCAGCCTGGCCGAGGGCTACGACGCGGCGGACCGCCAGCTGATCCTCGACATGTACCGGGTGTCGGGCAAGCCGATCGAGCTGAACATCCTGGCGCCCACGCCGGAGCACCCGCTGGGCTGGCAGGAGATCCTGGACTTCGCGGTGGAAGGGGCGCAGCAGGGCGCCCGCCTGCACCCCCAGTTCACGACCAACAAGCTGGAGCTGCACCTCAAGCTGTCGGACACCTTCGCCTTCGACGAGCTGCCGGTGTGGCGCGAGGTGCTGACCCAGCCGCTCCCCGAGCGCATGCGCCGCCTGGGCGACGCGGACTGGCGCGGCCGGCTGCGCGCCGAGTGGGAGAGCGGCGAGGTGCGGGCCGTGGCCTTCGACTTCGCCGAGCTGCGGGTGGAGTCGGTGCGCGACGCGGCCAACGCGGGCCACGTGGGCCGCAGCGTGGGCGAGATCGCGGCGGAGCGCGGCGTCGACCCGCTCGACGCCTTCCTCGACCTCTCGCTCTCCGACGACCTGGACACCAACTTCGTCACCATCATGAACGACGTGGCGAAGCAGTTCATCGCCCACGTGGTGAAGACGGGCATCGAGAGCCCGCTGGTGATGGCCGGATCCTCCGACGGCGGCGCCCACCTGGCGTCCTTCGTCGGTGCCGACTACAGCACGCGGCTGCTGGCCGAGTGGGTGCCCGACGTGCTGAGTCTGGAGCAGGCGGTCTGGCGCCTGTCCGGCATGCCGGCCAGCGTCCACGGCCTGCGCGACCGCGGCTTCCTGCGGGTCGGCGCCAAGGCCGACCTGGTGCTCTTCGACCCGGCGCGCCTGGCGGCCGGCGAGGCCTACCTGGCCCGCGACTTCCCCGCCGGCACCGAGCGCTACGTGGTCGACGCCGAGGGCTACGTGCTCACCGCCGTGAACGGCCAGGTCGTCTTCGAGGACGGAAAGCACACGGGGGCCCTTCCCGGCGAGGTGCTGCGCGGGGGATGATGCGCCCCGTGCGTCGCGTCCTGCTCGTCCTGGTGCTCGCCGCCGGCGTCGTCGCCCTGCTGGTCTGGTGGCGGGGGCGCGTGCCGCCGACCCTCTACCGGGGCGGTCCGGTGCTGACCATGGACGCCGGGAACCGGGTGGTCTCCGCGCTGGCGGTGGAGGACGGTCGCGTCGCCGCCGTGGGAAGCGCGGCGGAGCTGGAAGGCTGGGCCGAGGAGCGGGGCGCCCGCATCGTCGAGCTCGCGGGCCGCGCGCTGCTGCCCGGCTTCATCGACGCCCACGGCCACTACCCGGGCAACGGCATCTACGCCGTGCACGTCGACCTGAACTCCCCGCCCATCGGCGACACGCGCACGGTGGACGACGTGGTGGCGAAGCTGGCGGAACGCGCGGCCGCGACGGCGTCGGGCGAGTGGATCGTCGGCTGGGGCTACGACGACACGCTGCTGGCGGAGAGGCGCCATCCCACGCGCCGCGACCTGGACCGGGCGTCGACCGATCACCCGCTGGCGCTCTGGCACGTGTCCGGTCACCTGGCGGTGGCGAACGGTCCGGCTCTCGAAAGGCTGGGCATCGGACCCGACACGCCGGATCCGGAGGGGGGCGTGATCCGCCGCCAGGCCGACGGCCGCACGCCGGACGGCGTGCTCGAGGAGCACGCCATGGATCCGCTCCTGCCGCGGATCCAGCCGGGACTCCTGGACGGCCTGCGCATGGTCCGAGAGGCGACCCGGCTCTACCTGGCCGCCGGCGTCACCACCGCCCAGTCGGGCGCGTCGGACCGCAGCATCCTCTCCAGCCTGGCCGCCCTGTCGCGGTGGGGCCTGGTCCCGCTGCGGCTGGTGCTGTGGCCGCTGGAGGACGCGGCCGACGGTCTGCTGGACGGCAGCCTGGACGAGCCGGTGCAGGGACCGTTCCTCTCGCGCGGCGCGGTCAAGCTCATCGCCGACGGCTCGATCCAGGGCTACACCGGCTACCTCTCCGAGCCCTACCACGTGCCGCCCGGCGACGATCCGGGCTTCCGCGGCTATCCGCGCATCGAACGCGACGACCTGATCGAGCGCGTGACCCGCTACCACCGCCAGGGCTTCCAGCTGGCGGTGCACGGCAACGGCGACGCGTCGATCGACGACATCCTGGACGCCTTCGAGGCGGCGCTGGCGGCCCACCCGAGGCCGGACGCGCGGCCGATCGTCATCCATGCCCAGATGGCCCGCGACGACCAGCTCGAGCGCATGGCGCGCCTGGGCGTGATCCCCTCGTTCTTCAGCCTGCACACCTACTACTGGGGCGATCGCCACCGCGACCTCTTCATGGGACCCGAGCGGGCGGCCCGCATGAGCCCGGCGCGCAGCGCGCTGGATCGCGGCGTGCGCTTCACGATCCACTGCGACACGCCGGTGGTGCCCATGGAGCCGCTGCGGCTGGTGTGGGCGGCGGTGAACCGGCGCTCGACCAGCGGCGCCGCGATCGGTCCCGGGCAGCGCATCGGCGTGATGGCTGCGCTGCGCGCGGTGACCGCCGACGCGGCCTACCAGCACTTCCAGGAGGACCGGCTGGGCTCGCTCGAGCCGGGGAAGCTCGCGGACCTGGTGATCCTGTCGCGCTCGCCGCTGGAGGATCCGGCGACCCTCGACCGCATCGAGGTGCTGGAGACGGTGATCGGAGGGCGCAGCGTCTACCGGAGGGACGGATGACCACCCGGCTGCGCACTCCCCGCGCGATCGTGCTCGACCTGGCGCACCCGCGCGCCGTGGCCGTGGTGCGATCGCTGGCGCGCTCCGGCATCGAGGTGGTGGGCATCGACCACCGCCCGAACGCCACCGGCTTCTACTCGAAGCACCTGTCGCGCCGCATCCTGCTGGAGGGCGACGACTACGAGGGGGCCCTCGCGCGCGCACTCGCCGGGCTGGCCGCCGACGGGCGCGGCGGCCTGCTGCTGCCCACCGCCGACGCGCCCAACGTGTTCGTGTCGCGCCACCGCGACGCGCTGGCCCGCCACTTCGGCCACTACGCCGTGCCCTGGTCGGTGCTGGAGCTCTGCATGGACCGGGAGGCCAGCTACGCGGTGGCGTCGGAGCTGGGCATCCGCGTGCCCGAGTCGCACGCGCCGAAGGACGCGGCGGAGCTGGACGCCCTGCTGGCCGGCCTCGACTTCGACGCGTCGGACTGGGTGCTGAAGACCCGCGTCTGGGACGTGCCCGCCGACGCGGAGCGCAACCGCTACACGCTGGCACCCGTCCAGGAGGCGGCCGCCTTCCGGCGGGCCTGGTGCGAGATCGCGGCGCGGGCCGCCGTGCCGCCGACCCTCGAGCGGGTGGTGCCGGGCGGCAGCGACGACTGCCTCGGGGTCTCGCTGGTGATGCGCGCCGACGGCGAGCCGGCGGTGGCCTACTGCATCCGGCGCCTCCACATGTACACCTACGCCCGCGGCGGCCGCTACACGCACCCCTACCAGATGGGCGCCAACGTCTACTGCGAGAGCGTGCACGACGACGAGGCCCTGGGGGCCGCGCTGGCCCTGGTGCGGCGCATCGGCTGGACCGGTGCCATGACGGTCGAGTTCCGCCGCGATCCGCGCGACGGCGCGCTCACCTTCATCAAGCTCGATCCGCGGGTGATCCGCTCGACGACGCTGGCGGCGCGCCTGGGCATGGACGTGCCGCGCGCCCTCTACCGCTGCTTCGCCCTGGGCGAGCCGGTCGCCCCCTGCGACTACCCGGACCGCGTGCGCTGGATGTGGGTCAGCCAGTACCTGGCGGCGCTCCAGCAGAACGCCACGCTGCGCGGCCTGGCGGCGGAGACGGCGCGGCTGCTGGCGATCCTGCCGGGCGTGCGCGCCTTCGCCTACGCGAGCCTTCGCGATCCGCTGCCCTTCGTGAAGAGCCTGGTCTACCAGGTGCCGGTGGCGAAGCGCGCGTTCCGCCGCGGCCTGCGCCGGCTGGCGCGGCGGCGGATCGTCCCCACCGGCTAGTCGGCCGGGTAGAGGTCCGCCGGGAACTCCTCGCGGATGCGGTAGCGGAAGCCGGCGCCCTCCAGCGTGTACTCGCGCCAGAAGCAGGCGTCGCTGGTACCGGCCCGGTCGAGCTCGAAGGTGGTCGGCACGCGCAGGTACTCGATGATCTGACCCAGGCCGATGCGCCGCTCGCGGATCAGCGTGCGGATCTCCTCGTCCTCGACGTCGACCTCGGAGCGCGCGCGGCAGGCGGTGATGCCGCGCTCCGTGCACACCAGGTCGACCTCGCGCACGAAGTGCTTGTGGTCGCTGGCGTCGCCCTGGTCGCGCACCGCGACGGTGACCGGCGCGCCGAAGTAGGCCGACAACGTGCCTTGCAGGGTGCCCGGCGTCGCCAGCAGGATGCGCCGCAGCGGTCCGAAGTCGCGCAGCTGCAGGAGCACCTGCTCCGGATTCAGGATCTCGGCCACGAGCGTCTCCCCCCGAAGACGTTGGATAGCACGCCCGGCGGCGCTTCTCAGGTCCTTCAGGCGCCCGGCAGGCCGATGGTCTTGGTCTCCAGGTACTCCTCGAAGCCCTCGACGCCCATCTCGCGGCCGACGCCGCTCTGCTTGTAGCCGCCGAAGGGGGAGTCGGGTCCGAACCACATGCCGCCGTTGACGGCGACGGTGCCGGTGCGGATGCGCCGGGCCAGCGCGACGGCGCGCTCCTCGGACCCCGAGCTGACCGCGCCGGACAGCCCGTAGATCGAGTCGTTGGCGATGCGCACCGCGTCGTCGTCGTCCTCGTAGGGGATCACCGCGAGCACCGGCCCGAAGATCTCCTCCCGGGCGATGGTCATGGCGTTGTCGACGTCGCCGAACAGGGTCGGCTCGACGAAGAAGCCCTTCGGCAGGTGGGCGGGCTTCCGGCCGCCCACCACCAGCTTCGCGCCCTCGGCGACGCCCCTCTCGACGTAGCCGAGGATGCGCTCCTGCTGGCGCCGGTTGATCTGCGGGCCCTGGATGTTCTGCGGGTCGGTGGGATCGCCGTACTTCACGCCCTCGAAGGCGGTCTTCAGCAGGGCCATGCCCTCTTCGTAGCGGCTGCGGGGCAGCAGCAGGCGGGTGGTGATGGCGCAGCCCTGGCCGCCGTGGATGCAGGTCATGCCGGCGAAGGGCAGCACGCCCGCGAAGTCGGCGTCGTCGAGCACCACGTGGGCCGACTTGCCGCCCAGCTCCAGGAAGACGCGCTTCACGGTCTCCGACGCGGCCGACATGATGTGGCGGCCCACGGCGGTCGAGCCGGTGAAGGAGACGACGTCGACGCGCGGGTCGGTGGTGAGCACCTCGCCGACCGCAGCCGGGTTCTCGGAGGTCACCACGTTGAAGACGCCGGGCGGGATGTCGGTGTGCTCGGCGGCCACCTTCGCCAGGAAGGTGCCGTTCCACGGCGTGTCGGGCGCGGGCTTCAGCACCACCGTGTTGCCGGCGGCCAGCGCCGGACCCACCTTGGCCAGGTTCACCTGGTGGGGGAAGTTCCAGGGCGTGATGCAGCCGACCACGCCGGCGGCCTCCTTGAACACGCGGCGCCGGCTCTTGATGCCGAAGAACTCGCGGTCCGGCAGGTCGCGGTCCCACTCGAAGCGCCCGATCAGGTCGACCACCCAGCCGAGGTCGCGGATCACCGAGTCGCCCTGCACGGCGTAGGTGAGCTGGAGCGGGGCGCCGACCTCGGCCACGGTCTGCTGGCGCAGGTGCTCCTTCTCCTTCTCGAGACCCTCCTGGAGCTGGCGCAGGCACTGCTGGCGGAAGGCGTGGTTCGTGGACCAGTCGGTCTCATCGAAGGCCCTGCGCGCGGCGGCGATGGCCGCGTCCATGTCGTCGGTGCCGGCGTCGGCCACCTGCCCGATCACCTCCTCGGTGGCCGGGTTGACGTTGGCGTAGGTGGCTCCGGACGCGGCGGCGCGCAGCTCGCCGGCGATGTAGAGGCGTCCCTCGGGAGTGCTGAAGTCGCTCATGGCGGGCGATTCTACACCCGCGCGGAAGGCAGCCCCAGGATCGTCGCGGTTTCGGACGAGTCGGCGAGGGGGCGGCCCAGCTCGGAGACCAGGTCGGCCGCCTCCCGAACCAGCTCCTCGTTGGTGGGCTTGCGCTCCGGATGGAAGTGCTCCTCCAGGCCCACGTGCAGGTGGCCGCCGCGCTCCAGCGCGAGGCGCGCCACCGGCGTGTCGAGCAGGTCGCCGCCCCAGACCGAGACCGACCAGGGGAGCCCCGTGCCCTCCAGCAGGTCGAGGTAGGCGAGCAGGGCGTTGCGGGTGGGCGGCAGGCCGAAGGACACCCCGGGCCTGGTGGCGAACAGCCCGTGGTCACCGCCGAAGTAGAGCTTGACCATCGATCCGGCGGGCAGGCGTCCGGCGCGGTGCCAGGCCAGCACGGTGCGCAGGAAGCCCGGCTCGTAGATGGCGAGGCTCGGTCCGATGCCCAGTCGCGCGCAGCACTCGAAGGCGGTGCGGATGTCGGCGTAGCTGTTCGCGTAGACGGCTCCCACCGGCAGCCCGTCGGCGTCGGGCATGCCCACGTTGGTCGATCCCGGGTCCACCACGCCCATGCGCAGCCCCGCCTCCTCGGCCAGGATCTCGACGTGGCGCAGGCTCGTCCGGGCGTCGCCGCTGGAGGTGAGCGTGGGGTACCAGAGCGTGTCGGGGCGCTCGGCGAGGATCGGCTTCCAGGCCGCCAGGTAGCGGTCGGCCGCCTCGCGGCCGGTCGCCGCGATGTCGTCGTTGTGGGCGTGGATGATCGCCGCGCCGGCGTCGAGACACCGGAAGGTGTCCTCCGCGATGCGCTCCGGCGTGCGCGGCACGTGGGGGTTGCGCTCCGGCCGCGTCTCGCCGTTGATCGCCGCCTCGAGCACGACCGGGGTCTCCGGGGATGCGGCCATGCGATCCTCCTGTTCACGGGCGCCGGATCCATTCTCCACCGATCGGAGCCGTCCGGGGCGATGAATCGCACGCCGTCCCGCTGCGCGGCGAGGCCCCGGAGCGCACGCCGTGGAGGGCGTTGCAGCCGCGCGACGCCCGACCTGCGCCGGAGCTGCGCGAGCGCTGCCGGGATCGTGACAGCTCTCACAGGCGCAGCGGCGCGCCGGGACGAAGCTTCCTCCGTATGGGAACGGAGGATCGCTTCATGGACTGGACCGCCGCCTTCACGCCGCTGCCCCACGAGCGGCGCTTCGTGCGCTTCAGCGCGCCGAGCCAGCAGCTGCGCCTGGCCTTCGGCGTGTTCGCGCTGACCCTGCTGTTCGCCGCGCTGATCGGCGGCAACAGCTACCTGGCCTACGGGCGGCTGATGGCCGCCGTCTTCTCGGTGGCGCCCGACGCCTTCCGCACCGAGATGGCCCTCCAGACGTCGCAGTTCGCGACGGTCACCGGCGCGCTGCTGCTCGCCTACGCCCTGGCCCTGGTCGCCGTGTGCGGCGCCTACGTGAACCGTCTCACCGGACCCACCGTGGCGCTCGAGCGCCACGTGCGCGCGCTGCGCCAGGGCGAGTACCGCAGCCGGGTGCGCCTGCGCGGCGGCGGTGAGCTGCACGCCCCGCTGGCGCGCCTGCTGAACGACCTGGCCGACCAGCTCGAGAAGGAGGCGACCCTGCGCCGGCGCTCCGGGAGCTAGCCCCCGGGCGGGCCCTCCAGTGCTCCGCTCTCCAGCAGGCTCGCGATCTCGGCCGCGTCCATGCCCAGCAGGTCGCGGCAGATCTCCTCGGTGTGCTCGCCCAGCCGCGGGGCCTGGAAGAGCACCACGTCGCGCATGCCGCTGCCGCGGAAGGCCGGACCCTCGAACGCCATGCGGCCCAGGTCCTGCTGCTCGAGCCAGCGCGGGTAGCCGCGGTCGACGAAGTGGGGGTCGTCGAGCTGCTCGCCGCCGGTCAGCATGGGGCCGGCGGGCACGCCGTGCTGCTGGAGGATCGCCGTCACCTCGTGCTTGTCGCGCTCGCGGGTCCAGGCACCGAGCTCGGCGTCGATGGCGTCGTGGGCCGCGTGACGTCCGGCGGCGCTGGCGTAGGCGTCGTCGCGGGCCCACTCCGGATCGCCCAGGGCGTCGCGCAGGGCCCGCCAGTCGGCGTCGTCGCGCACCGTCACCACGCACCACTGGTCGTCGCCGGCGCACGGGTAGGCGCCCCACGGCGCGCCGCGCTCGTCGCGGTTGCCGCGCGGCACCACCGAGCCCGGCTCGAGGCCGGCCTTCAGCAGCCGGTCGCCCAGCATGCCGGTCACCGCCTCGATCTGGGCCACCTCGCCATGGGCGCCCCGGCCGCTGCGCGCCCGGTTCCACAGGTTGGCCAGCGCGTTCATCGCCACCAGCCGTCCGGCCAGGTGGTCCGGGAAGATCGACAGCGAGCCCGCCGGCTCGTCCTGATCGTCGTAGTTCCACAGGTGGACCATGCCGCCGAAGGGCTGGGTGGACGGTCCGTAGCCGATCCAGTCGGCCCAGGCGCCGCGCGACCCGAGCAGCTGGCTGCTCACCATCACGCAGCGCGGGTTCAGCTCGCGCACCTTCGAATAGCCCACGCCCATGTCGTCCATGGTGCCCGTCGAGCTGTTCTCGATGATCACGTCGGCGTGCTCGACCAGGCGGTGGAGCACCGCCAGGCCCTTCGGGTCCTTCACGTTCACGCCGAAGCCGCGCTTGCTGCGGCTCGACGACGCGAACGAGGCCGACATCTCGCTGCCGGTGATGACGCGGATGAAGTCGGGGTAGCTGCGCGACTCGACCTTGATGACGTCGGCGCCGTACTCGGCCAGCAGGCGGCTGGCCTCGACGCCCACGCCGCCGATGCCGAAGTCGAGCACGCGCAGGCCCGCCAGCGGCGAGGCGGGAGCGGGCGGCGCGGCACCGGGTGCGGCCTGCGCGGCCGGCAGGTCGCCGAAGACCTCGGCCTGGTGCTCGCCGGGCTCCGGGGCGCGGCGCCGGAAGCCCTGCCGCTCGCCGTCGATCTCGTGGAAGCCGGCGGCCACCGGTCCGGTGACGCCCGGCGCCACCTCGCGCTCGAGGAACGTCTCGCGCGACACCAGGTGCTCGTTGGCCAGCACCTCCTCGGGCCGCAGCACCGGCGTGCAGACGATGCCGCGACGCTGGGCCTCGGCCGACACCTCCTCCATGGTCAGAGACGCGAAGTGGTTCGTGTACATCTCGGTCAGCACGTCGGCCGCCGACAGCCGGGCGATGAAGCTCTCCCAGTGGGCGTCGGCGAAGGCCTCGGGCTTGCCGAGCCACTCCCACATGGCGCGCCACTGGCGGGGCGACAGGATCACCAGCCGCACGTAGCCGCCCTTGCAGGCGTAGATCGAGTAGATCGGTCCCGAGCCCATGCGCTTCTCGGGATAGGGCTGGCCCGCGGCCTTGGTGAAGCCGGCGTTCGAGAACGACCAGTCGGTGGTCTGCGCCAGCGACTCGACCACCGACACGTCCAGGTACTGGCCGAAGCCGCTCGCCTGGCGCTGGACCAGTGCCATCAGCGTCGCCATGGCACCGACCACGCCCGCCACGTCCCAGGCCAGCGTCGTCGGCGGGATCAGCGGCGCCTTCTCCGGCAGGCCCGCCTTGAACATCATGCCGCCCACCGCCTCGAGCACGGCGTCGGTGGCCACGTGGTCGCGGTAGGGGCCGGTCTGGCCGAAGTCGCTGATCGACGTCACCACCAGGTGCGGGTGGCGCTCGTTCAGCGCCGACGGATCGACGCCCCGGGCGGCCAGCGCGCCCGGCCGCCCCGACTCGATCATCACATCGGCACCGGCCAGCAGCGCATGCAGCTTCTCGCGCTCGTCGTCGCGGGTCAGGTCGAGCACCACGCCCCGCTTGTTCGAGTTGCGGTAGGCGAAGTAGAGGCTGCGGCCGTCGTGGAAGGGCGGGATGCGCCGCGAGACGGCGCCCTCGGGCGGCTCTACGCGCACCACGTCGGCACCGAGGTCGGCGAGCAGGCGACCGGCCAGCTCGCCGCGCTCGTCGGCGAGGTCGATGACGCGCAGTCCGGAGAGGGGCTGGCTGGACATTCGGAGACTCCCTTGGCTAGGTGGCGGAACCCGGCGGCCGGTATCGTATCAGGGTCTCCTGGGCACAGGACGCCACCAGCTCGCCTTCGCGGGTGTAGAAGGCGCCGCGTCCGAAGCCGCGCGTGCCCGCCGAG
>JBNLVK010000232.1:0-12300 GCA_050618055.1 Myxococcota bacterium
GCCGCGCTCGCCACGCCGGTGCGCTCGCTCCGGGCGCGCCGCTGGCTGTGCGGCGGCGCCTTCGCACTCGCCATCGCGCTGGCGCTGGTCGTGGGCCGCGAACGGGAAGGCCTGTGGGAGCGACTGGGTCCGCCGGTCGATCCGCCGCCGCGCGCCGAGGCCGTCGCCCGCGAGCCGGCGCCGAACCTGGTCGTGGTCACCATCGACACGTTGCGCCGCGACCACCTCTCCCTCTACGGGTACGAGCGTGCGACGACGCCCTTCCTGGACGGGTTCGCCCGCGAGGGTGCGGTGTTCGAGCAGGCCATCTCCCACGCCCCGGCGACGCTGCGCTCGATGGCGAGCCTGGTGACGGGCGTGTCGCCGCGGCTGCTCGACGCCGACCACGCTTCGCGCGGCGAACGCGGTGCCTACGTCGGCGAGGGCATGGAGACCCTGGCCGAGCGCCTGGCGGAGGCGGGCTACGACACCGCTGCCTTCGTCTCCAACGTCTGGCTCAAGCGGACCAACGGCTTCGCCCAGGGTCACGCCGCCTACCACGACGCGATCTCGTCGGTGCCCGAGGGCGGCCGGTCGTCGGTGGATCGGATGCTGGACGCCGCCCGGCCGTGGCTGCGCAGGGCGGAGCCGCCCTTCTTCCTGTGGCTGCACGTGACGGATCCGCACCATCCCTACGAGCCCTCGACGCCGGGACCGTGGGAGGACCTGGCCGGAGCCGACGCCGCCATCCACGCCCGCTACGAGGCCGTGCGCGGCGTCGACTACACGCGGCTGCTGCAGGCGCTGCCCCACTTCGATCCGGCCGCGCGGGAGCGGGATCTTCGCTACCTGATCGGGCGCTACGACGCCGAGATCCTCCAGGTGGATCGCGCCCTGGCGCGGCTCGCCGGGATGCTGCCCGCCGACGCCGACGGACGCGGGACGGCCTGGGTGGTGACGGCGGATCATGGGGAGGAGTTCCTCGACCATGGGGACGTGCTCCACGGCAAGACCCTGTTCGACGAGGTGATCCGCGTTCCGCTGGTCCTGCGCGGACCCGGCATTCCAGCGGGCCGGCGCGTGCAGGCCCAGGTGCGCATGGTCGACGTCACCGCGACGGTGCTCGACTGGGCCGGGCTTCCGGCCGGCGACCTGCACGGAGGGTCGCTGCTCGGGCTGTTCGAAGCGCCGGTTCCGGAGGACCGTCCGGCGGTCGCCTCCCTGGGCACGCGCTACTGCGCCCTGCGCACCCCGGATCGCAAGCTCATCGTCAGCTACGACCCCTACCCGCCGGGCGGCGTGAGCTGGAACCCGCTGCGGGCGCTTCCCTCCATGGCCCAGGTGGCGCTGGGCCGGCGCCGTCGCGAGGAGGTGGCGCTCTTCGACCTGTCGGCCGACCCGCGCGAGCGCCACGACCTCTTCACCGCCCGCCGCGACGAGGCGCGAGCGCTGTACGCCGACCTCGCCCGGGAACGGGAGCGCACTCCGCTGCGCCGCATGGCGTCCCATGCCGAGGCGGGCCTCTCGGAACGCGACCGCGAGCTGCTGCGCGGGCTCGGCTACCTGGAGTAGGGCGGCCGCCGCTTCAGCGCGGGAACGCGGCCATGTCCTTCGCCATCTCGGCGACGGTGGTGCCGACCAGCACGTTGCCGTCACGGTCGAGCAGGTCGAAGACGCGGCCGTCCGGGGCGTGCATGGCGAAGAAGACCAGCGCGCCCTCGGGTCCGCCGTGCTCCATGTGCACGTCGCCGCCCGGGCTGTGGGCGTAGGTCCCGGCCTTGCGCACCTTGTGGATCGTCTCGCCGCCCTCGGTGACCTCGACCACGTGCTGCTCGCCCTCGAGCACCAGCACGGTGGTGGCGGCGCAGTGGCGGTGGAAGTGGCAGTAGGCGTTCGGAGCCCACTTCACCAGCAGGTCGAGGGTGCCGATGTCGGGCTGGGCGCCGAGCACCGCCATCTCGTAGTCGATGGGGTAGTCGAACTCGTCGCCGCCCTCGAGGCGCGTCCAGCGCACGTGGCCGGTGTCGAAGCGGTAGCCGCCGGGGATCTCGCGCTGCATGGTGCCTCCAGAGCCCTTCATGCTACCACTCCCGGGGGAGGTCCCGATGGCTCTCGACCAGGCCCCGCCGGCCCTGGGCTTCGACCCGGACGCGCTGCGCGAGAAGTACCGCGTCGAGCGGGACAAGCGCCTGCGGCCCGACGGCAACGACCAGTACCTGCACATCGGCGGCGACCTGGCCGGCTACATGGACGATCCCTACGTGGAGCCGGGCTTCACCCGCGAGCCGCTCTTCGACGAGGTGGACGTGGTCGTCATCGGTGCCGGCTTCAGCGGGCTGTGCACCGGCGCGCGCCTGCGCCAGGCCGGCGTGGAGAGCCTGCGCATGGTCGAGTCAGCCGGCGACGTCGGCGGCACCTGGTACTGGAACCGCTACCCGGGCGTGCAGTGCGACATCGAGTCCTACATCTACTTCCCGCTGCTCGAGGAGCTGGGCACGTTCCCGTCGCAGAAGTACGCCTACGGTCCGGAGATCCTGGCCCACGCCCAGGCGATCGCCCGCCACTTCGACCTCTACCGCGACGCCTGCTTCCAGACCCAGGTGACGGAGATGTGCTGGGACGAGGACGCCGCGCGCTGGATCCTCTCGACCCGGCGCGGCGACCGCATGCGCGCGCGCTTCGTCTGCCTGGCCAACGGACCGCTCTCGCGTCCGAAGCTGCCGGGCATTCCCGGCATCCGCGACTTCGCCGGCACCTCCTTCCACACCAGCCGCTGGGACTACGCCTACACCGGCGGCGACACGAACGGCGGCCTCACGAAGCTGCGCGACAAGAAGGTGGGCGTGATCGGCACCGGGGCCACCGCCGTGCAGTGCGTTCCCCACCTGGGGGAGTGGGCCGAACACCTCTACGTGTTCCAGCGCACGCCCTCCTCCATCGACGTGCGCGGCAACCGTCCCACGGATCCGGAGTGGGTGGAGTCGCTCGAGCCGGGCTGGCAGCAGCGGCGCATCGACAACTTCAGCACGCTGGTCTCGGGAGGCTTCGCCGAGGAGGACCTGGTCAGCGACGGCTGGACCGACATCATCCGCAACCTCTCCGGCATGGCGGCGCGCCAGGGCGGGCTCGGCCGCTCGCGCGAGGAGCTGGCCGCGACCGTGGAGCTGGCCGACTTCGAGAAGATGGAGCAGATCCGCGCCCGGGTGGATGCGCTGGTCCACGACCCGGCCACCGCCGAGGCGCTGAAGCCCTGGTACCGACAGTTCTGCAAGCGGCCCTGCTTCCACGACGACTACCTGCCCACCTTCGACCGGCCGAACGTGACGCTGGTCGACACCGACGGGCGGGGCGTCGAGCGCGTCACCGCGAACGCGGTGGTCGCGGCCGGCCGCGAGTACCCGGTCGACTGCCTGATCTTCGCCACCGGCTTCGAGGTGGGCACCGACTACGCGCGCCGCGCCGGCTGCGAGATCGTGGGACGGGGCGGCCGGACGCTCACGGCGAAGTGGGCCGACGGTGTGAAGACCTTCCACGGCCTCACCACCCACGGCTTCCCCAACTGCTTCCTGCTGGGGGGCATGCAGTCCGGCGTCACGCCGAACTTCACCGAGCTCTACAACGAGCAGAGCCAGCACATCGCCTACATCGTCGGACACGCCCTCGAGCGGGGGGTGCGGGCCCTCGAGCCGTCGCAGCAGGCGGAAGAAGGCTGGGTGCACACCATCGAGAGCTCCGGGCAGTGGAACCACGACTTCGCCCGCAGCTGCACGCCGGGCTACTACAACAACGAAGGAAAGCCCGGCGAGGGCCCGGGCTGGTTCGGGGGTTCCTTCGGCGGCGGCGCCATCGCCTTCTTCCAGCTCCTGCGCCAGTGGCGCGAGCAGGGGGGGCTCGAAGGCCTGGAGCTCCGCTAGCGCCCTACTTGCGGGCGGTGTAGTAGAGGTTGATCACGTCGTGGGGGAGCGACTTCACCTCCACGTTGCCGAAGCCGGCGTCGGCCAGCATGCGGAGGGCCGTCTGCCGGCCCCACATGGCGCCCAGGCCCGCGCCGTCGTTGGCCAGCGACACGGTCATGCAGTGCATGCACGACACGGTGTAGAGGAAGGTGCCGATCGGATGGTCGACGTCCTCGTGGACGTGGCTCGTGCCGGCGATGTCCTGCATCAGGAAGACGCCGTCGGCGCGCAGCGCGCGGGCGAT
Organism: Myxococcota bacterium; assembly: GCA_050618055.1. Classification (GTDB taxonomy): domain Bacteria; phylum Myxococcota_A; class UBA9160; order UBA9160; family SMWR01; genus CALDCK01. The sequence continues at coordinate 4,180 of JBNLVK010000232.1, forward strand.
CCCGGCGAGCACCGCGTCGGGCTCCACCTGGTCGTGGATGGCGTCGAAGGCGGTGATCAGGTCGAAGGCGTCCGAGTCCTCGATCCTCGCCGCGTCCTTCGCCACGAAGCGCGCGTTCGGCGTGCCCTGGCGCTCCGCCTCGGCGTTGGCGCGCGTCACCGCCTCTTCCGAGAAGTCGTAGCCGGTGAAGCGGCTGTTCGGGAAGGTCGCGGCCAAACGATTGATGGCGCGCCCGGAGCCGCAGCCCACGTCGAGCACGTCGATGCCCGACTCGAGCTTCTCGACGATTCCCGGCACGCCGGGGAGGATGTCGTCGACGACGGCCGCCACGACCGTCTGGTCGCTCTCCTCGGCCATCACCCGATGGAAGTCGGTGTAGGCCTCGTAGGGAACGCCGCCACCGTTGCGGAAGCAGTCGACGATCTTCTCCTCCACCGATCCCAGCAGCGGGATCCACTGGAAGGTGACCGCCAGGTTGGCGGGGCTGGCGGCCCGCGTCAGCGAAGCCGCGTGTTCCGCCGGCAGCCGGTAGGTCTGGCTGCCGGCCTCCACGTCGACCACGCCGCCGGTGACCATGGCGCCCAGCCACTCGCGCACGTAGCGCTCGTCGAGCTTCGCCGCGTCGGCGATCTGCTGGCTGGTGGACGGCGGCCGGCCGTCCATGGCGTCGAACAGGCCGGTGCGGTGCCCCACCGAGATCATCAGCGAGAGGGCGCCGGCGTTCACGGTCTCGAGCAGGCGCTCGCCGAAGGCCTCGGCGGCGGTGGTGTCGAAGGCGGGTCGGTTCTGGCTCATGGTGGGTCTCCTTTCGCCCTGGGCGCCTAGACGGCCGCCCGGGTGCGGGTGGCGTTCGGCCGCCGGGTGCGTCCGAAGCGGGGAATGAACATGGGCGTGCGCTCGCGGTACTCGGCGTAGTCGCGGCCCAGCAGGGTCGTCAGGTCGCGCTCCTCGAAGACGACGGCCACCAGGATGTAGGCGCTGGCCACGCCGGCTAAGAGCGCGTGGCCGACGGTCATGTCCGGCGTCGCCCAGACGGTCAGGAACCAGCCGATGTAGAGCGGGTGGCGCACGTGCTTGTAGAGCGAAGGCGTCGTGAACTTCTTGTCGGTGTAGGGCCGTCCGCGGAAGTGGAGCCAGGCCTGGCGCAGGCCGAAAAGGTCGAAGTGGTCGATCAGGAAGGTGGCGTACAGGACCGTCGACAGGCCGACGGCGAACAGGCCGTAGGTGGCGGCGCGGCCCACCTCGCCCTGCACCTGGAAGATCACGCCGGGCATGGGCTGCCAGGCCCAGAACAGCAGGATCATGGCCAGCGAAGAAGCCAGCACGTAGGTGGAGCGCTCGATCGGCCGGGGGACGAAGCGCGTCCACCAGCGCTTGAAGCCGATGCGCGCCATCACGCTGTGCTGGAGGCCGAAGACGCCGAGCAGCCCGACGTTCACCAGGGCGGCGACGGCGGCCGAGTCGATCGGCTCGACGACGCCCGAGTCGATGGACTTGATGACGCCCAGGTTGGCCAGGAAGCCGGCGGCGTAGAGGAAGGTGCCGAAGAAGATCGCGTAGCAGACGATCCCGTAGGCGAGGACGGCGAAGCGGTTCATGGTGGATCCTCCGGTGTGGGCTCGAAGCCCTGTTGGAAGCGAACGCGCCGCAGGATCGGCGCGCGGCAGCGGCGCGTCCTTACGCGGTCCTGACCGAATCCCTACCTTCGAGGTCGTGCCGCGCGGAGCGCGGCAGCGGCGCGCGGTCCGGCAGCACGAACTCGCGGCGCGCGCGCGCGGACCCGATGCGCGCCGGCGAGTAGTGGACGAGGACGTGGTCCGGGTCGCGCAGGTGGGGGTGCCCTGCGAGGAAGGCGTCGAGGTCTTCGCGGGCGGCCTCGTCCGCGTGGGCGAGACCGGCGTCGACCAGGCGCAGCCAGGCCAGGGTGAGCGTGGCGTGCTCCACCCCGCGCAGCGACGCGCGCCGGACGCGGGGGACGGCCGCGGCGAAGGGCCGCGTGCGCAGCACCTCCCAGGCCACCCGCAGGAAGCCGGCGTGGTCCCAGTCCGGGCTCCAGTCGTGCCGTGCGCTCTTCGTCACGCAGGCAGCATCGGGCGGGCGCGCGGGCGGATCGTTACCGGGTCCCTACCCTTTCCCTACCATTGCTCCGCGGCCGATTCCGATGCAAGATCGCCGACTTGGGAGGGGCGTCCCGGCCGTGATCTACCGCTTCGGAGGCTGCGAGCTCGACGACTCGGCCGGTGAGCTGCGGCGCGACGGCCAGCCCGTGGCCCTCCAGCCCAAGCCCCTGGCGCTGCTCCGGCTGCTGATCGAGGAGCGCCACCGCATCGTTCCCAACGACGAGCTGCTGGAGCGCCTGTGGCCCGGCGAGACGGTGACGCCGAACTCGCTGTCGCGGGCGGTGAGCGTGGCGCGGGGCGCCATCGGCGACGCCGGTCGCTCCGGCTGGATCCGCAGCTACACGCGCCGCGGCTACCGCTTCCACGGCGACGTGGTGGCGCTGGACGACGCCGCAGGGTCCGCCGGCCGGGGCGGCGCGGCCGGCGATCCGTCCGCCGACACCGCGGCCGACGGCGCGCTTCCCTTCGTGGGACGCGAGGAGCCGCTGTCGCGGCTGCGGGCGGCCTGTCGCGCGCGGTGCGCGGACACGAAGGCATCGCGGTGGTCGTCGGGCCGGCCGGAATCGGCAAGACGCGGCTGACCGAGGTGCTCGAGCGGGAGGTCGAGGCGAACGGCGGGCTGTCGCTTCGGGGGCGTGCACTCGAGGAGGAGGGAGAGCCCGCCTTCTGGGTGTGGGCGCAGATGCTGCGCCGGCTGGAGCGCGAGCATCCCGAGAGCCTGCGCGTACCCGGCCTGGCCGATTCGGGCGAGCTGGCCGCGCTGATGCCCGAGCTCGGCACCCGCGCCGAGGGCGCCACCGGACGCCTGCCGCCGGAGCAGCGGCGCTTCGTGTTCTTCGACGCCGTGGCGCGGGCCCTGCGCGAGGCGGCCCGCAAGCGCCCCCTGCTCGTCGTCTTCGAGGACCTCCACTGGGCCGACCCGGCGTCGCTGCGCCTGCTGGAGCACGTCGCCTTCGAGCTGGAGGGCTCCAGCGTGCTGCTGGTGGCCACCGTGCGCGACGCGCCCGCCACCCCGAACGATCCGTCGCCGCGCACGCTGTCGGTGCTGCGACGGCAGGAGCGCCTCGAGACCATCGAGCTCGGACGCCTCGACGAGACCGAGGTGGGCCGGCTGGTGGAACGCATGGTCGGGCGGCCGGTGCCGAGCCTGGCCGGTGGGCTCCACGCGCGCACCGAGGGACTTCCGCTGTTCCTGCGCGAGGCCTGCCGGCGCCTCGCCCAGGACGGCCTGCTGTCGGACCCGCGCGGAGTCGACCGTCTCGGACCCGACTTCGCGCTGCCGCGGGCCGACTGGGTGAGCGACGCCCTGGCCGGCCTGTCCCGACCCTGCGCCGCGCTGGTCGGCGCGGCGGCGGTGGTCGGCCGCGAGTTCGGCCTGCGCCCGGTGGCGGCCGCCGCCGACGTCGCGCGGGAGGAGGCGCTCGACCTGCTCGACGAGGCGGTGCGCGCGGGACTGATCCGGGAGAGCCCGAGCGAGCCGTCGCGCTACCGCTTCGTCCACGACCTGTTCCGCGAGGCGGCCTACGCGTCGCTCGCGCCGGGTGCGCGCGTGCGCCTGCATCACCGGGCGGCGCTGCACCTGGAGCGCCAGCACGGAGCCGATTCCGAGCGGGTGGTGGCCGAGCTCGCGCACCATCACCACCGCGCACTGGCGGTGGGCGACGCGCAGCGCGCCTACGACTGCGCGACGCGCGCCGCGCAGCGCGCCTTCGAGGCCTGCGCCTACGAGCAGGCGGCGCTGCACGGCGCCCAGGCGCTCGACGCCCTCGACCACTTCGATCGGGTCGACGACGACCTGCGGCTGGCCACGCTGCTCGCGCTGGGCGAGGCGTCGCGGCTGTCCGGCGAGCGCCAGGAGCGACGCCGGCGCCTGGGCGAGGCGCTCGACCTGGCGCGCACCCGCGACCGTCCCGAGGCGTTCGCGCGCGCGGCGATCGGCCTGTGCGACCTGGCCGAATGGGGCGTGCGCGACGACTTCGCCCGCGCCGCGGTCGTCGAGGCCCTCGAGCGCCTGTCCGAGCCGGCGCCCGAGCTCGAGGCGAAGCTGCTCACGCGCCTGGGCTACCTGCATGCCATGTTCGAGCGGGAGAACGCCGAGAAGCTGCTGCGACGGGCCGTCGCGCTGACCCGCGAGCTGGGCGCCGCCGACCCGCTGGAAGAGGCACTCTACGCCCTGCACCTGGTGCTCGGCGGGCCCGACGGAAAGGCCGAGCGCGAGGAGATCCTCTCCGAGCTGCGCGGCGCCGCGTCCGCTGCGCGCGATCCGGTGGCCAGCGTGATCGCCGTGCTCGACGTGGCCTGCGATCGGCTGGACCAGGGCGACCCGTCCGGCGCCGCCGAGCTGCGGCGCCAGGCCGACGCCACCGCCGGCAGTCCGCCGCACCCGCGCACGATCTGGCACCGCCGCGTCTACGACACCGGCCTCGCCCTGCTGGAGGGCCGGCTGGGCGAGGTGGAGGGTCGCGCCGACGAGGCCCTCGACCTGGGCAGCCGCATCCAGCACCCCTACGCGAACGGCTGCTTCAACGCCCACGTCTCCCAGCTCCACGTGCTGCGCTGGGATCACGAGGCGCTGCTCGCCGCCTTCCAGCCGGCGCTGCGCGCGCGGCAGGGTCCGGCCCACTGGGTGAAGGCGCGCGTCGCGCGGTCGCTGCACGGGCTGGGGTGCGACGACGAGGCGCGCGCGCTGCTCGACGACGTGCTGCGCGACGGGGTCTCCGCCATTCCGCGCAACCTGCGCTGGATCGCGACGCTGGTGGAGGTGGCGCACTGCGCCGCCGACCTGGAGGAGGCGGAGCGCGCGGCCGAGCTGATCGAAAGCCTGGCGCCGGTCGAGCGCCACCACGCGGTGCTGCCGATGGTGGTCTGCTACGGCGGTCCGGCGAGCTGGGCCCTGGCCCGGCTGCACGCGACGCGCGGTCGCGCCGACGACGCCCACGACCTCTACGGCGAGGCGCTCGCCGCCGTGCGCGAGATGGGCGCGCGCCCGACCGAGGCGCACCTGCTCCTCGACCTCGGCGCCTTCCTGCGCCGGCGCGGCAAGCGCAGCGTGGCCCGCGAGCACCTGGCGGCGGCGGCTGCGCTGGCCTCCGGCCTGGGCCTGCCGAGGGTGGAGCAGGCGGCCTGCGCGCAGCTGGAGGCCTAGCCGCCGACGGAGCGGACGCTCGCCCCCGGGTTCGCGAGGGAGTAGTCTGGCCGGCATGCCGTACATCGAAGGACGCCTCGTCCACGACGCCGACGCCCACATCATGGAGACGCCCTCCTGGCTGCGCGACCACGCCGACCCCGGCATCCGCGACCGCATCGAGCCGCCCGGCTACGCCAACGAGCTGAAGCAGACCGGCGACGCGGAGGAGCAGCTCGCCAACCTGGAGGCCGCCTTCGAGAAGATCGCGGCGCGCCACCGCTCCGACGAGTATCGGGCGGAGGACGCCGCCGAGATCATGAACCGCAAGAACTTCGCGGCCACCGGCTCCTTCCTGCCCGAGGACCGCCCCCGCGCCATCGACCTGATGGGCGTGGCCAGCCAGCTCGTGTTCAACACCTTCCACAACCGCAGGCTCCACGACTACGAGCACGGGGGTGACCTCGACCTGGCCTACGGCGCCGCCCGTGCCCACAACCGCGGCATGGTCGAGTTCTGCTCCGTCGACCCGCGCCTGCTGCCCACCTGCTACGTGCCCCTGGCCGACTTCGATCGCACCCACGCCATGGCCGACGAGGCGATCGCCATGGGGGCGGCGGCGCTGCTGGTTCCGTCCGGCTGCCCGAAGGGCCACTCGCCCAGCCACATCGCCCTCGACCCGCTGTGGGCGCGGGCCGAGGAGGCGGGCATTCCCGTCGTCTTCCACGTGGGCGGCACCGGCGACCTGATCGACCCGGGCTACTTCCAGAACGGCCTGCCGATCCCCCACGACTTCCACGGCGGCGACGAGAACTTCCGCTCGGTCGACTACATGGGCATTCAGGGTCCGCCCATGCAGACGCTCGCCACGCTCGTCTTCGACGGCGTGCTCGAGCGCTTCCCGCGCCTCAAGATCGGCGTGATCGAGCAGGGCGCCATCTGGCTGCCGTCGTGGATGCGCCAGATGGAGAGCGCGGTCGAGGCCTTCGGCCGCCACGAGGAGCGTCTCCAGAAGCTCTCGCTGCGGCCCACCGAGTACGTGCAGCGTCAGATCCGCGTGACGCCGTACCCGACCGAGGACGTCGGCTGGATCACCGAGCAGGCCGGCCCGGACGTCTGCCTGTTCTCCACCGACTTCCCCCACGTCGAGGGCGGCCGGCGCCCCTACGAGCGCTTCGAGGCGAGCCTGGGCGACGTGTCCGACGACGTGCGCCGCAAGTTCTACGCCGACAACTTCGTCGACCTGATGGGCAGCGCGCTGCCGGACGCCTGACTCAGTCCGCGTCGCGGGGGGCGTCGATGGGCGCGCCGCTGCCCAGCACGAGGCGCACGATCTCGCCCTGCCGGCGGGTGCGCGTCTTGGCGAAGACGCGGCGCAGCAGCGTGCGGGTCGTGGTGAGCTTCACGCCCCGGCGCTGCGAGATCTCGTCGAGGCTGTAGCCCGCGGTCAGCAGGCCCACCACCTCGGCCTCGGCGCCGGTCAGGCCGAAGAGCTGGCGGAAGGTGTCGACGTGGGCGGGCCGCTCGGGCGCCGGGTTGCTGATCAGGATCGCGGCCACCTCGTCGCCGACGCTCGACGGCTTCTGGGAGCCGAACAGGCGCGTCATGAACAGCGCGTAGTCCGGCTTGCCCGACGGCCGCCGCACCGCCTGGAAGCGGCCCTCGAAGGGTCCGCCGCCCAGCGGGTCGCCCGGGTCGAAGCCGATGGAGGAGCGGATCAGCGACTGGAGGCGCTGCTCGTCGGCCGGCCGGGCCGCGTGCAGCACACCGTCGCGCTCGAACAGCCCGTCGTCCTGCTCCAGGATCTGGCGGGCCAGCCGGTTCTTGACCACCGACCGCCTGGCGTCGTCGAGGATCAGCACGCCGATCGGCATGCGGTCGAGGATCTCGGTGCGGGCTTCGCGTTCCTGCACGCTGCGGATCTGCTCGTTCCGGATCGCCATGGCCGTCGCCAGGTGCGGGACGAGCCGATCGCAGGTCTCGACGTCGTCCTCGTCGAGGGCGCGTCCTCCGACCCGGCGCTGGATCGAGATGCCCGAGACCGGGCGGCCCTCGGCCGACACGATCAGGTGGGCGAGCGGTCCCTCCGGCGCCAGGCCCTGGGGCTCCATGTAGTCGGCCCAGAAGCCGGTCGACGGGATCTCCGCGTCCGGAAAGACCTCGCGTCCCCAGGCGAAGCCGCCCCGGAACACCGGGTCGGTCATCGGCCAGGGCAGTCCGCCGCTGCGGAAGTGGCGCTCGAAGGCGGGCACGTACTCCGGGCTCAGGTGGATGCGGTAGTACTCGGCCGGCAGCTCCCAGCCCGGGAGGAGCAGCGACATGGCGATCGCCGTGTCTCCCAGGTCGTGCGAAAGCCGCGCCAGGAACTCGCTCCAGCGCGGCGGATCGAGGGCGGCGGCGTAGATCGAATCGACGAGATCCAGGGCACGCCCGGCCGGACGTGCGTTCACGGGATGCGTTCTCCTCCGGGTTGCGCGGACTGGGGCTGGGAGAGCGGCGACACCCCGGTGAGCACCAGGCGGATCAGCTCGGCCTGTCGCGTCGTGCCGGTCTTGGCGAAGACCTGCTTCAGCTGTCCCCGGGCGGTCTCGGTCTTCACCTTCCGTCGGGCGGCGACCTCCTCGATGCTGTGTCCCTCGACCAGCCCGCGGACCACGCCCGACTCGGCGGCCGTCAGCCCGTAGACCTCGCCGAGCGCCTGGATCGAGGCCCTGGAAATGGCGTCCGGGCTGCCGAACACGACCGCGATCACCGCGTCGTGCTCGGCGCCATTCCCGGCAGTCCCGAGCACGACGCGGTGATCGCGGTCGTGTTCGGCAGCCCGGACGCCATTTCCAGGGCCTCGATCCAGGCGCTCGGCGAGGTCTACGGGCTGAC
>JBNLVK010000233.1:0-9320 GCA_050618055.1 Myxococcota bacterium
GGCGTGGTGGTGGGCGTGATCAGTGGCTTCGGGGCCGCCAGCTACCGGCTGGGCCTGGAGGCGCTGCTGGAGCAGTTGGGCCAGACGGCCGGCTGACCGCCGGGGCTACGCGGAAAAGCGTCGACCCCTCGCGGGTTTGGGGCATCGGGGCGACGCCCGATCCCCCTGGGGAACCTCAAGGCAGGCCCTCGGCAACCGATAGGTAGACGAGGCCCGTTCGACTCGAAACGACTCGTGCGGCCGGGCCTGCTGCACCTACGGGATCAGACTGGGCGGGGCTCCTTGGCGGCGAACAAGCGGAAAATCCTGGAGAACGCGCGCAAGCTCGCGCAGAAGGGGTCCAAGGACAAGGCCCTCAAGGAGTACCAGAAGCTCGTCAAGCTGGACCCCAAGGACGCCAAGCTGCGCCTGGAGATCGGCGACGCCTACCGGCGCTGGGGCCAGGTCGACGAGGCGATCGAGACCTACAGCAAGGTCGCCGACCAGTACATGAAGGAGGGCTTCGACGCCCGGGCGGTCGCGGTCCACAAGCAGATCCTGAACCTCGACCCGGAGCGCCACGAGTCCTACCCGCCGCTGGCCGAGCTGTACGAGCGCATGGGGCTCACCGCCGAGGCGATCGGCGCGCTCCAGACCGCCGCCGACGGCTACCACAAGGACGGCCGCAAGCAGGAGGCGCTGGAGCTGCTGCGCCGCATGGCGACGATCGATCCGAGCAACACCACCAGCCGGATCAAGGTCGCCGAGCTGCTTCGCCAGGAGAACATGAACTCCGAGGCGATCCTCGAGTACGACGAGGTCGCCGTCGAGCTGACGCGCCAGGGCGACCTGGAGGCGGCGGGCAAGGTCTACCGGCGCATCCTCGAGATCGAGGCCGACCGGCCGGCCACCCTGGTCGCGTTCTCGCGCAACCTGCTCGCCCAGAACATGGCGACCGAAGCCGAGACGGTGGCGAAGCGGGCCATCGCCAACGACGACCAGAACCCGGAGCACTTCGAGCTGCTGGCCGACGTCTACCGCGCCCAGGGACGCGACCAGCTTCTGCCCGAGGTCTACAAGCCGCTGGCCGACCTGTACCGCCGCCGCGGCGACGACGACAAGGCGCGCGACATCCTCCAGCGCTTCGTCCCGTCGGAGGGCCTGAACGTCGATCCGGACACCGACGCCGAGATCTTCGAGAGCGCTCCGGTCGAGTTCGACGAGTCGAACAGCGATCCGCCGGGGCTGTCGGCCACGCCGGAGGCGCCGGACGAGCTGTCCCTCGACGAGAGCTCCTTCGGCGAGGGCTCGGTGCCCGACGAGCTGGAGCTGGGTCCCGAGCTGGAGCTCGACAGCGGCGACGCGCTGGAGCTGTCGTCGCCCATCGGGACGGCGGAAGGCGCGCCCCTCGAGATGGAGGGCGCGGACGCGTCGCTCGAGCTCGACGCCGGCGCCACCGTGTCGAACATGGAGCCCGAGGGACCGGTGGCCGCGCAGGCCGACAAGCCGCCGCCCATCACCGGCGATCCCGACCAGCTGCTGGCGGAGGCCAGCGTCTACCTGCGCTACGGAAAGCGCGAGCGCGCCATCGCCCACCTGGAGGCGATCCTGAAGCAGGACGCGCAGCACCGCGCCGCCCTGGAGAAGCTGGGCGAGGCCCACGCCGAGGGCGGCGACGAGCAGGCCGCCGTCGAGCGCTGGCTCGAGGCCGGAAAGCTGGCCGAGGCCGATGGCGACGACGCGGCGGTGACCGTGCTGCGCGGACGCATCGAGGCGCTGGATCCGGAGGCGGCGGCGACGCTGCGTGCGCCCGAGCCCGCCGCCGCGCCCGAAGCCGCGGACCCGGCGCCGGAGATGCCCGAGCTCGACCTGGAGCCCGAGGAGCCGGTGGTCGAGGAGCCCGCGAGCCTTCCCGACGAGTCCGACTTCGAGCTCGACATCGACCTCGAGGACGGGGAGGTCGAGGTCGAGGTCGAGGACGCGCCGGCCGCGCCGGAGCCCCAGCCCGCCCACGACGAGGTGCAGTTCGAGGACCCGCCCGACCTGTTCGCCGACGACCCGGAGGCGGCGTCGTCCGAGGCGGCGCCCGCGCCCGTCGCCGCACCGGCTGCACCCGCCGAGTCGAGTGCCAGCCTCAGCTCGACCACGGCCCAGCAGATCCAGGAGGACCTGGAGGAGGCCGACTTCTACATGGAGCAGGGCCTCCACGGCGAGGCCGAGGAGATCTACCAGCGCGTGCTGGCGCTGGCGCCGAACCACCCGAAGGCCCTGCTGCGGCTGGGCGAGGTGGCCGCCGCGCGCGGCGAGGATCCGGGCTCCACCGGCACCCGCATGGACCCGGTGATCGAGGAGCCCGCCGCCGAAGCGCCGGTCGCGCCGGAGCCGCCGGCGGAAGCCGCGGCCGACGAAGAGGACGACGTCGAGGAGCTGGCGCTCGAGCCGCCGGTGGAGGACGCGCCCGCCCCGTCCGTCGAGGCTCCCGCGTCCGTCGAGGCCCCCGAAGAGGCGCCGGCGGTGGACGTCGACGAGGACGCGCTGGCGCTGTCGGCCGAGTTCGCCGCCGAGGCCGAGGACGTCGACCCGGTGGACGAGGACACCGGCGTCGAGGTGGCGGTCGAAGAGCCGCCGGCCGCGGAGGACGAGACGGGCGAGTTCTCGGTGCCGACCGAGTCGTTCGTCGACCGCCCGCCGCCGCCGCCGGCCGCCGGCTCCGACGTGGGCTTCGACCTGGCCGCCGAGCTCTCCGACGTCTTCGACGACGACGAAGAGGGCAGCCCCTCGCCCGACGACACCGACGACGGCTTCGCCGCCGTGTTCGACGCCTTCAAGAAGGGCGTCTCCCAGACCCTCTCCGAGGCGGACCACGAGGCCCACTACGACCTGGGCATCGCCTACAAGGAGATGGGCCTGTTCGACGACGCCATCCAGGAGTTCCGCGCGGCCATGGTCCACCCGCCGCGCGTCGTCGAGTGCCTGCACATGATCGCGCTGTGCGGCCTGGACGGCGGACAGCACCAGCTGGCCGTCGAGCACCTGGAGCAGCTGCTGGAGAGCGAGGGCGCGACCGACGAGCAGATGCTCGCCGCGCGCTTCGACCTGGGCCGCGCCCACGAGGCGCTGGGTGCCATCGAAGAGGCCCGCGCCACCTACGAGCAGGTGCAGGCGGTGGACGCCGACTACCAGGACGTGGGGGCGCGCATCGCCGGCCTGCCCGAGGCCAAGCCGGACGAGCCGGAGGCCGCGGCGGAGGCGTCCGAGGGCTTCGAGTCGTTCGAGGACGTGATGTCCGAGGTCGAGCCCGAGGAGGCCGAGGCACCGGCGGAGGCCCAGCCGGGCGAGAACTTCGACGACCTGATCGGTGAGATGAACGCCGAGGAGGCCGAGCCGGAGGTGGAGGTGGAGCCAGAGCCGGAACCGGAGCCCGAGCCCGAGCCGGAGCCGGAACCGGAGCCCGAGCCCGAGCCGGAACCCGAGCCCGAGCCCGTCGTGGAGGCGCCGCCCGCGCCCGCCAAGGCCAAGAAGAAGAGGAAGAAGATCTCCTTCCTGTGAGGACCATCGTGGAGTACCTGCATCACTTCCAGCTCGCCGAGGACCCCTTCCGCAACGACCACCTGGAGAAGTTCCAGGTGGAGGTGCCGTCGCAGGGCCAGGCCCTGGCCCGGCTCGACCGCGGCGTGCGGCAGGGACGCGGCCTGGTGGCCCTGGTGGGCCCCGCCGGATCGGGCAAGACGCTCGTCGCGCGCCGCCTGTACGAAGAGCTCGAGGAGGAGGTCTTCGAGTCGAGCATGATGGTGCTGCTGCGCAGCGCGGTCGACTCGGAGTGGCTGCTGTCGCGCTTCGCGGCCCAGCTGGGCGTCGAGGATCCGGCGGAGCAGCGCGAGGCGCTGATCGAGCAGATCTACGAGCGGCTGGCGATCGTGCGCGAGGACGGTCGCCACGCCGTGCTGATCGTCGACGACGCCGACGCGCTGGCCACCCACACGACGCTCTCCGAGCTGTGCGCGCTGGTGAAGCTCGAGTACGAGGAGCGGCGCATGCTGACGATCGTGCTGGTCGGCAGCCACGTCCTGGACGACGCGCTGCGCGGCGATCCGAACCTGTCGCACCACGTCGAGGTGCGCGTCGAGATGCAGCCCCTGCCCAGCGAGGAGGCGGCCTCCTACCTGGGCCAGCGGCTGACCGTGGCCGGCGGCGATCCGCAGCTGCTGATGCCCGGCGCCGTGGCCGCCCTGCACGACCTGGCGAAGGGAACGCCGGGCCGCATGAACATCCTGGCCGACAACGCGCTGCACGAGGCGTGGTGCAACGGCCGGGGCCAGGTGGCCAAGTCGGACGTGGAGCGCGCCAACAGCGACCTGGGCTGGGACCGGGCCTCCAAGACCGCGACGCCGACCGTGCCCCGCGCCCAGCGCGCCGGCCGCCGGCCCGCCGCCGCCGCTTCGGTCGCCGAGACCACCTCGCCCGACCTGGGCGCGCCGGTGGCCGACCTCGACTCGGAGCTCGAGGCCGTCTTCCAGCCGGGGGCGTCGGGCGCGCCGGCCCAGGGCGGCGATCCCCAGACCGTGCTGATGGACTTCGACCACCGCAGCAACGCCGCGGGTCAGGTGCGTCCGGTGCCGTCGCGGGCCGCCGCCGCGCCCACCGAGATCCAGCTCGGGCCGGCGGACGTGGTGCCGAGCGCTCCGCCGAAGGACGACGACGCCGCCGTCGACGACCTGTTCATGGAGCTGATCGAGGACTGAGCCCGGGGCCTTCGCCACGGGCGCTCCGCTAGCATCCGGCCATGACGAGGTGGGCGGCGTTCGGGCTCGCGCTGATCCTCGCGGCCGCAGCGACGGCCGAGGGTCGCGTGCATCCCGATCCCCAGTCGGTGGAGCCGCTGGCCGTGGGCGCCCGCGTGCCTTCGGCGACGGTGCGCAGCGTCGAAGGGGAGCCGGTCGACCTGGCCGGGGTGGTGAAGGACGCGGGCGCGCTGCTGGTCTTCTACCGCGGGGGCTGGTGACCCTACTGCAACACGCAGCTCGGCGAGCTGCGCAAGGTCGAGGCGGAGCTCCGCGAGCTGGGCTTCCGCGTCGTGGCGATCAGCCCGGACCGGCCGAAGAAGCTGGTGAAGAGCCTGAAGGCGGGTCCGCTGGGCTACGCGCTCTACTCGGACAGCGACCTGCACGCGGCCCGCGCCTTCGGCATCGCCTTCCGGGTGCCCGTGAGCCAGATCGAGGCCTACCGGGGCTACGGCATCGACCTGGAGGCGGCCGCCGGCCGCGACCACCACCAGCTGCCGGTGCCGAGCGTCTTCCTGGTGGAGGCGGGCGGACGCATCCTCTGGGTCTACAGCAACCCGGACTACCGGGTGCGTCCCTCGAACGAGAAGGTGATGGAGGCGGCACGCGCCGCGGCGAAGGACCGCTAGTCGTCGGTGTAGCCGAGCGCGCGGAGCTGCTCGAGCTCGTCGGGGCGCAGCGGCTCGAGGCGCGGCTCGACGCGCGCGGCGGCCTCGACCTCGGCGTGGCGGCCCAGGGCGCAGTCGAGATCGCGCGCCACGTCCGGGCGCTCGGCCGCCAGGTTGCGCTGCTCGGCCGGGTCGCTCCCCAGGTCGTAGAGCGCGGGCTCGCCGCGTCGCGGAGCGATGTACTTCCACGGCCCGCGCCGGATCGCCCGGGCGGACACCGACGGGAAGCGCTGGAGGTCGAGGACCACGTCGCGCGGCGCCGCCTCGTCGCCGCGCAGCAGCGGCAGCAGGCTGCGGCCCTGCAGGGTGGAGGGCGCGGGCAGGTCCAGCGCGTCGAGCACGGTGGGGAGCAGGTCGATGCCGCGCACCGGCGCGTCGACGACGCGGCCCGCGGGTCCGCCCGGCAGGTGGAGGACGAGCGGCACGCGCACCACCTCTTCGTGGAGGTTGTAGCCGTGGCCGAAGCGGCCGTGCTCGAGGAACGACTCGCCGTGGTCCGACGTCACCAGCACCAGGTCGTGCGGGCCCACGTCCAGGCGTTCCAGCAGGCGGCCGATGGCGGCGTCGCTGCGCGCCACCTCGCTGTCGTAGGCCAGGTTCACCAGGTCGAAGGCCGGCGTGCCGCGGCGCACGCCCATGGCCTGGTACTGGGCCGCCATCTTCACGCCGGCCAGCGGGGCGGGCAGGGCGCGGAAGTCGGGACGCTCGCGGCGGATCCAGTCGGCCCAGGCCTCGTAGGGCGCGTGGGGATCGAAGAGGTGGACCCACAGGAACCAGGGCGCGGCGGCCAGGAGCTCCGGCTCCCACTCGTCGAGCACGGCCTCGACGGCGGAGAGGTCGGTGAATCCGACGCAGCGGTAGCGGTCGAAGCCGCGGGCGAAGCCGAAGCGGGCGTCCAGGTGGGCATTGGCGGTGACGGCGAAGCGCGTGTAGCCGGCGGGCCCGAGCAGCTCGGGCCACAGGGCCAGCGCGTCGGCCAGGCCCTCCTGCTCGGCCACGCCGTCGGCGGTCACCTTGTCACCGGTGACCACGTGCCCGTGCTCCACCCCGTGGCTGGCCGGCTGGAGCGACGTCAGCAGCGACGCCACCGAGGGCGCCGTCCACGACGAGCTGGCGTAGGCGTTCTCGAAGCGCACGCCCCGGGCCGCCAGCCCGTCGAGCACCGGGGTCGTCTCGCGCGCATGGCCGTAGGCCGACACCCGGTCGGCCCGCAGCGTGTCGATGGTGACGAGCAGGACGTTCGGCGGACGGGGCGAGTCGGACGCGGTGCCGCAGCCCAGCAGGGCTGCCAGCACCGCGCCCGCGAACGCCCGCCGTCGCCCGGTCACGCGCAGCGGTCCGCGGCTACCGGCGCGGCGCGAAATTGAAGACCGGGAAGACCGGCAGGAAGCCGTTCTCGGCGATGTTCAGGAAACCGAACTGGAAGCCCTCGATCTTCCGCGTGATGTTCAGGAAGCCGATCTGGGCGACCGAGCGGTCCGACATGTTCAGGCCGCCCAGGTCCACCGCCGTGGCGTCGTCGGCGATGTTCAGGAAGCTCACGTTGAAGGCCTTCTCGGTGTTGTTCAGCTTGTTGATGAAGGCGGCGTTGAGCCCCGTGTCGCGTCCGGAGTGGTAGTTCACGAAGCTGACGGCGGCGCCGCCGGCCATCTCGGTCCGCACCCGGCTCACCCAGGTGACGCTCAGGCCCGAGAGCCGCTTGCTGTCGCTCAGCGCCAGCACGCCCAGGTCGAAGCCGCGGACGTTCTCGTTCCGGCCGTGGAGCAGCGACAGCCGCACCCCGTTCACCGAGGGGTCGTCGGGCGTGCGGAAGTTGGGGACGTGGAACTGGAAGGGGGCGTCGGCGGCGGCCGGAGCGGCCAGGGCCAGCAGGCCGAACAGGAGTGCGCACAGTCTCTTCATGGAAGTCTCCTCCACGCCTCGCGGGGCTCGCGAGGCTTCTCCCGTCCGCGCTGGCAGGATAGCGGCTACGCGTCGACGTCGAGATCGCTGGCGCTGTGCCGCTCGGGGACGCGCAGCTTCTCGTCGCCCCAGGCCTTGTTGACCCGCTGGCCGCGTCGCACGGCGGGCCGCTCCTGGATCTCCTTGGTCCAGCGGCCCACGTTCTCGTAGGACCCGACGTCCAGGAACTCGCCGGCCTCGTAGAGCTTTCCCTGCACCAGCGCGCCGTACCAGGGGAACGTCGCCATGTCGGCGATGGTGTACTCGTCGCCCGCCAGGAAGCGGCGCCCGGCCAGGTTGCGGTCGAGCACGTCGAGCTGGCGCTTCACCTCCATGGCGTAGCGGTTGATCGGGTACTCGTACTTCTCGGGCGCGTAGGCGTAGAAGTGGCCGAAGCCACCGCCCAGGAACGGTGCGCTTCCCATCTGCCAGAACAGCCACGACAGGCACTCGGCCCGGGCCGACGGGTCCTGCGGGTAGAAGGCGTCGTCGAACTTCTCGGCCAGGTAGACGAGCATGGCGCCCGACTCGAACACCCGCGTGGGCGGATCGGTGCTGCGGTCGAGCAGGGCGGGGATCTTCGAGTTCGGGTTGACGGCGACGAAGCCGCTGCCGAACTGGTCGCCCTCGCCGATGTTGATGAGCCAGGCGTCGTACTCGGCGTCCTTGCCCAGGGCCAACAGCTCCTCGAGCATGACGGTGACCTTCACGCCGTTGGGCGTGGCCAGCGAGTAGAGCTGGAGCGGATGCTCGCCGACCGGCAGATCCTTCTCGTGGGTCGCCCCCGCGATGGGCCGGTTGATCTTGGCGAAGCGTCCGCCACTCTCGGTGTCCCAGGTCCAGACCTTCGGCGGCGTGTAGGTGTCGGTCACGATGTCTCCCGTTCGGCGCGGCTTGGGGCGGCATTCTAGCCGGTCCGCGTTCGATGCCGCGATGCGGGAAGATGTCACGCGCGTGCCGGCTCGCTTCTGGTACGGTTCCGCGGAAGCGGACCGGTTCCCGGGGGTCGGGCGGGAGAGGTGTGTCGGACCAGGCGTCCAAGGGCGGGATTCGGGGCATGCGGCTGCCCGGTCGGCTGGCGCTCGCCCTGGCCTGCGTGGCCGGCGTGGGGCTCGGTGTGGGCGTCTACACGCTGCACTACGCCGAGGCGCTCTCCTACCTGAGCACCGACCCGGCCGCCTGCGCCAACTGCCACATCATGGAGCCCCAGTACGCGTCGTGGCAGCGGGCGAGCCACCGCAACGTGGCGGGCTGCGTGGACTGCCATCTGCCGCACGAGGGGCTGGCGAAGTGGATCGCCAAGGCGGACAACGGCTACCGCCACTCGAGGGCCTTCACCTTCCAGGACTTCCACGAGCCGATCGTCATGACCGAGGGCAACCGGCGCACCCTCCAGGCCAACTGCCTCGCGTGCCACGGCAGCCTGACCCACGAGCTGGCGGCGGGCCAGCCGGACGCCGTCGAGTGCGTCCACTGCCACCGCAGCGCCGGCCACGGCGAGCGCGTCGCGCTGGGGTCCCCGGCGCGCGCCCGCGACTCCACACCGAACGAGGTTCTCCATGAGTGATCCCAAGGGCATCTCGCCCAAGGTCTTCGTCGTCGCCATCGCCGTCTGCGCCGTCGCCGCGGTGCTGGTGACGGCCCTGCTGGTGAACATCTTCGAGCGGCGCCGCGAGTCGACCCTGCGCTTCGTGCGCGTGGTCGAGGTGGACGAGGACACCACCGACCCGGCGAAGTGGGGCGCCAACTGGCCCCAGCAGTACGACGGCTACAAGAAGACCGCACTGGCCACGCGCACGCGCTTCGGCGGCCACGGCGGGTCCGAGGCGCTGCCCGAGCAGAAGATCGAGCGCGATCCGTGGCTCAAGCGCATGTTCCTGGGCTACGCATTCTCCATCGACTACCGCGACCGCCGCGGGCACGCCTACATGCTCGAGGACCAGGAGAACAC
>JBNLVK010000234.1:0-22757 GCA_050618055.1 Myxococcota bacterium
GATGCTCGTCGCCACCGGCGGCTGACCCTCTCCCATGCCGCGACGACTGCGCCCGGAGGAAGAGGCCCTGTGGCGCCGCGTCGCCGAACGGACGCAGCCCCTGCGCCGGGACCGCCCCGCGGTGCGCGCCGAGACCCCGGCCGGCCCGGGTGAGCGCCTGGAGCTCGTCGAAGGCGATGCCCGGTCCCAGCAGCTGGGGACTGGCTTCGACGCCGGCCCAGGCGAGCCGCATGCCCGTGCCCTGCTCCACGCGGGCACCCAGCCGGTCGGCCAGGCGGTCCCACGGAAAGCCCAGGTAGACGAAGAAGCTGGTCAGCAGCAGCGCCGCCAGGACGACGGCGGCGATGCGCAGCGGGCGCGGCAACGAGACCGGAAAGGGGCTTTGGTCGGGCACGCGTCGGCTTCTACAGGGGCTCGAAGGAGGAGACGGTGAAGTTCACGTCGAGCAGCGTCGACTTGTCCGGCCGCGACCGGATGCGCAGGCTCTTGATCGACAGCACCTGGGGCGAGCTCTCGATGGCGTGCAGGTAGGCCACCGTCTGGGGCAGGTCCACGCTCTTCAGGCCGACGGCGACCTTGGTCTCCCGGTAGACCTCGTTGGCCGGCGAGGCCTGGGGCTCCATCGACTCGACCTTCACCGCCGAGCGCTGGGCCAGCGTCTCCAGCGTGGTGCGCAGGTTGCCGCGGCTGCCCTGGCGGATGCGTTCCTCCACGTCGCCCAGCTGCTGCTGGATGGCGGCGTGCTCGCGGGCCAGCCGCTTCATCACGGCGAGCTCCTGCTCGGCGGTGTCGCGGCGCATGCCGCCGCGGTCGAGCATGCCCAGCACCGGCGACACCACCGCGACGTACAGGATCGCCAGCGCGAGCAGGCCGCCGGCGCTCGCCACCAGGATCTGCTCGCGCGGAGCGAGCTCGGCGTAGGCGGCGCGCATGCGTGCGATCCACTCGTTCACGCCGATTCCTCCGACACCAGGCTGATCGTCACCTGGAACTTCTTGTCGCCGGTGATGCGGTCGGTCTCGATCGCGCCGATGCGCGTCTGGGCGAAGGGGGCGAAGCCCTTCAGCTCGCTGCCCAGCCGGTCGGCGGCCTCGAAGCTGCCCGCGATCACGCGGATGCGGATCGTCTGTCCGTCGATCGAGAGCTCCTCGAAGGTCACGTCCAGGTCCTCGGGGATGCGCTTCGAGATCTCCTGGAGCAGGTCCAGGGCGGACAGGTTGCCGCTGTAGACGCCCAGGAACTCGGCGCGGCCCTGGGCGTCCCGCACCGCGTCGCGCAGGGCGCGCACCGGGTCGCCGGGCACGGCCTGACCCGGGAAGGCCTGCTGGTAGAGCGCCGCGATCTGCGCCTCCACGTCGCCGGTCCCGGCCGACTCGAGCGCCCGGTTGGTCACGAAGCTCACGAGGGCCAGCGCCAGCACGATCGCCGCCAGCACGGCGGTGACGCCGAAGTCGCGGCGGTAGCGTCCGAAGTCGAGGCGCCGGGCGAATTCGTCCTGGCGGAAGTTCATGTCGGTGGTGCCGCGGGCGGTGCCGCGCAGCGCCAGCGCGATGGCCGGCCCGAACAGCACCGGCGATCCGCCGGCCACCAGCCCCGCGCCCTCCTCGGCGCGCGGCAGGCCCAGGCGCTGGACGTCGAAGCCGGTGCGCTCCGCCAGCAGCTCTTCGATGCGGTCGAGCTGGGCGGTGCCGCCCACCAGGGTCACGTCCTGGATGCCGCCGGGCAGCAGGTTCTCGATGGACGCCGCGAAGCGCACCATCTCGCCGGCGATCTGCTCGATCACGGCGCTGGCCTTGGGCAGCACCCGGCCCAGCACCGGGTCTACGATGCCGTGCTCGAGCTTCTCGCGCTCGGCCTCCTCCAGGGGCAGGGCGCGGTCCTGGGCGATGGCCTCGGTCAGAGCCGCGCCGGCCACCTGGAAGGATCGCGCCGCCACCGGACCGGCCTCGGACAGCGCGCAGAAGGTGGTCTTGCTGTGGCCCAGGTCGACCAGCAGGCGGTCGCCCGGCAGCTCGAACAGGGCGCGCAGGTTGGCCAGCACCAGGCCCTCCGCCTCGACCGTCCGCGGATCGCAGCCCGCCTGGTGCAGGCACTCGATCAGCTCGGAGACCGCCGCGCGCGGCGCGATGGCGGCGATCACGTCGCCGCGGTGGCGCTCCGACGTGAGCGGATCCCAGTCGAGCACCACGTCCTCGAGGTCGAAGGGCAGGGCGTCCTCGATCTCGAAGGGCACCGCCTGGGCCAGGCGCCGCCGCTCCGAGAAGGGGAAGCTGAGCCGGCGCACCGACAGGCGGTCGCCGCGCACCGCGGTCACCACGTGGTCGGTGGAGAGCCTGTGCACGTGGACCAGGCGCTGGACCAGCTCGGCCAGCGGCAGCTCCGACTCGCGCTCCACCGACTTCACGTTCACGGCCTGGAGCGAGCGGAGGCCCTGCTGCAGCTCCACGGCCTTCACGCCATGGCTGCCCACGTCCAGCCCCAGAACGTTCTTGAGAATGGGCACCCCCGCCCTCCGCTACAGGACGCGCCAGGATAGCAGCACGGGCTGTCCTCCCGATTTGCGGTCCAGCACCGCCTCGACCGTACGCCGCACGCCGGCGGCCACCGCCTCCGCCCTCACCACGAAGACGTCGCTCTCGAAGGTCGGCGGCGGATACACGCTGTTGCTCACGATCTGGTTCATCGGCGTGCACTGCTCGTCCACTTGACCCGCCGGGCAGACGTGGCCGCCCTCCTGCCGCACGCGCAGGATCGCCCGCACCGTGTCCTCGGGGGCCAGGCGCAGGTCGACGCCGTCGTCGAAGAACAGCAGGGCCAGCACGTGGGGCGGCGCCGTGTTGACGTTGACGCCGGTGGTGCCCCCGTAGGGATACACGGTCAGGTAGGGCCGCAGGGCCTCCACCAGCCGGGCGTCGAAGCCCTCGACCACGCGCAGCTCCTCCAGCGACAGGAGCGGGCGGTTGGCCGCCCGCTGGGGCGGGTCGCGGCGCTGGTAGGCGTCGTCCTCGGCTCCGCCGCGCTGGCGGACGTCGTCGCTGTCCGCGTAGTCGATCAGGTTTGCCACCAGCTCGGGCACGTCCCAGATCTTCTCGCCCGGCGGGATCGGCATCTCCTCGATCACCTTCTCCAGCAGGGCCTCGAGCATGGGCGTGGCGTTGGCGTGGGCGGCGCCGTCGGCGTCCAGCTGGAAGACGGCGTTCAGGTTGAGAAGCTCGCCCTGGTCCTGGATGTGCAGCCGGATGCTGGCGTCCTCGCCCAGCGGGATCTCCCCCTGGCTCGCCATCGCCCACAGGTCGTCGCGGGTGTCCATCGTCGAGCCGGTCTGCGACATCAGCACGTCTTCCAGCAGCAGCACCGTGGCGAAGCGGACCCCGCCGCGGGCGATCGACTCGGCCCGGGCGGCGGCGTCGCGGTTGTGGGCGATCATGCGGTCGACGGTGGCGCGGCGCACGAAGGTCGCCACGGTGCTGGTGAGCAGCAGCGCGAACACCAGCACCACCACCATCACCACACCCGCCTCGCGCCGCCGGCCGCTCATCGGCACTCCGGGTTCGTCACCGGGATGGTCGGGTACTGGTCCTTCACGTCGTCCCAGCACAGGTTGGCGAGGGTGTTCAGGTCGAGGCCGCGCACGGCCTCGCGCTGCTCGCGGTCCAGCGGCACCAGCTCGTCCAGGCCCTCCGAGCCGCCCGAGCCGGCGCCGCCGAGCCCCTGGCTGAGGTCGACGCAGTCGCGGACGAACAGCCGGCACTCCCCGTCGGAGCCCTCGCTCTCGCCCTCGCCGAGGGCCGCGTAGGCCACCGGGTCGAGCAGCGTCACCAGGTCGAGCGGGCGGACCGGCAGCAGGACCTGGCGGCTGTAGCGCGGCACCGCCGCCGGGTCGAAGAGCTCGTCGTCGTCGACCTCCAGGGGCGCCAGCGCCACCTCGATCTCCACCGCCAGCGGCAGCTCGCTCGAGTCGAGCAGCTGCGACGAGTCCCACTCGGCCACCCACTCGCCGGCCTCGTCGAGGAAGCGGACCGCGAAGTCGATCAGTCCCTCGGCCATCACCTGGGAGCGCGGGTCGTCCGACGGAGCGAACTCGCGGTCGAGGCCCTCGGGCAGGTGGGGATCGCTCCAGCGCACCAGCCGGTAGTCCTCGCCATCCGGCTCCACCTCCAGCGCGTAGCTGACCATGGCGATGTCGGCGACGGGCAGTGCGGCGCCGGCGTGCTGGGGCAGGCGGGTGACGAACTTCACCCGGTCCGCTCCGTCGGTGGCGCGCCGCGACTCGCCCAGGAAGACCCAGGGGTGGGCCAGCGGATCCATGTCCTCGGGCTTGCGGGCGATGAGCGCGCGCTCGAAGTCGCCGGCCACCCGGTCGAGCAGGCTGGTCGCCCGGCGCAGCTCGCGGGTCGCCTCGGAGGCGTGGTGGCTCTGGTCCGACAGGTCGATGTAGAAGTCGAGCGCCACGCCGAAGACGATGGCGGTCAGGAAGATCACCGCCATCACCTCGATCAGCGTGAAGCCCCGGCGCCCGCCCGCGTGCGTCACGAGCCCGCTCCCAGCGCTTCGAGCATCTTCTGGACGTCGGGCTTCCCGTCCGGTCCGAGAAACTGCTCCTCGAACGAGAGCTCCTCGTCGTCCTCCTCCTCCTGCTCGCCTTCCGCGCCCTCCTCGGGGAAGAGCTCGGCGATCTGCGCCACGTCGTAGACCAGCGTCGTGCGCGCCACCTCGAGCTCGCCGTCTCCCTCGTCCCACAGCACGCGCACGTCGACCAGCCGGAGCAGGGCGTCCTGGGGGCGCGTCGGGGGCACGAGCAGCGTGGGGACGACCGGCTCCTCGCCGTCCTCGGGCACGAGCGCCTCGCCGAGGAAGGGGGTGGGATCGAAGGGTGACACCTCGACGACCAGCCGGAAGACGTCGTCCAGCGACGTCTCCTGGACGCCCACGTCCGGGGTCAGGCCCGCCGCCAGCCCCGTCTCGATCTTCATCATCTCCTCGTCGACCAGCAGCGACGCCTCGAGCCGGCGCTTGGACAGGCCCTCGGAGCGCATGCCCTGCATGGCGCTCGACGCGAGCCAGCTGTAGACGATCGCCAGGATCGTGACCGCGCCCAGGATCTCGAACAGCGTGAAGCCGCCGCGGGAGCGTCGGAGCCGGAGTGCGCTCGCCACCATTCAGGCGTCCTCGTCGACCCAGCGGACCGCGTCGTCCAGCGGCAGGACCGCCAGCACCACCTGCCGGCCGGTATCGTCCTCGATCACGATCTCGGTGTGCGGCGCGGTCCCGTCCCGCGCGAACTGGATGAAGCCGTCGCCGCGCTCGATCCAGCCCTCGGGCGTCTCCAGTCCGGCGAAGAAGACCGGCTCGGCCAGCCACACGAAGCGCCCGAGCATGCCGGGGATCGGCTGGAACTCGACCGGTGCCCGCTCCGGCGCGGCCAGCGGCAGCGGCGTGCCGCCGCGCACGTCCAGCGCCTCCAGGTCCAGCGGCGGCGGAATGTGGGAGCTCGCCTCGCCGAGCCACTCCAGGCGATAGCCGGCGTCCTCCAGGTCGAAGAGCACGCGGTGCGGGACGCCGGTGACGACGGTCCGCTGGCGGGCCAGCTCGAGCTGGGCGACCAGGTTCTGGGCCTCGGCGCGCAGGCGGCGTTCGCGCAGGGCGCCCACGTTCGGCGCCACGAAGGTCGCGACCAGCGCCAGGATCGTCACGACGGCGAGGATCTCGATGAGCGTGAACGCTCCTCGTCGCCGGTCGCGGAGCGCCGGCCGCTGCCCGGGAGCGCCCGCCACGTCCTAGCCCTCCGCGGTCGTATCGTCGGCCCAGTTGCCGATGTCCGCGTCCACGCCATCGCCGCCGGGCTGACCGTCGGCCCCGTACGACCACAGGTCGTAGCCGTGCTCGTTGTGCACGCCCGGGTACTCGTACTGGTACTCGTTCTGCCAGGGGTCGAGGGGCACGCGGCGCTCGCGCAGGTAGCCGCCCGGCTGGTAGTTGCGGACGCCCGCCGGCTCCGTCACCAGCGCCTGGAGCCCCTGCTCGGTGGTGGGCGGCTTGATGTTGTCCATGCGGTAGGTCTCGATGGCGGCGTCGAGCATCTTGAGCTGCGCCCGCGCCGTGTTGACCCGTCCCTTCTCGATCTGCGGGACGATCGCGATGCCGACGAGCGTGGTGAGCAGGCCGATGATCAGCACGACCGCCATGATCTCGATGAGCGTGAAGCCCCGTCGCTTGTTCTGTTCCATGTCCTTCTCCGTTAGCCGAGCGAGCTCGTGATCTGAAGCAGGGGCACGAGCGTCGCCAGGATGATGACCAGTACGATGCCCACCATCACCAGGATGAGGAAGGGCTCGAGGAGGGCGGTCAGGCGGGTCACCGTCGTCTCGACCTGCTCCTCGTACGTGTCCGAGACCTTGGCGAGCATCTCCTCCAGCTCGCCACTCTGCTCTCCCACCTGGATCATGTGGGTCACCAGGGGCGGGAACTGGCCGCTCGCCCGCAGCGGCTGGGCGACGCTGGCTCCCTCGGTGATCGAGTGGCGCGCGGCCTCGACGGCCTCGGCGATGACCGTGTTGGCCGCCACCTCGCCGGCCGTGTGCAGCGCCCGGGTGATGGGCAGGCCGCCGGCCAGCAGGGTGGAGAGCGTACGGGAGAAGCGGGAGATCGCCACCAGGCGCACCAGGCGTCCCACCACCGGCGTGCGCAGCAGCAGGCGGTCCCACACCTGGCGGCCGCGGGTGGTGCGGATCGCCGCGCGCAGGCCCAGGAAGGCGCCGACGCCGAGCAGGCCCATCGCCCACCACCAGTCGCGGGTGAACTCGGAGGCGGAGATGATCACCCGCGTGTAGATGGGCAGGGGCTGGTTCAGGCTGGCCAGCAGCTGGGTGATCTGGGGCAGCACCACGGTCACCAGCGCGCCGATCACGACGAGGGCGAAGCCGAACATCACCAGGGGATAGATGAGGATCGAGCCCACCTTGTTCCGCAGCCGAACCTGGCTCTCCAGGTAGTCGGCCAGGCGGTCGAGCACCGTCTCCAGGGCGCCGCCGGCCTCGCCGGCGCGCACCATGCCCACGTACAGGTCGGGGAAGACGCCGCTCTGGCCCAGGGCGTCGGCGAAGGAGGAGCCCTGGTTGATGCGGTCGCGCACCTCGGCGAACACCGACTTGAGCCGCGGGTTGTCCACCTGCTCGGTCAGCGCGCGCAGGCCCTCCACCAGCGGGATGCCGGCGCCCAGCAGGGTGGCGGCCTGGCGCGTCGCCATGGCCAGGTCGAGCGGGGGGACCCGCTGGAGGGCGGGGAGGCGGATCGCGGCGCGCCGGCCCAGCGACGGCTCGGCGGCCTTGCCGCGCCCCTCGTTGATCTCGGTCAGGAAGATGCCGTCGCGCTTCAGCCGCGCACGCGCGCTGCGCATGTTCTCGGCGTCCAGGTGACCGCGGGTGTTGCGCCCGGCGGCGGTCACTCCCTTGTACGCGTAGACCGGCATCGCCTACCCCGGGACGCGCACTAGATCTGTGCGACGTCCGCTTCCTCTTCCGTCGCGCGAAGGACCTCGGCCACCGAGGTGATCCCCTTCAGCACCTTCTTGGCGCCGTCGACGCGCAGCGTGTGCATGCCCTTGCTGACGGCCTTGTTCTTGATGGTCTTCGAGTCGATGTTCTGGGACACCAGCGCCCGGATGTCGTCGTCGACCTGCATGAGCTCGAAGATGCCCACGCGGCCCCGGTAGCCGGTGTAGTTGCAGCCCGCGCAGCCTTCGGGCCGGTAGACCTGCACCGAACGGCCCGCGGACTTCACCCCGATCTCGCGAAGCTCCTCGGCGGTGGCCTCGTAGGGCACGCGACAGTCGGAGCAGAGCACACGCACCAGCCGCTGGGCCAGCACGGCCACCAGCGACGAGCCCACCAGGAAGGGCTCGACGCCCATGTCCACCAGGCGCGTGATCGCGCTGGGGGCGTCGTTGGTGTGCAGGGTCGAGAACACCAGGTGGCCGGTGAGCGACGCCTGGATCGCGATCTCCGCCGTCTCCAGGTCGCGGATCTCACCGACCAGGATGACGTTCGGGTCCTGGCGCAGGATCGAGCGCAGTCCGCTGGCGAAGGTGAGCCCCACCTTCGGGTTGATCTCGATCTGCCCGACGCCCGGAAGCTGGATCTCGACCGGGTCCTCGATGGTGATGATGTTCTTGTCGGTCGAGTTGATGCGCGACAGCGCCCCGTAGAGCGTGGTGGTCTTGCCGCTGCCGGTGGGGCCGGTGACCAGGATGATGCCGTTGGGGCGGTTGATCAGCTTCTCCACCACCTCGAGCAGGTCCTGGTCGTAGCCGAGCTTCTCCAGGTTCAGCAGGTCCTGGGTGCGGGGCAGCAGGCGCATCACCACGCGCTCGCCGAACGCGACCGGCAGGGTCGACAGGCGCACGTCGTAGTCGCGGCCCGCGATCTTCAGGCGGATGCGGCCGTCCTGGGGCAGCCGCTTCTCGGCGATGTTCAGGCCGCCCATGATCTTGATGCGCGAGACGATGCTGGCCTGGAGGGCGCGGGGCAGGGGCTTGATCGGCTCGTAGAGCACGTCGTCGATGCGGAAGCGCACGCGGATCTCGCGCTCGAAGGGCTCGAGGTGCACGTCGCTGGCGCGGTCCTTCACCGCGCTCTGGAGCAGCGAGTTCACCAGCTTGATGATCGGGGCGTCGTCGTCGGCCTCGATCAGGTCCTGGGGCTCGCTGCTGATCTCGCTGGCCAGCGAGGTCAGGTCCTCGGCGGCGTCCTCGGCCAGTGCGTCGGTCGAGCCGGGACCGCGGTCGTAGACCTCGTTGATGGCGCCCAGGATGGTGCGCTGGTTCGCCAGCTCGAGCCGGATGTCGGCCCCCTCGAAGAGCAGGCGCAGGTCGTCGAGCGGGGCGGTGTCGAGCGGGTTCTGCACCGCCACGTGCACGGCGCCGCCGGCGCCGCGGCGCAGCGGCAGCATGCCGTGGTCCTTGGCGAAGCCGATCGGCACGCGCTCGATCAGCGTCTCGTCGACGTCGTCGACCCGGATCTGGGCGCGGATCGGCAGGCCCAGCTGCTCCGAGAGCGCGTTCATCACCTCGTCCGGCGTGACCCCCCCCTGCTCGATGAGCAGCTCGGCGAGCGTCCGTCCGCTGTCGGCCTGCACGGCGCGCGCGGCCTCGAGCTGCTCTTCGGTGAGCTTCGTGGTGCGGAGCAGGATCTGGCCCAGGTCCGAGCGGACCGGGCGCAGCGGCGTGGCGGGCTCGCTCACGGTGCGGTCCCTCCGGCTTCCTCCTCGGACTCCTCCGGCTCCACCACGATCACGCTGGGCGACAGCCCGTGGGAGCGCTGCACCACCGACGACGCGTTGTTGGCCTCGCGCAGGCTCTCGTAGGGGCCCAGGTGGAGCTCGTAGAGCACCGAGCCGCCGCTCTCCTCGGCGATCAGCGTGCCGTCGTGGCCCGAGTCGATCAGGTCGGTGAGCAGGGCGGTGGCGGCGTCGGCGTTGCCGAAGATGGCCGCCTGGAGGAAGAAGCGGGGCTCCTCGGAGGCGGCCGCGCGCTCGCGCTCGAGTCTCTCGAACTCGGCGCGCCGCTCGGCCTCGATCTCGCGCATGCGCTCGGAGGGGTAGCGGGCCATGTGTCCCACCATGCGCGTGCGCAGCGGGTTGCCGGTGTGCTCGGGCATGTAGTTCTCGCCCTCGACGGTGGCCAGGGCGTAGCGCTCCTCCTCGATCTCGAGCGTCTCCTCGGCCACGTCCAGCGAGCTGCCGGTCTCGTTGCGGAACTCCTCGCGCTTGCGGATGGTCTCCGCCTCGAGCTCCTCGGGCGTGCGCACGATCTGGGGCGTCAGGAAGACCAGCAGGTTGGTCTTGACCAGGCTGCGCGTGGTCGACTTGAAGGCCCAGCCGAGCACCGGGATGTCGCCGAACCAGGGCACCTTGGTGACGGTGTCCCGGTACTGGTCGCCGATCAGGCCGCCGATCACGACCGTCTCGCCGTCGGCCACGACCACCGTGTTCTCGATGCGCCGGTTGGAGAGGGGGACGCCCACGTCCTCCGGGTTGCCCACCTCGCCGGACAGCGCCTCGTTGATCGAGGTGATCTCCTGGAAGATCTCGAGCCGCAGGCTCTCGCCCTCGGTGATCTGGGGGGTGACCCGCAGCGTCACGCCCACGTCCTGGCGCTCCACGTTGACCGAGCTCGAGAGCCCGGCGTCGGCGCCGGTGGGCTGCTCGACCCGGCTGGTGATGATCGGGATGTTGTCGCCCACGCGGATCTCGGCCTGCTCGTTGTCCGAGGTCAGGATGTGCGGGGCGGAGATGATGTTGACGTCGCCGTTGGCGGCCGAGAGCCGGATGATGCCGTCGATCAGCGATCCGTCGTCGAAGGTGTCGTCGCCGTCCTCGTCGCGCAGCGTGTTGCGCAGCAGGCGCCCGACGGCGGGGCCGATCAGCGTGCCGATGCCGGGGGTGACGGCGTCGAGGGCGCCCGAGGTGGCGCCGTCGGTGACGGTGGCGAAGGCCAGGTCGGTGTCGCCGTTGATGGTGCGCAGCAGGGCGTTGAAGCCGATGTCGGAGCCGTCGGAGACGGCGACCTCCATGATCAGCGCTTCGACGAGCACCTGGGGCCGCTCCATGTCGAGCTTCTCGATCACCTTCTTCAGGGTGTCGAAGCCCTCCTTGCTCGCCTGGATGATCAGCGAGTTGGTGGCCGGGTCCGCCGTCACCGAGATGCCGCCGGCCAGGCTGGTCACCGCGCTGCGGATGGCCGGTGCGCCGCCCGGCGGAGTGGCGCCCCCGGGCTGGGTCGGCAGGCTGCCCGTGCCGCCGCCGATCAGGCCCGACAGCGTCTGGGCCATCTCCTCGGCGTTGGCGTTGCGCAGGTAGTAGACGTGGATGCGCCCGCCGCCCTCGACCGGCACGTCGAGCTTGGCCACCAGCCGGCGCACCTCTTCGAGCTGCTGGCGGGCGGCCAGCACCAGCAGCGAGTTGGTGCGCTCGTCGGTGAGGATGCGCACCGGCTTGCGCTTGGCGCCGGTGACGGAGGTGTCGGCGGGCTGGTTGCGGCGGCGGCTGGCGCGGCGCGCGCTGCTGGTCGTGGCGGTGGGGGTGGCTACCTCGGCGCCGTAGATCTCGGACACCTGCTCGGCCAGGGTCACCGCGTCGGCGTGCTCGACCTTCAGGACCGCCAGCTCCTCCTTGTAGGTCTCGACGTCGATCGACTCGAGGATGGCGATCAGCCGGCGGATGTTCGAGGCCGACTCGGTCAGGATGACGGTGTTGGTCGGGCCGTAGGCGGCCATGGCCGCGTCCTTCGAGACCAGGGGCTTCAGCGTGTTCACGATCGACTCGGCGTCGATGTAGTTCAGCGGGATCAGCCTCGTCACGAACTGGTCGCGGTTGGGCGGCCGGCGCGTGCCGGTGTCGATGCTCGACTCCTTGGCCTCGCGCACCGGCACCACCTTGATCGCGCCGCCCGGCGTGGTGACCGTGGTGAAGCCCTTCACCTGGAGCACCGACTCGAACACCGCGTAGGCCTGCTCCACAGGCATGGGCGTGGGCGACACGATGGTGACGCGGCCGCGCACGCGGTCGTCGTAGATGAAGTTCTTGTTGGTCATGCGCGCGATCGTCTCGATCACGGCGGAGAGCTCGACGTCGGCGAAGTCCAGGCTCACCAGGTCGTTGGACGCCAGCTCCAGCTCGGCCCGGGCCTGCGCCGGGGCGCGCCGGTCCTGGGCCTGGGCGGCCGCGCCCGCCAGGGCCAGCGCCAGCAGCGGAGCGACGAGCGCGATCAGGCCTGCTCGGAACGTCTGCAAGATCATCTCCGTATCGCTAGTCCGTCTCGATCGTGCGCTCGAAGCCTTCGCCGTCCCGCGTCTCGCCGCTGACGGTGATGGGCCCCTGCGAGGCGTTGAATTCCTGGAGCAGCCGGGCCGTGTCGGCCGGGCTGCTGATCTCGATGCCGTTGACCTCGGTGATGATGTCGCCGTCCTGCATGCCGAACTCGCGCAGCACGCTGTCGCGCTTGATGGCGTTCACCTCGAAGCCGACCATCTGGCTGCCGTCGTACTTCGGCAGGAAGCGGGCCTGGGAGAGGATGTCGGTGGGATCCCGCAGGGCCCGCTCGACGGCGCTGCGGTCCACGGCGTAGCGGTTCTCGGCCAGCTGGCGGACCGCCTCGTTGCGCGTCGCGCGCGCGGCGCGGGCCGCCGGGGCACGGCGCGATCGTCGGCTCGCCGCGCTGGCGCGGGCGCGCGACACCGGCGGACGCTCCGGCTCCTCGTCGCCGAAAGAGAGCTCGCGGGCCTCGCCGTCCTCGCGCAGCACGATGCGCCGGCGCTCGATGCGCAGCACCTCCGCCTTCTCCAGGAGCACGTCGCCGAGGGTGACCACCAGGGTGTCGCGGTTCTGCTCGTCCTCGACGGCGGCCCAGGAGTAGACCGGATCGGCCGCGGCGGTGGTGCCCAGCAGGCGCAGCGGGAGCTTCGTCTCCTCGAGATCCTCGAGCTCCTCTTCCGACGTCTCGGCCTGGTCGGCGGTGGCTGCGTTGAACAGGTTCCGCTTCACGATCCACTGGCGTTCGGTCCAGTCGGGCGCGGGCCGCCGCTCCGGCGCCGCCGCAGCGGGCGCCTCGGACGCGACCGGGGCGGCCAGCATGGAGGCGAAGACCGCATTCGCCGTGTCGGCCGCCAGGAAGCAGGCCGCCACGAACAAGACGGCGTTCGCTGCCCAGCTCACATACAAGACCATGGCTTGCTCACCCCGCGGCTCCGCCTCGCTTCCCGCTCCGCGGCGTGCTCGGCCGCGAAGTATACCCCCGGAAGCCTCTCACTCAACGGATCCTTCGCGATTCCGAGGAGTTAGACGCCCCTTCCGCGATCCCTTATCGGCCGCCCGGGGGCGCAGCTTTTGACCCCATTCGACCCCCCGGCGTTCCTCCGGGTCGGCCGGCGGGGCCGGCGGCTGCGTGTCGCAGGCCACAGGGAGGCCGGATCGGGGCCGCGCGGGAAATGCCTGATGGCGCCTTGACATCGGGGCCGGTGGACCCAGGTTTCGCCCGTTCACCCGCGTCTTCCCCCGGGGGGCGCGTCGGACATCAACCCATCGACATCGGGAGAGAGGTGAGGCATGGCGGATTCGGGCAAGGTCATCGGAATCGACCTCGGCACGACCAACTCGGTCGTGGCGGTCATGGAGGGCGGTCAGCCCGTCGTGATCGCCAACGAGGAGGGCGGGCGCACGACCCCGTCGGTCGTGGCGTTCACCGACGAGGGCGAGCGCCTGGTCGGCGCCATCGCCAAGCGCCAGGCGGTCACCAACCCCACCGGCACGATCTACTCGATCAAGCGTTTCATGGGCCGGCGCCTGCCCGAGGTGCCCGAGGAGATCAGCCTCGTCCCCTACAAGGTGGTCGAGGGCAAGGAGGGCACCGCCGCGGTCGAGGTCGGCGACAAGACCTACTCGCCGCCCGAGATCAGCGCGATGATCCTCCAGAAGCTGAAGGCCGCGGCCGAGTCCCACCTGGGCCAGCCGGTCGGCGCCGCCGTCATCACCGTGCCGGCCTACTTCAACGACGCCCAGCGCCAGGCCACCAAGGACGCCGGCGCCATCGCCGGCCTCGAGGTCAAGCGCATCATCAACGAGCCCACCGCGGCGGCGCTCGCCTACGGCCTGGACAAGAAGTCGGACGAGAAGATCGCCGTCTACGACTTCGGCGGCGGCACCTTCGACATCTCGATCCTCGAGGTGGGCGAGAACGTCGTCGAGGTGAAGGCCACCAACGGCGACACGCACCTGGGCGGCGACAACTTCGACCAGCGGATCATCGACTACCTGATCAGCGAGTTCAAGAAGGACCAGGGCGTCGACCTGGCCGCCGATCCGATGGCGGTGCAGCGCCTGCGCGAGGCGGCGGAGAAGGCGAAGATCGAGCTGTCGACGGCCGCCTCCACCGACATCAACCTGCCCTACATCACCGCGGACCAGAGCGGGCCGAAGCACCTGACGCTGAAGCTCTCGCGCGCGAAGTTCGAGCAGCTGGTCGAGGACCTGGTGGAGCGCAGCCTGGAGCCCTGCCGGCAGGCGCTGAAGGACGCCGGCTACGCCGCGTCGGAGATCGACGAGGTGGTGCTGGTCGGCGGTACGACCCGCATTCCGATGGTGCAGGCCAAGATGAAGGAGCTGTTCGGCAAGGAGCCGAACAAGACCGTGAACCCGGACGAGGTGGTCGCGGTCGGCGCGGCGGTGCAGGGCGGCGTCCTGGCCGGCGACGTGAAGGACGTGCTGCTGCTCGACGTCACCCCGCTCTCCCTGGGCATCGAGACCCTGGGCGGCGTGATGACCAAGCTGATCGAGAAGAACACGACCATCCCGACCAAGCGCAGCCAGGTGTTCTCGACGGCGGCGGACAGCCAGCCGCAGGTGGAGATCCACGTCCTCCAGGGCGAGCGCGAGATGGCCGCGGGCAACCGCACCATCGGCCGCTTCATCCTGGACGGCATCCCGCCGGCGCCCCGCGGCATGCCGCAGATCGAGGTGACCTTCGACATCGACGCCAACGGCATCCTGTCGGTCAACGCCAAGGACAACGCCACCAACCGGGAGCAGTCGATCCGCATCGAGGGCAGCGGCGGTCTCGCCAAGGAGGAGATCGATCGCATGGTGCGCGAGGCCGAAGAGCACGCGGGCGAGGACAAGGCCCGGCGCGAGGCGGTCGAGAAGCGCAACAACCTGGACTCGATGATCTACCAGGCGGAGAAGACGATCTCCGAGAACGAGGACAAGATCGACGACGCGGACAAGGAGGCCGCCCGCAGCGCCATCGCCGACGCGCGCAAGGAGCTGGAGAACGAGGCAGCCGAGGCATCCGCGCTCGACGCGGCGCAGCAGCGCCTCGAGCAGGCCCTGCACAAGGTGGCCGAGACGCTCTACAAGGCGGGACAGGCCGAGGGCCAGGCCGACGGATCGCCCGGTGCCGATGCCGGCGCCGGCGCCGGAGCGGGCTCCGACGACGACGTGGTCGACGCCGAGTACACCGAGGAGAAGGGCGACGAGAAGGCCGGCGGCTAGCGCGGTGAGTGACTCCACGCGCAGCGACCCCTTCGCGGAGCTCTACGGCGACTTCGGCGACCGCCTGCACGGCGATCGCTGGCAGCCGGATGCGGACGTCCTCGAGACCGAGAACGAGGTGGTGGTTCGGGTCGAGCTGGCCGGCGTGGCCAGCGGCGACCTGCGCGTCTCGGTGGACGGCTCGGAGGTGCGCGTGTCGGGCCTGCGGGCTCCCCACGAGAGCGGTCCGGTCAAGCGGCTCCACCAGATGGAGATCGCCTCCGGACCCTTCGAGCGCCGGGTGCACATTCCGGTGGCCTTCGACCGCGAGCAGGTCTCGGCGCACCTGGCAAACGGCTTCCTGACCGTGACGCTTTCCAAGCGCGGCCGGCGCACCGTCCCCGTCGGCGGAACCCAGGCGGACGGAACCTAGAGACATGAGCGACGAACGAGAAGAGATCCAGAGCGAGCCCACGGGCGTCACCGAGATCGCGGTGGGGACCGGCGGCGGCGAGGCGGCGGTGGAGACCCCCCTGCCGGACGCGCTGCCCGTGCTCCCGCTGAAGAACACGGTGCTGTTCCCGTTCCTGCTCTCTCCGCTGCTGGTCAACACCGAGCGGTCGCGGCGCCTGATCGACCGGGCGCTGCTCACCCCGGAGCGCCTGCTGGTGTGCGCGGCGGTGCGCCGTCCGGTGGAGCACAGCCCGGGCCCGGACGACGTCTACACCGTCGGCACGGTCATGCGCATCGCCAAGATGGTGAAGCACCCGGACGAGGACACCTACCGGCTGCTGGTGCAGGGCGTGGCGCGCGTGCGCATCACGGGCTTCGTGTCCGAGGACCCCTTCCTGGTCGGACGCATCGAGCGCCTGCGGGAGACCGGCGACCTCGACTCGGTGGAGACGACGGCGCTGGTGCGCAACGTCATCCAGCACTTCAGCGCCCTGGTC
The DNA here is from genome assembly GCA_050618055.1 of Myxococcota bacterium. Classification (GTDB taxonomy): domain Bacteria; phylum Myxococcota_A; class UBA9160; order UBA9160; family SMWR01; genus CALDCK01. The sequence continues at coordinate 15,969 of JBNLVK010000234.1, forward strand.
AGCGAGAGCAGCAAGCTCTCGGACGAGCTCCAGATCCACGCCCACAACGCGGAGGACCCGTCGAAGCTCGCCGACCTGGTGGGGTCGAACCTGGCCTTCGACGTGGCCGGCAAGCAGCGCCTGCTCGAGGAGCTCGACGTGCCCACGCGCCTCAAGGTGGTGCAGGACGAGCTGTCGCGGGAGCGCGACGCGATGAAGGTCGAGAGCGAGATCAAGGAGAAGGTCCAGACCGACATCGGCAAGACCCAGCACGACTACATGCTGCGCCAGCAGCTCGAGGCGATCCGCCAGGAGCTGGGCGAGGGCGACCAGGGGGAGTCGGAGCTGGAGGAGCTGCGGGCGCGCATCGACGCCGCCGGCATGCCCGAGGAGGCCCACGAGCAGGCGACCCGCGAGCTCGACCGGCTGGTGCAGATGCCGGCGGCCGCCGCCGAGCACGGCGTGATCCGCACCTACCTGGAGTGGATGGCGGAGCTGCCCTGGGCGAAGGCGTCCGAGGATCGCCTCGACGTGGACGCGGCCCGCGTGATCCTGGACGAGGACCACTACGGCCTCGACAAGGTGAAGGACCGCATCGTCGAGTACATCGCGGTGCTGTCGCTGAAGCGCGACCTGAAGGGGCCGATCCTGTGCTTCGTGGGTCCGCCGGGCACCGGCAAGACGTCGCTGGGCCGCTCGATCGCACGCGCCCTGGGGCGCGAGTTCCAGCGCATCTCGCTGGGCGGCGTGCGCGACGAGGCCGAGATCCGCGGGCACCGGCGCACCTACGTGGGGGCGCTGCCCGGCCGCATCGTGCAGGGCATGCGGCGCGCCGGCACGCGCAACCCGGTGTTCCTGCTCGACGAGGTCGACAAGGTCGGCACCGACTACCGGGGCGATCCGTCCTCGGCGCTGCTCGAGGTCCTCGACCCGGAGCAGAACGGGACCTTCTCGGACCACTACCTGGAGGGGCCCTTCGACCTGTCCCAGGTGCTCTTCATCGCCACCGCCAACCAGATGGACCCGGTGCCGCCGGCCCTGCGCGATCGCATGGAGGTGATCGAGCTGCCCGGCTACACCGAGCAGGAGAAGGTGGAGATCGCCGAGCGCTTCCTGGTGCCGCGCCAGCGCGAGCAGAACGGGGTGCAGGACATCGACCTCACCATCCCGCGCGAGACGCTGTCGGCGCTGATCGGCAGCTACACCCGCGAGGCGGGCGTCCGCAACCTGGAGCGCGAGATCGGCGCGCTGTGCCGCAAGATCGCGCGCCGGGTGGCGGAGGAGGGCGTGTCGGGAGCGGTACGCATCGAGCCCGGCGACCTGGCGGACCTGCTCGGTCCGGTGCGCTTCGAGCCCGAGCTGGCCGAGCGCGCGGGGCAGCCCGGGGTGGCGGTCGGCCTGGCCTGGACGCCGGCCGGCGGCGACATCCTGTTCGTCGAGTCCACCCGCATGCCCGGCAAGGGCGAGCTGAAGCTCACCGGCTCGCTGGGCGACGTCATGCGCGAGTCGGCCGAGGCGGCCCGCTCCTGGCTGCGGGTGCGGGCGGCCGACTTCGGCATCGACGATGAGCTCTTCAACCAGAGCGACATCCACCTCCACGTGCCGGCCGGGGCGGTCCCCAAGGACGGGCCCTCGGCGGGTGTTGCGATGGTCACCTCGCTAGCCTCCCTGGCCACGGGACGTCCGGGCCGACCGGACGTCGCGATGACCGGCGAGATCACCCTGCGCGGCAAGGTGCTCCCGGTCGGGGGGATCAAGGAGAAGGTGCTCGCGGCGAAGCGGGCCGGAATCGAACGCGTCGTCCTGCCGGAGCGCAACCGGAAGGACGTGGAAGAGGTCGAGAGCGAGCTCCTCGAGGGTCTCGCCCTCGAGTACGTGGGGACCATCGATGAAGCCCTGGAGCACACCCTGGCGCCGCCTGCCTGAGCGGGCCGCGCTCGCGCTCGCCCTGCTCGCACTGGCGCTGCCCGGCTGTGTCACGCGCAGCACCCACAACGAGGTGGTCGGCGACCTGGAGGACGAGAACGCGCGGCTCGAGCAGCGCGTCCGCGACCTCACCCGGTCGAACCAGTCGCTCGACCAGGAGCGGGTGCGGCTGATCGACGAGATGGAGGACCTGCGCCAGGAGCACGCCACCCTCAGCGAGGACGTGGAGAAGCTCTCGCGCACCAAGGACCTGCTCTCCGAGCACCTGCGCGAGCGCGAGGCCCAGGTGGCCGAGCTGTCGAAGGCCACGGCCACCTACCGCGGGCTGGTCGACGACCTGGAGTCGGAGGTCTCGGCGGGTCAGATCGAGATCGAGCAGCTGCGCGAGGGCATCCGCCTGAACCTGGCCCAGGACATCCTGTTCCGCTCCGGCGAGTCGCGGCTCGAGGGAAGCGGCGTGGCGGTGCTGCGCAAGGTGGCCGCCAAGCTGCGCACCATCGAGCACACGGTCGAGGTGCGGGGCCACACCGACGACGTCCCGCTCTCGCCGGCGCTGGCGCGCCGCTACGGGAGCAACTGGGAGCTGGCCGCGGCGCGGGCGTCGAGCGTGGTGCGCCTGTTCGTGGAAGAGGGCGTCGACCCGACGCGGCTGACGGCGGTCTCCTACGGCGAGTTCGCGCCGGTCGCCCCCAACGACACACCGGAGGGGCGCGCCTACAACCGGCGCATCGACATCCGGCTGATCCCGGTCGACGTGGCGCCGCCGGCCCCGGAGCCCGCGGCGGCGGAAGACGGGGCCTCCGCGGAGTCGTGAGCGACGGCGGGGGGCGGGCCCGCCTCGAGCGCATCTTCCGGGCGGCGCTGGCCGCCGCCGATCCGCGCGCGGCGCTCGAGGGCGCCGTGTCGGCCGGTCCGGACGGCGTGCGCCTGGCCGGCGAGGCCCTGGGCGACGCCGGCCTCCACGCGCTGGCGGTGGGGAAGGCGGCGGCGCCCATGATGGCGGCCGTCGAGGAGCGCCTCGGCGGTCGGCTGCGGCGCGGGCTGGTCTTGACCAAGGACGGCCACGAGGAGCCGTCGCTGCGCGCGCTCCAGCGCGCGGCCGGACACCCGGTGCCCGACGCGCGCAGCGCGGCGGCCGGCGCCGAGGCGCTGGCTTTCGTGGGCGGGGTTCCGTCGACCGACGTGCTCCTGGTGCTGCTGTCCGGCGGGGCCTCGAGCCTGCTGACCACGCCCGACGTGGGTCTCGAGCGCCGCGACCTGGAGACGGCGACACGCCTGCTGCTGGCCGGCGGCGCCCCCATCGACGAGCTCAACGCGGTGCGCAAGCACCTCTCGGCCACCGCCGGGGGACGCCTCGCGCTGGCGGGCCGGGCCGCCCGCACGATCGTGCTGGCGGTCTCCGACGTGCCGGACGACCGCATCGACCTGATCGGCTCGGGTCCCTTCGCGCCCGATCCCAGCCGCTTCGCCGACGCGGCCGCGGTGTTCCGCAGCCGCGGCCTGTGGGACGAGCTTCCCGGGGCGGTGCGCCGCGTGCTCCTGGCCGGCGAGCGCGGCGAGCGGCCCGAGACGCCGAAGCCGGACGACCCGCGCCTGGCGGCGGTGCGCCACGAGATCCTGGCGAGCAACGCCACGGCGCTGGCCGCTGCCACCGAGGCGGCCGAGCGCGAGGGCTTCGCGACGGTGGTCGAGCCGGCGGAGCTGGTGGGCGAGGCCCGCGCGGTCGGCGAGCGCTGGGCGGCGCGGCTGGCGGCGCAGCGACCCGATCGCCCCACCTGCTGGCTCGCCGGGGGCGAGACCACGGTCACGCTGCGCGGTCCCGGACGCGGCGGGCGCTGCCAGGAGCTGGCCCTGGCCGCCGCACTGGGCCTGGACGGTGTCGCGGGCGTGTGTCTGCTGGCCGCCGGCACCGACGGCACCGACGGCCCCACCGACGCCGCCGGCGCCTTCGCCGACGGCGGAAGCTGCGCGCGGGGCCGGGCGCAGGGCGTGGACGCGCGCGCCTGCCTGGACGCCAACGACAGCCACGCCTTCTTCGAGGCCGAGGGCGGGCTGCTGCGCACCGGTCCGACCGGCACCAACGTGCGCGACCTGCTCCTCGCCAGCGTCGCGCCGGCCAGGGGCTAGAGTCGTCGCGTGGGCACCGGCAGGCACTCGGGGGTGACGTTCCTCTCGCTCGCGCATCGGGCGCTGGTGCTGGCCGGGCTGATCGCCGAGGCGGCCTGGCTCTACGGTCGCCATGCGCTGGGCCGGCGCCTGGGCTGGCGCCGCGCCGAGCTGTCGGCCGACCGCTTCGGCGCCTTCGCGCGCCGCTTCGTGCGCATCGCCACCCGCTTCCGCGGCGGCCTGATCAAGCTGGGGCAGGTCGCGAGCCTGCGCGTCGAGGTGCTGCCGGAGGGCATCACCGACGAGCTGGCGAAGCTGCGCGACCGGGTCGAGCCCCACCCGTGGGAGGAGATCGCGGGCCAGATCGAGCACGAGCTGGGCGCGTCGCCGGACGTGCTGTTCGCGCGGGTCGAGCGCCGGCCCATCGCCGCCGCCAGCCTGGGCCAGGTGCACCGGGTGCGCACCCACGACGGCCGCGACCTGGCGCTCAAGGTGCTCTACCCGGGCGTCGAGCGCTCGGTCGCCATCGACCTGGCCATGACGCGGGTGGCGCTGTTCCTGTTCGACTTCGTGACCGTGGCCGACCTGGTCCACGTCCACCGCGAGATCCGCCGCTCGATCCACGGCGAGATGGACTACCTGGCCGAGGGTCGGGCGGCCCAGGAGGTGGCGGGCAACCTGGCCCGGGACGCCGAGCTCTCCCGCCACGTGCGCGTTCCGGCCATCCACTGGGACCTGACCACGCGCCGGGTGCTGGCCATGGAGTTCATCGAGGGGCGCAAGATCAGCGAGCTCGGCGAGGACGAGGCGGACGGGCCGTCGCGCGACCAGATCGTGCTGTGGGCGTCGCGGGCGTTCCTGCACATGATGTTCGAGGACGGCTTCTTCCACTGCGATCCGCACCCGGGTAACCTGATCGTCGAGCCGTCCGGCCAGCTCGCGATCATCGACTTCGGCATGAACGAGCGGCTGTCGCCGGAGATGCTGGCGGCGGTGCGGCGCAACGTGCTGGCGTCGGTGACGCGCGACGCCGACCTGTTCGCCCGCTCGCTGCTCGAATCAGGAGCCATCGAGGCCGAGGACCTCCCGGTGGTGCGCGACCTGGCCGAGCTGTCCTTCGACCCGGAGTACTACAACCTGACGCCGCAGGAGGTGATGAACCTCGACTTCGGCGAGACCTTCCGCCGCAGCCGCGAGCTCATGAAGCAGCTGCGCACCTTCCGCATTCCCGAGGGCATCGTCATGTGGTGGCGGGCGACATCGGTGCTCTACGGCCTGGTGGTCGAGCTGGCGCCCGGCCTGCGTCCCCTGGACGTGTTCGGTCCCTACGTGCTCACGTTCATGAGTGAGGCCCAAAGGCCTTCGCTAGAGTCCCGCGCGTGACGGTGTCGGCCGAGGAGTTCAAGGGCGCGCTGGGTCGCTGGGCCACCGGCGTCACGATCGTGACCACCCGTGCGGGCGATCGGGTGCACGGCATGACCGTGTCCGCCTTCACCGAGGTGTCCCTCGACCCGCCGCTGGTGCTCTTCTGCGCCGACAAGGCGTCGAACACGCTGCCGCTGATCGAGGCGGCCGGGGTCTTCGCGGTGAACGTGCTGGCGCGCGACCAGGAGGCGCTGTCCAACCGCTTCGCCTCGAAGAAGGACGAGTGGAAGCGCTTCGAGGGCCTCGACTGCGAGGAGGGGCCCACCGGGGCGCCCCTGCTGCCCGGCACCGTGGCGAGCCTCGACTGCCGGGTGGTCATGTCCCACGACCACGGCGACCACGTGGTCTACGTGGGCGAGGTGGCGGAGATCCGCACCAGCGACCGCCCGCCGCTGCTCTACTTCGGCGGCGGCTACGGAGCCTTCGGCAGGGAGTAGAATCGTCCCCATGTCGAAGGTCTGGCTCGTCGCCTACTCGGACTACCTGTGCCCCTGGTGCTACAACGCCTCGGTGCGCCTCCACGCGCTGGCCGACGCCGACCCGGACGTCGAGATCGAGTGGAAGAGCTATCTGCTGCGCCCCAGCCCGGGCCGGGGCCGCAGCCTGGAGAAGTTTCGCGCCTACACCGCGTCGTGGCAGCGGCCGGCCGCCGAGGACGATGCGGGCGAGTTCCGCCCCTGGTCGACCGAGGAGGGGCCGCCCAGCCACTCGATCCCGGCCCACCTGGCGGCCAAGGCCGCGGCGGAGCTGGGGGAGGACGCCTTCCGCCGCATGCACGATCGCCTGCTGCGCGCCTACTTCGCCGAGAACCGCGACATCTCCTCCGACGACGTCCTGCTCGAGCTGTGGACGGAGCTCGCGCTGCCGGCGGCGGGGTTCGCGCGGCGCGAGGATCCGGAGATCCTGCGGCGGGTGCTGTCGGAGCACGACGAGGCCATCGCGTGCGGAGCGAACGGTGTGCCGTCGGTGCGGCTGGCCGACAACGACGCGGTCATCACCGGCGCCATGCCGCTCTCCACCTACGAGCGCTGGATCGAGCGGGTGCGCGAGCGCGCCGCCGGGCGGAGCGGGTGAGCCGCGGCCCCTTCGACGTCCGCGGGCGCGTGTTCGTGCTGACCGGGGCCTCGGCGGGGCTGGGCGTCGCGCTTGCCGCCGGGATCGCGGCCGCAGGCGGCCGGCTGGTGCTGGCCGCACGCCGCGCGGAACGGCTCGCGGCGCTGGCGGCGCAGCTCGAAGGGCAGGGCGCCGAGGTGCTCTGCGTGGCCTGTGACGTCGCGCGGGAGGCCGACGTGGACGCCCTGGTGGCCGCCACGACCGATCGCTTCGGCGCGGCCGACGTGCTGGTGAACAACG
>JBNLVK010000235.1:0-19268 GCA_050618055.1 Myxococcota bacterium
GCAGAGCTTCGCCTGGATCCCCTTCGGCGCCGGCCGGCACCGCTGCGTGGGCGCCGCCTTCGCCATGATGCAGCTCAAGGCGATCTTCTCGATCCTGCTCCGGCGCTGGGAGTTCGAGCTGGCGCAGCCCCGCGAGAGCTACGCCAACGACTTCTCGAAGATGGTGGTGGCGGTCCAGCAGCCGTGCGTGGTGCGCTACCGCCGGCGCGCGTCCGCTGCCAGCGTGGCCTCGGTGGGCGCCCGCGCCGGCGAACGGAGCGCGCCGGCGAGCGGCCCGCTGCGCATCCGCATCGACCTCGACCTGTGCCAGGGACACGCCGTGTGCATGGGCGAGGCGCCCGAGGTCTTCGCCGTCGAGCGCAACGCGGACGGCGAGGACAAGGCGGTGCTGCGCTCGCGGGAGGTGCCCGGCGAGCAGCGCGCGCAGGTGGAGGCCGCCGTCCGACACTGCCCGACCCGGGCCCTGACGATCGAGGAGTAGAGACCGTGCCCGCATTCCCCCGAAGCGAGATGGAAGAGATGGTGCGCCGCTGGGTGGCGGCCAACGACGAGGCCGGACGCAGTGGCGACTGGTCGAAGATGTCCCGCTTCTACACCGACGACGCGATCTACAGCTGGAACACCGGCGCGAACTGGGAGTTCGTGGCGCGGGGACGCCAGCAGATCCACGACTGGGTGTTCGGCACCGAGATGGAGGGCCTCGAGCACTGGGTCTACCCCTACGTGCGGACGCTCATCGACGACCAGAAGGGCGAGTTCCTGGGCATCTGGCGCCAGATCTCCCCCAACAAGGACCCGGACGGCAACGCCTACGAGATCGCCGGCACCGGCGGCTCCTGGTTCCGCTACGCGGGCGACTTCCAGTGGTGCTGGCAGCGCGACTTCTTCGATCACATGAACGCGGCCGCTACCTTCGGAGCCATGGCCCAGAACGACCAGCTCAGCGAGAAGATGCAGGAGCGCATGAAGAAGGGCTCGAAGATGCCGGGCTGGGTGAAGCGCTCCGAGTTCGACTGGTTCGAGACGATCCACGAGCGCGAGGCCTGATCATGTCCTCACGTCCCCCCATCCGGGTCTTCCAGTTCGCGACCGGCAACGTGGGCACGGAGATGATCAAGCGCATCGTCGCGCACCCGGATCTCGAGCTGGTGGGCCTCTACTGCTGGTCGCAGGACAAGGTGGGCCGCGACGCGGGGGAGATCGCCGGCCTGCCGAACCTGGGCGTCACGGCCACGGGCAGCCTCGACGACGTGCTGGCGGCGAAGCCGGACGTCGTCAACTTCAACGGCGTCTGGCCCGACGTGGATCTCTTCTGCACGCTCCTCGAGGCGGGGATCCACGTGGTGACCACGTCCGACTGGATCACCGGCCACCACCGCAACCGGAACCACCCCCACCCCTCCGGCCGCAAGCCCACCGAGCTGGTCGAGGAAGCCTGCCGCAAGGGCGGCACCACCTTCCTGGGAACCGGCATGAACCCGGGCCTCGCCCAGATCCTGAGCGTGGTGGCCAGCGCCGGAATGGGCCGCGTCGACCACGTCACCGTCCTCGAGACGGTGGACGTCTCCTGCCACCACTCGGTCGACACCTGGAAGAACTGCGGCTACGGACGCCCCGTCGACGACCCGGAGGTGCCGCGGCTGCTGGAGAAGGGGTGCACGGTCTTCGCCGACTCCATCTACATGATGGCCGACTGCCTGGACCTGGCGATCGACGAGGTGGTCTTCGACTGCGAGCTGGGCGCGTGTACCGAGGACGTGGACCTCGGCTGGTGGAAGCTCGGGAAGGGCTGCGTGGGCGCGAGCCTGGCGAAGTTCAAGGGCCTGGTGGACGGCGAGCCGAAGATCGAGGTGCACCTGGAGTGGCAGATGACGCCCCGGACCGAGCCGCACTGGAACGTGAAGGGCTGCTACGTCACCACCATCCAGGGCGATCCGCTGATCATCAACAAGCACATGATCCTGCCCGCCTCGGGCACGCCGTCGGAGCTGATGGACGCGGACTACTTCGCGTCGCTCGGCATGACCATCACCGGCATGCCGGCGCTGAACGCCATGCGCTACGTGTGCGAGAAGGGTCGCGGGCTCCTCACCAGCGCCGACCTCCCGCTGCGCGCCTTCGCCAGTCGCTTCCACCTGGAGGCCTGAGCGTGGCGCCCGGCCGCTACCCCTTTCCCGCGTCACCGGACGGCTGGTTCGGGGTGGCCGAGTCGGCCGAGCTCGCGGCCGGCGAGGTGCGGCCGCTCCACTACCTGGGCCGCGACCTGGTGCTCTTCCGCGGCGAGGACGGCGAGGCCCGCGTCTTCGATGCCCACTGTCCGCACCTGGGCGCCCACCTGGGCCATGGCGGCCGCGTGTGCGGCGATGGGGTGGTGTGTCCCTTCCACGGCTGGCGCTTCCACGGCGACGGATCGGTCGCCGAGGTTCCCGGCAGCGACCGGATCCCCCGCGCCCGGGCGCGCGCCTGGCGCGTGTGCGAGGCCAACGGTCTCGTCTACGTCTGGCATCACGCCGGGGGCGCGGAGCCCGGCTTCGAGGTGATCCGCTACCGGGAGGACGATTCCGAGTGGACCCCGTGGCGCAGCCAGGTCTACCGCGTGCGCGTCCACGTCCAGGACCTCACCGAGAACATCCTCGACCGGGCCCACTTCGGCGCCGTCCACGACATGGAGAAGGCCGAGCGCGAGATCTTCGAGGTGAGCTTCGCCGGCCCCTCGATGGTGGTGGACCAGGCGATGAAGGTCACGGCGATGAGCGACGACGGCGTGGAGGTGCGGGCGCGCACCACCACCTGCGGGCCGGGCATCGCCGCGATCGAGGTCCGCCAGGGTCCGCTCGAGATGCTCACCTACATCGCCCAGACGCCGGTGGACGACGAGACCACCGAGGTGAACCTGCGCTTCTCCATGAAGCGCCTGGCCGACGCGCAGGCCACCGAGTCGGTCTGCGCCATCAACGATCGGGTCACCAACGAGCAGTTCCTCCAGGACGTGCCGATCTGGGAGAACAAGATCTACCAGGAGCATCCGGCGCTCACGCCGGCGGACGGTCCGGTGGCCCGCTACCGGCAGTGGTTCCGGCAGTTCTACTCCGACCAGGGCCGGCGGGTGTAGAATCGGCCCGGGAGGGCGCGGTGGACCCCAGGGCTTCCATGAGATCGTCCCGGCGGGCCTTTGCCCTGCTGGCGCTGTTCGCGGTGGCGGGCGGCGCGCGGCTTGCGGCGAGCACGGAGGAAGGCTCCGTCGTCGAAGGGCTCACCCGGCGGGCCGAGGCGTTCGTCGCGAGCCTCGACGAAGACCAGCGCGAGACGGCCCTCTACGCCTTTGACGACGACGAGCGCTTCGACCTGCGCCTGGCGCCGCTGCGCCTGGAGGGTCTGCGGGTCGACGAGATGACCGGCGCCCAGTGGACGGAGTTCGAGCGCCTGCTCGCGGAAGTGCTGAGCCCGTCGGGACTCGCCAAGATGAACACCATCCGCAGCCTGGAACGGGAGGTCGCGGAGACCGAGAGCGGGGTCTTCGGCTTCGTGATGGAGTGGATGCGCAGCCCCGGGCGCTACTTCCTGGCCATGTTCGGCGAGCCGCGCCCCGAGACGCCGTGGGGCATGCGCTTCGACGGTCACCACCTGTCGCTCAACTGGACCGCCGTGCCGGGCGAAGCGCTCTCGGTGACGCCGCTCTTCCTGGGCGGCCAGCCGCGGGTCGTGCCGGACGGCCTCGAGCGGGCCGGGCTGCGGGTGCTGGCGGAAGAGGAGGATCGCGCGGTCCTGCTCGTCAACACGCTGTCCGAAGAGGAGCGGAAGGCCGCGCGGGTTCGCTTCGGCGGCGGGAGCGCATTCTCGCGGCCGATGTCGGTCGTCGAAGGAGAACGCCTCGAGGCGCCGCAGCCGATCGGCGCGCCGGCCCGGTCGATGTCCCCCGAGGCCAGGGCGCGGCGCGACGACGTCGTCGAGTCGGTGCTCGCGAACTTCGTGCCCGACGTCGCGGACCGCCACCGCGCCCGCATCGCCGCCCAGGCCGACGCCATCCACTTCGGCTACGCGGTTCCCGACCCGTTCGTGGGTGCGCCCCTGCGAGCCGGCACCCCCCTCCACTACCGCATCCAGGGATCCGACTTCCTCATCGAGTACGACAACACCTCCGAGGCCGCCGATCACATCCACCTGGTCTGGAGGGAGTTCGACGGGGACTTCGGCCGCGACGTGCTGGCGGAGCATTTGCGGGCCCACCACTGATCCCCCGGGCGCGGTGTCCCGAAGTTGTGTTACGGCTCGGGTAGAGGGTAGGCTGTCGAGGTGGACGTCCCGGCCACATACGCCGCGTTTCGGCTGGCCGCAGTCACGATCGCGCTGGTTGTGTCGCTCCAGGCAGGTGCCGCCGATCTCCCACCGGGCTCGGTCGTCATTACCAGCCAGGACGCGGTTCCGAAGCTCTTCCTCGTCGATCCGGACAGCGGTGCGATCTCGGTCCTCAGTGGCGGCGGAGTCGGTAGCGGTCCGATCTTCGGCGCCCCACGCGACGTGACCATCGGCCCCGACGGTCTGCTCTACGTGGCGGATACCGATGTGGGTGTCCTTCGGGTCGACCCCTCGTCCGGCAACCGCCAGATCCTCTTTCCACCCAGGGTCGGCTCTCCTCGCAGCCTGGCATTCGACTCGCAGGGCTTCCTCTACGTGCTCGATGCCGCCCGACTCTTCAGCAGCGGAAGGTACGCGCGCGCCAGCGTCTACCGCATCGATCCCCTCGACGACAGCTCCGAACTCGTGTTGGCGATGAACGCCAACGCGGCGACCCCGTTCGAGGCTCCCCGCGGCCTGGCGGTCACTGCAACGGACCAGCTGCTGATCATCGGGCATCCCGGTCGCATCATGGCGCTTCAGTCGGACGGATCGCTCCAGCTCGTCTACTCGATGAATGCGAACCTCGACTTCATGACGATGGACCCGCAGACGGACCGCCCCTACTTCCTGCTGCCCACCGGCACCTTCCGCGGCCTCTTCCGGTTGGGGCCCACGGGATCCGCGGAGGGCGTTTCGACCTTCTTCCGCGGCGAAGGCCCGTTCTTCAAGAACGGCAGCCTGGTCGCGGCAAGCGTGGACTCCAACGGCAGGGTCTACGTCACCGACTGGGGCTCGGGACTCTTCCGGGTGGATCCCACGACGGGCGACCGGACCCTGGTTCTCGCCGACACCTCCGTTCGCTTCGTCTACGGTGTCGTCCCCGTACCGGACACACACGTGATCGACGACGCGGACGGCGACGGAGTGGCGGATCTGCTCGACCTCTGCCCCGATGACTTCGACCCGGACCAGGAGGACACCGACGGAAACCGGGTGGGCGACGCCTGCAACGGCTTCGAAGATCGGGACGGAGACGACTTCGCGGACGCGCTGGACAACTGCCCCTTCGACGAGAACCCGGGACAGGGGGACGCGGACGGCGACGGGCTGGGCGATGCCTGCAACGACGCGTTCGACGGCGACGGAGACGACATCCGGGACGACGCAGACAACTGTCCCGAGCTTCCCAACGACCAGATCGACATCGACGGCGACGGGCTGGGCGACGTTTGCGATCCCTTCCCCCTCCAGTTCGACAACGAGAAGGAGCAGCTGCGGGTCGACCTCGCGATGTGTGTAGAACGCGACGTCTTCGACGACGCGGACGGAGACGGCGAGGAAGACGCGACCGACGCCTGCCCGAGTACGCCGGAGGGAGCGGAGATCGACAGCGCGGGCTGCTCGCGGTCGGAGTTCTGCGCCTCCCAGGTCGGCAGCGTCAGCAGAAGCCGCCGTGGCAGAGGACGGATCGGCTCGCTGATCGCCTGCTACGGCGCTGACTGGCGCAATGACGATCCGGCCGTGCGCTTCCCCGGTGACTGCCAGCCGAAGCTGTTCCCGTTCACCTGCGAAGCGAGCCCGCACTGATCCCGGAACCCGCGAAGTCGATCCGACCAACGGCGTGCCGGCCTACCGCCCTCGAGCACGCGCTCGCCGCCGACTGAATGGCGGAGAGAGTGGGATTCGAACCCACGGTAGGTTGCCCTACACACGCTTTCCAAGCGTGCGCCTTAAGCCACTCGGCCATCTCTCCGCGCGGGCGTGGAGTCTAGAGCCCATCTCGCAAATGCGCCCGCACGGAGCTGCACCAGCGGTGTTGCTCCGAGCCTGACGCTGATGCGAGATGGGCTCTACCGGAGCGGCCCGCGGGCTGCCCCGACCCCCCGCAGGCAGGGGCCGGGGCACCCGCCTCAGTCCTTCTCGAGGTAGCGGAACTTGCCGCCCGGGCGCCGCTTGGCCGGGCGCGGCTCCATGGCGAACAGGCCCGCCACGAAGCGGTCGAGGCGGCTGCCCGCTTCGTCCGGTTCCGCGACCGCCGCCGTCTGGGTCGGGCGCTCGGGCTCGCAGCCCGCCAGCGCGGCCTGGTAGGCCATGCGCGCCTCGGCCGGAGCGAGAAGCCGGCCCGACTCCCGCTCCATCTGCTCCACCACCTGCGTCGCGCGCGCCGCGCAGTCCTCGTCCGCAAGGGCCGCTAGCGGCAGCAGCAGCGCGAAACCCCCTACGAGCATCCAGACCCGCATCAGAAGCTCTTCCCGATCGACACGACCGCGCGGGCCTCGCAGAGGTCGCCCACCGAGCGACCGCCGCCGAAGCAGCTGTCGCGGGACACGTCGGTGTCGACGTAGCGCAGGTCCAGGTCGAGACCGAACATGGAGAAGGTGGCTCCCAGGTCCCAGGTCAGGTAGTCGCGCACGCCGAAGGAGCTCACGTCCCGGTCGATGGCCTGGTGGCCCACGTTGCCGGAGGCGGTGATGGCCAGCCACTCGGGGAGCGCGCTCTCCGGAACGGGCACCTCGACGCCGCCGGTGATCCAGTGCGAGTCGCCGGAGTGCGCGAAGTAGTTGGGCGACCACATGTAGTTCACCGACGCGGAGGCGAAGCCGAAGTCGTAGCCGAGCGTCGGTCCGAACTCGATGAAGTCGTAGTTCTGGTTGTCGGCTCCCGGGTACTCGTACCAGAGCGCCATCACGTCCCAGGAGAAGTCGCCGATGGACCCGTTGAAGCCGCCGTAGATGTCGATCTCGACCTGGGCCTGGTCGCCGTCGCCGAAGTTCACGTTCGATCCCCAGGCGCCGGCGTAGATCCCCACGCCGTCGACGATGTCGGCAGCCCAGTCGAGACCTCCCTGGATGGCGGCGTTCTCGTTGGTCTGGGAGATGCCGCGGAAGGCGTAGTCGTTGGTGAAGTTCACGTTGGCCGTGAAGGAGCCCGGAAACCAGTCCGGGTTCGCGTCGTCGGCCAGGGCCGGTGTGCTGAGCAGGGCGAGCGCGGCGGCACAGGCCAGCGCGCGCTGCAGGAGGGGCTCTCGGTTCATCGTTCGTGTCACTCCTCGGACGGTTTCGCTGCGGCTCCATTGCCGAGCGTCACCGCCGGGAGTGCAGGCGTCGTGCCAGCGTCACACCCTTGTCACGAAGGGAACGAACGGGCCGGACCCGACCCGCACCGGCCGGCGCCTTCCGTGCCGGTTCCGGCCCGTGCACGAAACCTGGGCGCACTGCGCCGGCTAATCGCGCACGTAGCGCTTCAGCTCCTTCAGCCGCACCAGCTCCGGGTTCGCGCGCAGGAAGTCGGCGAACCAGTGGAGCGCGCTCTCCATCATGGCGCGCTCCCAGGCGTCGCGATCGCCGCGGTCGACGTCGGGCTCGGGCAGCGGGTCGTGGAGCTTCACCTGCATGCGCCCGCCCCGATCCGACCAGCGGCTGGTCACCGGCACCATGGGTGCCCCGCTGATGCGCGCCAGCGCCGCCGCGCCGCGGGGGGTGGGCAGCATTCCGCCCAGGAAGGACATGGGCTCGGTCTTCCCGAAGGCCGCGTCGAGGGACATGCCCACCACGCCGCCGCTGCGCAGCGTGTCGACGGCGCTCTTCAGGAAGCGGGCGTAGAAGTGGTCGCCCTTGATCTCGAAGTAGGGGAGCCCGTCGAGGTCCTCTTCGCCGGCCGGACCCGAGAAGGTGGCGTAGACCAGGTCGAGGCCCAGGCCGTTCAGCCCCAGCGAGACGGCCCGCGACGGACCCAGGTGCCAGCTCGACACGATCACCCCGCGACCCTGCTCGAGCAGCCCGGGCAGCGGCCCCGGGTCGACGCTCACCCGCGACGCCACCCCCGCGGTGCCGTTCTTCTTGTAGATGCGGCGAATGGTGCGGTTGCGGAACTCCTGGCGCGCCATGCGCCGGCGCACCTCCTCGACCTCGGCCGGTGACAGCTCCTTCCAGATGCGCTGGATCATCTCGGGCGTGGCGCTGCGCCGCGGACCGGCCGCCGGTCCCAGCCGGTAGCCCAGCGGCCCCGCCAGGCGGATGCCGGTGGGCGGGTGCAGCTCGGCCAGCTTGGCCGCCCAGTGGCTGACGCGGAACGCCCAGTTCGGCATGCGCCCCCCTACAGCGCCTCGCGCTGGAGCTTGCCGGCGTCGTTGCGCGGCAGCGCGTCGCGGAAGTCGACCAGCCGCGGGACCTTGTAGGCCGAGAGCGAGGCCGAGCAGTGGTCGATCAGCTCGGTGGCGGCGACCTTCCCCTGGCAGACCACCACCGCGCGCACGATCTCGCGATCGCCCTCGCGGTGGGGCACCACGGCGGCGTCGACCACCGCCGGGTGGGCGAGCAGCACGCGCTCCACCTCCATCGGATCGACCTTGCGGCCCGCGGTGGCGATCAACAGCTTGGCGCGGCCGGCGAAGCAGACGACGCCGTCGTCGCGGCGCACGGCCAGGTCGCCGCTGAAGAAGAGTCCGTCCTCGACGCGGCTCGCGCCGTCGCCTTCGCCCTGGTAGCCCAGCGCCACCGCCGGCGAACGCACCACGATCTCGCCGACCGTTCCGTCGGGCACGGGCCGGCCGGCGTCGTCCCACAGCAGGGCCTCCACCTCGCGGTAGGGCGTACCCAGCGCCAGCCTTCCCTCGTCGTCGACCGCGCCGTCCCGGTTCAGCAGCACCGGACCCGCCTCGCTGGCGCCGTAGCTCTGCCACAGCGGCACGCCGAAGCTGCGCGTGAAGGTCTGCCAGGTGTCGGCGCTGGTGATGTCGCCCACGGCGATGCAGGCGCGCACGCTGCGCAGCGACGGTCCCGCCGACTGGAGGAAGCGGTTCATCATGTCGAAGAAGATGGCCGGGCCCGGGAACAGGGTGACGCCGGTGGCCAGCACCGTCTGGGCCACGCCGCGCGGGTGGGTCGACGGCGGCAGCACGATGCTGGCGCCCTCGAGCAGCGCGCCCTGCATGACGCTGTTGAAGCCGTAGCTGTGGGAGAGGGGGACCAGCGCCAGCACCCGGTCGTCGGCGTGCAGGCCCACGGTGCTGCCGTGGATGCGCACGCCGGCCTCCACCTGACCGCGGCTGCGCAGCACGATCTTGGGCGCACCGGTCGAGCCGCTGCTGAGCAGGGCCTGGGCCAGGTCCGGGATCTCTTCCGGCGCGCTCTTGGGCGGCGCGCCGGGGCCGCCGTCGCCGATCCAGCGCGCGCCGAAGGCGGCGCACACGTCCTCGCGCTCGGTCTCGGTCAGCTCCGACGACGCCGGCATGATCGCGCAGCCGTGGCTGGCCAGGGCCAGCGCGGTGGCGACCGTGTCGACGTCGCGAGCGCAGGCCAGCGCCACGCGGTCGCCCGGCAGGAGTCCGCCGGCCACCAGCCGCTCGCGCAGCGCGAGTGCGCGTTCGATCAGCGCGTCGTAGCCGGTCTCGGCGTCCGGGGTGCGGACGGCGACGCGCGATCCGTACGCGCGGGAGAGCGCGTCGAGGTCGATCATTCGCCCGCGGCGAGCTTGCGGCGCACCAGCTCGGTCACCGAGCCCACCGCCTGGAAGTTCTCGTTGGTGACCTCGCGCTCCTCGATGCGGCAGGCGAAATGCTTCTCCAGGGCGAGCAGCAGCTCGAGCACCGCCACCGAGTCGAGGTTCAGGCCGGCGTCGACCAGCCGCGTCGAGGCGTCCAGGGGCTCGTCGGCGCCCAGGCGCTGGCTCTGGCGGACGACCTGCACCACCTGCTCGAGCAGGTCTTCGGGTGCGCCGCTCATGGCCGTCATGCTCCACTCCTCTCCGTCTCTCTCGACCAGGTAGTCCGGCGCGATCGCGCGTTCCACGTGGCGATCGGCCCCGGTCAGGTTCAGCAGAACGACGGCGTCGTCGGCCAGCTCGCCGCGGCGGCGCATGCCCTCGGCCGCCACCGCCGTCATCACGGAGGTGTAGCAGGCATCCACGCCCTGCGTCTCGAACAGCCGCTCGCGCATGGCGCGCATCTCGGCCTGGGCGGCGGACTGCATGCTGCCGTCGCTGCCGCGCAGGGCGCGCAGCAGGTGCGGGTAGGCGGCGGTCGGATCGCCGCGCAGCGTGGCCTTCGACAGACCGTGGGGCGTCGCCACGACGTGGGCCGGGTCGAGGGCGTCCAGACCCTGCTGGAAGGAGCGCACCATCGGGTCGCAGGTCTCCTCCTGCACGGCCACCAGCCGCGGCAGCTTCTCGATCGTGCCCAGCGCCTTCAGCTGGGTGGCGGCGCCGTGGGTGGCGTAGACGCCCATGCCGCTCGACACGCTCTGGAAGTAGGCCTCGATGGGCCGCTCCACCTGGAAGACCGACTCCAGATAGACGGTCTTCAGCGCCTCGCGCTTGGCGAAGGAGGCGAAGCCCCGGTCGAGGGCGATGCCCTCGCGCCGGGCGAACCAGGCCGCCGCCTTGCCGGCGTCGACGAAGGTGCCGTCGCGCAGCCAGTAGACGGTCACGTTGTCGGCGTCGGCGTACTCGAGACGGTCCAGGAACTCACTGCCCACGAACAGGTGCATGTGCAGCTCGGGGTAGCGCGAGACGATGCGCGCCATGGCGGTGGCCGAGTTGCCGGTGGAGGCGGTGGAGAAGTGGGTGACGCCCATCTCGAGCAGCGCGCCGACGCCCACCGGACCCTGCCGGTCCTTGGTCGTGCACGTGGGGTTCTCTCCCTCGACCTTGAGCCACAGGTTCGAGAAGCCGAGCGACGCCCCGAGCTCCTTCGCGTGGAAGCAGGGCGTGTTGCCCTCGTCGCCTTCGATGATGCTCTCGCGCGAGAGCAGCGGCAGCAGGTCGAAGAAGCGGCGGACCGGCGAGCCCTCCGGGTGGAGGGTCACGTCGCGCAGGTCGTACTCCACGTCCATCAGGCCGCCGCAGTCGTCGCAGACCTGCATCCACTGCCAGGGCGGACGCTTGCCACAGCCCGAGCAGACCAGCGCCGGCGGGTTGCGCGTCACGCCGGCGCCTCGACGCGCACCACGGTGGTGTTGCCGAAGGGCACGACGGCGCTGGTCTCGGGCGGTCCGGACAGCTCGCGGGCCAGCGCCATGGCGTGCTCGAGGCTGCCGGCCTTGTGGAAGCCCAGGTCGGTCACCTCGTCCTCGGAGAGCTTGGTGACCATCACCACGTGGGCGCGCTCGCGCACCTGGCGGATCCACAGCGCGTTGTGCGGGTGGCGCAGCTCGCCGGCGGCGATGCGACGATCCAGCTCGGCCGGGTCCTTCACCGAGCAGACCTCGCGCAGCCAGGGCGCGATGCCCTCGGCGCACTCGGCCGACAGGATGATCGCGCCGCCGGGCCGCACCGCCTGGTAGCTGTTCAGCACCGCCTTGATCGACTGCACCGCGTTGACGTCGAGGTGGGCGCCGCCACAGGAGAGCAGCAGCCAGTCGACGGGCGCGGGCAGCACCGGCGAGTCGCCCGGACCCACGATCGCCGTCGCGCGCTCGTGGCTGCGCTCCATGTCCCCGCCGAAGGCGTGGAGGATGCGGTTCTCGGTGTCGAGCACCGTGTTCAGGGTGAAGTCGGGCGGGGCCAGGCGTGCCGCCTCGAGCATGTCCAGGTGGATCGGGTTGTCGGCCAGGCGCCCGTTGCGCGTCGCCGGGTTCAGGCGCACGCCGCCCTCGACGAGCGACGCCTGCCGGTGGTTCGTGGCGATCGTCTCGAAGGCGGCCACGCCGGGCAGGATCGCCTTGCGGCCGCCGGTGAAGCCGGCGAAGTAGTGGTAGGTGACGCGCCCGGTGGCGATCTTGAGGTCCGCCTCCAAGTAGGCGCGGGAGAGCCGCACCCGGTTGCCGCGCGAGGTGGTGCCCACCTCCACCAGGTCGTTCCGGCAGTCGTGGCCGGCGAAGCGCAGCCGGCGCGCGCAGTCCTCGCCGGCCAGCAGCGGCGCGTCCTGCTCCCGGTAGTTGTCGTGGGTGCCGGTGGCCGTGTAGACGAGCACGTCCTCGTCGCGCAGACCGGCGGCGTTGAGCTCCCGCAGGATCTCGGGCAGGAAGACCGCGCTGCCGGTGCGGCGCGTGCGGCAGGCGATCAGCACGATGGCCGTCCGGCGACCCTTCGCCAGCTCGCGCAGCGGCGGCGTGCCGTCGGGGTGCTCCAGGGCGTCGCGCACGATGTCGGCCTCGGGCCGCGACGGCGGCCCCTGCAACGGCAGCAGCGTGGTGACCCGTCCGGGCGGCCGGCACGCCACCCGCTCGGACCCGTACGTGAGGAAGCCCCCCTCCACCCTGGTGTTCCCCTTCCCGAAGCCGCGCCGCGTGATCCGCGCGCCAACTGTGGACCACGTCCGGGCACCCGGTCAACCGAACGCGGGCGCGCGGGCGGGCCTTGCCGTGCGAAGCTCCCGTGAAGGCGAGCCCCGAGAAGAGGCGCCTCGCACGGCACTCAAGATACTGAAAAATCAGGAGATTCCTCGGCTCCGCGGAGCACGCGCTGCGCTAGGAACCGTCCGCGGACGCCTGGCTGGTCTGGCCTTCCAGGGGGAGCGCCCGCAGCGCCGCGTCCACGCGCGCGGCGAGTTCCGCGTCGGCGCCGCCGCCGGTCACGACGCGCCCGTCGGGCGTGAGCAGCATGACGTGGGGGAGCGCCGACTCGGCGCCCGCGATCGACCGCTTGTAGGCCTTCGTGAAGCGGTCGAGCACGAAGGGCACCTTCCAGTCGATGGCGCGCAGCCGGTGACGGACGGCGCTGTCCTTGGCGTCGGTCTGCGGGAACACGATGATCAGCAGGTCGGTGCGGCCACCGAAGCGGCGCAGCGTGTCGGCGACGGCGGGGAACTCCTCAGACATCGGATCCGCGAAGACGCACAGGAAGAGATCGAGGGTGGTGTCCCGGCCGACGAAGTGGTTGCCGACCAGGTCGTCGCGGCTGGTGTCGAGCAGCTTGTTGCCGAGGGTCAGCACCAGGTTCGGCGCCATCTTATCGATCTCGCCGGTGCGCACCTGGTTGGCCCGCTCGACCACGTCGGTCGCCTCGATCGGCAGCTCGTACTTGCCGTGGCGGCCGAAGTCGAGCCGCACCGTGCCGTCCGCGTTCACGCGCACCAGCACCGCCGGCCGCTTGTAGAGGGGCGCGTCGGCCCCGGGCGGCGTCCAGTCGACCACCGGCCTCACGTGGAAGGGCCAGAAGCGGTCGTTCTCGAGCAGGTTCGCGGCGGTGACCGGCGGCGCGTCGGGCTCGGCCGAAACGTAGGGAGCCAGGTTCTCCTCGGTCACGGCCCGCGCCGGGGAGTCGCCCAGGGCGGCGAGCGCCGGCGCCGCGAGACCCGACAGGAGGATCAGGAAGAGGAGTCGGTAGGGGAGTTTCATCGTGCGAAGAGGGAGGCCGCCAACCCTTCCGGGATGACGGCCTCCGTTCTGCGTTCTCGTCGCCCGAGGCGCTAGGCCCGCCGGCTGCGACGGAGGCCGGCCATGACCCCCATCCCCGCCAGCAGACCCATCGCCACCGACGGCTCCGGCAGCGTGGCCGACACGGCCACGTTGTCGATCACCGCATCGGCACCCAGGTCCAGCTTGACGCAGGCGGTACCCGAGTCTCCACCGGCGCCGAAGTCGACGGAGTAGGCCGTGTCGTCGTCGTCGAGAGCCACCACGGTGGGAGCACCGTAGCTGCTGCAGTCCGCCGCGAACGACACACCCACGTTGGCCGCGCCTCCGCTCTGGGCCCGGCCGCCGAAGCTCACCTCCCAGTCCGATCCCGACTGTGCCGCAGCCGAGGGATCCGCCTGGAAGACGATCGACGTGGCCGAACCGGCCAGCAGCGACAGCAGCTCGGCATTCGTCTGCCCCTCGCGCCGCAGGATGGGGAAGGAGTTGAACGCGTTGGTGCCGAGCGTGCTGCCCGTTCCGTTGATGTTGGCGCTCACGGCGCCCTCGGACGGTGCCTCATCGACGTCGCTCGCGGTGGCTTCGTCGTAGTCACCCGGCTTGGCGGGGGTGGGAACCACGGCCGTCGAACCGATGGTCGTGCCGACGTTCGTCGACCCGGCCGTACCGTCCATCAGCAGCGTCCCGTAGAATGCGGACTCCGCACCCGCGTTGCCGGTCGCGTCGAGCGAACTGTAGTTCGCCGCGAGCGTGTTGACCCCGGTGCTGCCGTCCGTGCTCAGGCGGCCGGCCGTGTAGTACTGGGAGAAGTCCCAGCCCGCGACCAGCTCCTGGGCCTGCACGGCGGTCGCCGACAGGGCGACCATCGAGGCGATCAGGAGAGTTCTCGTCTTCATCGCATTTTCTCTCTATGGGTTCGGTCTTGATCTCTCTCCGAGGTGGCCTAGAGCAGGTCGCCCTGGTCGAGGGCGGTCCAGGTGTCGGTCCAGAGCGGCTGACCGGCCGGGAACGCGCCGCGATGGGTCGCGGAGCGATCGAGGCCGACGGCCGCCGGACGGATGCCCCGACCCACCTGCGCGGCGGGAGCGGTCGGCTCCGGGCGCGGGTCCATCGGGACGCCCTTGCAGCCGTCGAGCTTGCCGGCCACGGTGGCACCAGCGCACTTGGGCTCGAAGTAGCTGTCGGTGTTCACCAGCAGCGTCTCGGCCGCGGCACCCACGCCGCCTTCGCAGGTACCGCCGACACAGAAGTTGTCGCAGTCGGTACCCGACGGGCAGTCGACCTCGCCGTCGTTCACGGCCGTGTCGCCGCGATCCGCGGCGTCGACGCCACCGGCGTCGGGAGCCAACGTCTCGGAGGAGCAGGTCGTCGAGTAGACGTGCACGTTCTCCGGAACATCGGCCAGGTCGTTCGGCACCTCGACCGTGTAGCAGGCGGTGCCCGTGTTCACGATGATCGAGTTGCCCAGGATGCCCACGAAGTCGTTGCGCATCCGGATGCCGCGGTTGGCACCCGCGGCCGACACCGCCGGGTTGGTGGCGGTGGCGTGCTGGTTGCCGAAGCCGGTCATGTTGTAGATGGCCGGCGCGCCGTTGGGCCAGGAGTTGTCGGCCAGGTCGGCGTCGATGAAGCTCTGCTGGACGTTCACGTTGCCGGTGTTGTCGTCACCGTCCCACTCGCCCAGGGCGTCGCCCGAACCGCCGTTGCCGTAGTCCGTGCCGCTGTCCTGGTTGAAGGGGGTCGAGATGGCGAACACGTTCTGGATCGAGCCGTTGTAGCCCTGGTCCAGGTCCAGGCTGTCGTCGCCGACGTACGAGATCACCAGGTTCCTGGCGTTGCTCGTGCCACCGAAGTACTCGATGCCGTCGTCCTGGTTGGTGTAGATCTCGATGTTCTCGAAGATCGTGCCGTCACCGACGCCACCCAGGGTCACGCCGTTCAGCTCGTTGGCCGCACCGATCACGTCGCCCGCGTGGCGGACCGAGACGTAGCGGATGACGCCCGAGCTGTCGTGGGGCTCCTCACCGCCGTAGATGGCGCCCGCGGCCGGGAAGCCGGGAACCGCGAGGCCCTCGACCGGCGCGCGGCCGTAGCCGAGTGCGAAGTCGTCCTCGAGGTTGGTCGGGGCATGGCCCAGGATCACGACGCCGCCCCAGAGCTGGACGTTCTGCGCGCCGGCCGCGTCGAGCGGCGAGAGCGGGTTGGTGGTGGGCGTGTCGTCCAGGAAGTCGTCGCCGGACGTCCACGCGGTCAGACCCGTGGCCGGGTCGTCGTCGGTGTCGTCGGCGCGGCCGTCGGCACCCGCGACGCCGAACGTGTCCGTCTCGTCCGGCGCAGCCGTGGTGAAGGTGATCGGGTTGGTGGCCGATCCCTGGGCGTCCAGGTAGCCGTCCTGCGAGATCACCAGCACGCCGGGAGCGTTGGCCGTGGGATCGCCCGGGTTGAACGCCGCCGTGCGCGGCTGGCCGCGCACGATGCAGCCGGGCTCGATGGTGAGGACGCTGGAAACGAAGATCGGGCGGTCGAGGATGATCGTGTCCTCGGTACCACCGGACGTCGCGCCGCCGTCGCACCAGGTCGTCGGCGTGGTCACGTCGGTGTCCCAGACGGTGCAGGTGCCACCGCCGCATGACGCCGTCGTCTGCGCGCCCGCCGCTGCCGCTAAGAGGGCGGAAGCACCGGCGATGGCGGCGAGCTGGGGGAACAGTCGAGCCTTCATGGGAGTCTCCTTGTGCAGCTTGATGTCTCTCTGCTGCTCTTCTCTGTCGTTGCTCGATTCGCCGTGCAGGGAGGGCACGGCGAGCGACCGGAGGCTACGGCCCGCCCGTGGAGCTACGGGCGCCGGCCCGTGAAGGTTCCGCGTCGTTTCGGTGCAGATGCGTGGCGGATCAGAAGTCGTAGGTGAACTTCACCGAGAACGAGTAGTCGCGGCCCTGGCGGTAGCGGCGCTCGGCCACGTCCGAGCCGTCGAGCTGGGCCCGGTCGTAGACGACCTTGCGCCGGCTGTCGGTCAGGTTCTTGATGCTGCTCTTGAAGGTGAGCAGGCCCAGCTCGCGGGGCAGGCTGAACTCCTGGCTCATCACCAGGTCGAGCTGATGGAACGAGTCGTTGTAGCGGTCGAGGGTGTACTCGAAGGCGTTTCCGTCGGGCCCGATGGCGCCGCCGCCCACCGACGTCAGCACGTCGCTGATGGCGAACCAGGCCAGGGTGACCCTGGTGCCCAGGTCCGGGTGCTCGAAGCTCACGTCGGCGTTGGCGATCCACCTGGGCTGGTTGAACAGGCGCCGCGAGGTCTCGTAGTGGGAGACCGCGGCCACGTCGCCCGCCGCCACCCCGAAGAAGGGGTCGGTCCGCGCGATCTCGAAGGAGCTGCGGTCCACCTCGGCGTCGATCCAGGTGTAGTTGCCGCCGATCGAGAAATGGTCGAGGAAGTCGGAGGCCTCGCCGAAGAGCCCCAGCAGGCCCAGGTGCAGGCGCGACTCGACCTCGAAGCCCCACAGGTCGGCCTCGTTCGGGTTGTTGAAGAAGGTGCGGAAGTTGCCGGCGGAGCCGCCGGTGAAGTCGGCCTGGTCGGTGACGATGATCGACTCGATCGGATCCTCGATCGTCTTGATGAAGAAGCTGCCGGCCACCAGGTCGCCCAGGTCGCCGAACAGGTACTCCACCCGGGTGTCCCAGCTCTCCACCTCGGAGACGTCGAGCTTCGGGTTGCCGATGGTGCGGTCGTTCGTGCCCGGCTCGGTGGTGACGTAGTAGCCCATCTCGCGGAACGAGGGACGCGCCACCGTCTGCGAGTAGGCGACCCGCAGCGTCAGGCCCTCGACCCAGGGCGGACGGACGGCCACGCCCGCCGACGGCAGCACGTACAGGTCGTCGATCTCGCCGTTGACCACCGCCAGCAGCTCCTGCCGGGTGGCGAAGTCGACGAGGCCCGTCGTCGGGTCGACGGGCACCGCGATGCCCAGGATCTGGTCGTTGTGCACCTTGTCGATGGCCGCCTGGCTGCCCGGACGCGGCGCGCCGCTCTCGGTGCCGAGAGCCGGGTTGTCGTAGCGGTCGAACAGCACCCAGCGCGACGGGAAGGTGTTGGGCGATCCGTCGGTCAGGTCCGACTGGAAGGGATCGTTGTTCGACTCGATGTGGATGTCCTCGAAGCGCACGCCGCCCAGCAGGTCGAGGCTCTGCCAGAGCACCGTCTTGAGTCCGCCGTGCGCCGCCTGGATCTCGCGCTTCGACTCGTTGGTGGTGCGCACGCTGCCCAGCGGATCGGCGGCGCCCAGGCCCAGGGTGTCGAAGATCTGGCCGGTCGCGTCCTGGGGCGAGTCGCCGAACAGCACGAAGCTCTCACCGATCGCTCCGCCGGCCGGGTTGTTCAGGAACAGGGCGTCGACGTCGCGCTCGGCGTCCTCGTACCAGCCGCCGGCGGACAGCGTCACGTCGAAGCCCTCGAGCAGCTGCCGCTCGTACTCCAGGTCGCCGCGGGCGAAGTACTGGGTCTCGTCGATGTCGTTGGCGTCGTAGCTCTGACTCTCGCGCACCGCCCACTGGCCGGGGCCGATGTGGCCCACGCCCCGCGGCACGTCGTCCGGGATCTGGGCCTGGGGATCGTCGGGTTCGTAGAAGTAGTCGGTGGAGAAGGCCGACTGGGAGAGCTCGGTGGTGGCGTAGTTGGCCGCCCAGCGTAGCGCCAGGTCGTCGAGGAACGTCAGTGTGTGGTCGCCGTTGAGCTGGTAGACCTCGAGCTCGCGCTCGCGCCGGAAGTTCTCGGCCTGCTCGAAGATCGTGTAGAAGACGTGGCCGCGGCTGGCCTGGGCGTCGTCCCGGAAGCCCGCCAGCGACGACGACTTCACCGCGGTCTCCTCGAAGTCGGAGCCCGCCTCGATGTTCAGCACGCCCACCAGGCGGGCCCGGTCCAGGATCGGCCCGTAATCGACGTTCGGAAAGAATCCATTCTCGTAAAGGCCGGCGACCTTGTCGTCCTTCTTCGTCCAGAAGTACGTGCCGTCGAGCTTGTGGTTTCCCTCCGCGTCCAGGTCGAAGCCCAGGGCGGCGAAGCCGGTGTCCTGGGTCGTCTCGGTGCTCTCGGTGTAGTCGTAGAGGCCGCCGGAGAGCGACGCGATGCCCAGCGACATATCGCCGCTCTCGAGGACGTTTCCGCGGCGCGACGTCACCCGGTCGGGCTGGCGCTCCTCCTGGTAGCCGCGCAGGGTCTCGTAGTCGATCTCCCGGTTCAGCACGCCCTTGAAGCGCACTTCGCGCCCGAACAGGTCGGTGCGGGCGCCGAAGCTGCCGCCGAAGTCGCTCTCCAGGGTGTCGTCCGAGTCGCTACCCAGCGGGTTCGCCTCGTGGTACTCGAGGAAGGTGTCGCGGGCGTTGTCGTTCCAGCCGGATCCACCGCTGAGCGAGATCTCGAAGCCGTCCTCCGGGTAGGCGAAGGTGCGGATGTCGATGGAGCCGCCGGCCGAGTTGCCCGGGTGCTGCGGGCCGAAGTTCTTCGCCACCACCAGGTCGCCCACCACGTCGGAGGGGAACAGGTCGAGCTGCACCGACTGCCGGTCCGGATCGGGGCTGGGAATGGGCGCGCCGTTGTAGGTGGTGCTGCTGTAGCGGTCCTCGAGGCCGCGGATGATCGCGAAC
>JBNLVK010000236.1:0-18129 GCA_050618055.1 Myxococcota bacterium
CGCGCCCCGCGCGCCCCGACCGGGTGGAGATCGACCTGGTGGTCGAGCGCGCCGGCACGCTGGTGTTCGTCGAGGTGAAGACCCGCCGCACGCGCCGCTTCGGACCGCCGGAGGCGTCGGTCGACGCGCGCAAGCAGGCGCGCCTGGTGCGCGGCGCCCACGCCTGGCTGCGCGCCGAGCGCCGGCGTCCACGCCGCGTGCGCTTCGACGTCGTGGCCTGCGAGCCCGACCCGGACGGCCGCTGGCGCATCCGCCACCTGGAGGCCGCCTTCGAGGCCGGCCCCTGAGGCGGATCCCGAAATGCGCGCCGGACCCCGTATCCTGGCCCCCACCCCGTCCGTCCTTTCCATGAGACCCGAACCCGGAAGGAGGGCCCTCATGGCCGAGCGGGAAGAGCCCGACGACCTGACGCGCGACCTGCGCACCGACTGGCACCGCTACGTGGACGCGCTGGTGCCCCTGCGCCCCGACCTGCACGCCTACTGCCGCCGGCTCACGGGCAGCGTCTTCGACGCCGAGGACCTGGTGCAGGACACCCTCGTGCGCGCGTTCGCGCGCTGGGGGGTGAGCTACCCGCGGCTGCGCAACCCGCGCAGCTACCTGCTGCGGACCGCCACGAACGTGTGGATCGACTGGCAGCGGCACCGGGCCGTCGAGGCGCGTCCCGCCGAGGCGCCGGCCGACACGCCCTCCGCCCCGCCGCCGCCGGACGCCGGCCCGCGGCTGCGCGACGCCGGTGCCGTGCTGATGCAGCGGCTGTCGCCCCAGGAGCGCGCCGCCCTGGTGCTGAAGGAGGTCTTCGACATGACGCTCGAGGAGAGCGCCGGGATCCTGGGCACGACGGTCGGCGCCGTGAAGTCGGCGCTGCACCGCGGCCGCGGGCGCCTGGCCGAGCCCGAGGGCGGCGCCGCGTCGCAGCGGCCGGGCCCGTCGCCGGAGCTGGTCGACCGCTTCATCGATCGCTTCCGCGCGGAGGACCTGGACGGGCTGCTGGCGCTGATGCTCGAGACCGGCGCCACCGAGAACGTGGGCAACTCCTTCCACACCACCCTCGACCCGGACGAGGGCATGCGGCGCGTGCTCCACGCCATCGTCTTCGGACACGCCGAATGGCCCGAGTCCTTCCAGTTCGACTCGCGGCGGGTGGAGCGCATCGCCTTCGAGGGCGAGTGGATCCTCGGCTTCTTCGTGTCCGGCGAGCGGGGTGAGGCGCTGATGACGGTGATGCGCTTCGACGAGCACGCGGGGCGCATCGCGCGCCTGCGCTCCTACGGCTTCTGCCCCGAGGTGGTGCGTGCCGTGGCCGCGGAGCTCGGCGTGCCCGCCTGGACGGGCATCTACCGGGCGCCGACGCCGGCGCCGGGCGAGGACTGGCCGGAAACGGGCTAGTCCTTCTTCTCTTCCTCGGCGGCTTCCTGGCTCTCCTCGGCCGGGGTCTCCTCGGCGACCGCCTCCTCCGCGACGGCGGCCTCCGGCTCCGGATCGGCCAGCGCCTCGGCGGCGGTTCCGCTGCCGCGCTCCGCCTCCTCCTCCGAGACCAGGCCCGACACGTCGCGGACCTTGCTGCGCAGGCGCGCCTTCTTGCCGCGCAGCTCGCGCAGGTAGTACAGGCGCGACCGGCGCACGTGGCCGCGCGCCTTGATCTCGACCTTGGTCACGTGGGGCGACTCGGTCTGGAAGATGCGCTCGACGCCGACACCCGACGAGATCTTGCGCACGGTGAACGACGCGGACGGACCGTGTCCGCGGCGGCGGATCACCACGCCCTCGAACACCTGGATGCGCTGCTTGTCGCCCTCGGTGATGTTGACGTGCACGCGCACGGTGTCGCCGGACTTGAACGGCGGCAGGTCGCGGCGCGGCGCGGCGGGATGGACGGCGTCGATTCGGTTCATGACTCCACCTCTTTCGGAGAGTGATTCGCGTGGTTCGCGTTCTGGCCGGCGCCCGGCAGGTCCGGCCGACGCTCGCGCGTCCGCCGCAGGGCCTGCTCGCGGCGCCAGCGGTCGACGGCCCCGTGGTCGCCGGAGCGCAGGACCTCCGGCACCTCCAGGCCGCGAAAACTGGCCGGCCGAGTGTACTGCGGTCCTTCCAGGAGTCCCGCCTGGAACGATTCGTGGACCGCACTTTCCGGGTTGCCGAGCACCCCCGGGAGGAGCCGGACGGCCCCCTCGATCACCGCCATGGCCGGGACCTCGCCCCCGGAGAGCACGTAGTCGCCCAGCGAGACCTCCTGGTCCACCGCCAGGTCGATGGCCCGCTGGTCGACCCCCTCGTAGCGGCCGCAGACCAGCGTGAGACGCTCTCCGGCCGCCCAGGCGGCCAGCCGGGGCTGGCCGAGCGGCTCACCGGCGGGCGACATCAGCACCACCGGGCCGGCCCGCCCGGGCCCCTTCGGCCCGGCCACCGCCTCGATGGCGCGGACCAGCGGCTCGGGCTTCATCACCATGCCCGGACCGCCGCCGTAGGGGGCGTCGTCGACCACCTGGTGGCGGTCCGAGGTCCAGGACCGCAGGTCGTGGACCTGGATCCCGGCGTGTCCGTCGCGTACGGCGATTCCGACCATCGATTCACGGAGGAAGGGCTCGAACAGGCCCGGAAAGATCGTGATCACGTCGATCCGGAGCACGCGCCCCCTCCTACTCCCGTTCGTTGCTCTGCGAAGGTTCCCTCTGGAGGAGTCCGGGCGGCAGGTCGACGACGATGCGCTTCGCCTGCCGATCGACCTCGACGAGCAGCGGCTCGACGGCGGGCAGCAGCTGGTCGCGACCGTCCGCGTCGCGCACCACCAGCAGGTCGCTGGCGCCGGTCTCCCAGATCTCGCGCACCGTCCCGATCCGTTCGCCGTCCCGCTGCTGAACGTCGCAGCCCACCAGCTCGAAGGCGTAGAACTCGCCGTCGAGAAGCGACGGCAGGTCGGCTGCGCGCGCGCGCACGGCGGCACCGCGCCACGACTCGGCCGTGTCGCGATCCGCCAGGCCCTCGAGCCTGACGCGACACTCGCCGCTGCGTCCGGGCCGGACGCCCGCGATCTCGAACTCCTCGCTCCTCTCCTGTCGTTCGTTGCCTTCGCGCACGAGCCACACCGACGGCACGTGCGCGAGATCCTCGCCGTCGCCTTCGAGCCGGACGCGCAGCTCGCCGCGCAGTCCATGCGCGCCGATCACGCGCCCGAGGACGACCTCGGCCGGCTCAGTCGACGATGTCGAGCCGGCAGCCCGAGCCATGCCGCGACACACCCAGGAGCGCACGCATGGCCTTCGCGACCCGACCCTGCCGGCCGATCACGCGACCGCGGTCGTCCGGGTGCGTCTCCAGCTCGAGCAGGCTCCCGCCGTCCGACTCGATCACCTTCACGTCGTCCGAGTGCTCGACGATCGCCTTCACGACGAACTCGATCAGCTGCGCGGGCGCGCTGCCCTCGGCCATCAGGCGCTCCCGGCGGCGGCGGCGCGTCGGCCGGCGCGGCGCATCAGCGACTTCACGGTGGGCGAGAGCTGTGCGCCCTTCTTCACCCAGGCGTCGACGGCCTCGGAGCGGATCTGCACCTGCTCCGGGTTGCGCTTGGGGTCGTAGGTGCCGAGGAACTCGAGGGCGCGGCCGTCGCGCTGGCGACGCTCGTCGATGGCGACGATGCGGTAGAAGGGCCGCTTCTTCGCGCCGGCGCGCGTGAGACGGATCTTGACCATGGGAGGTCCTCCAGTCGCACCCCGCGAGGAATGCGGGGCGCGTCGAAAACAGGCGCGCAAGCTAGGGAAATGGGCTGGGGGCCGCAAGCGCTATCCCCCGGGGGCAGCACCCTGGCGGCCGCTCCGCAGCCGACGGGCGTGCAGCCAGGCGAAGAGCAGCGGCAGGACGAAGAGCACCACCAGCGAGGCGCTGACGACACCCCCCACCATGGGCGCGGCGATGCGCCGCATGGTCTCGGAGCCGGTGCCCGCGCCCCACATGATCGGGAGCAGGCCGATGGCGTCGGAGGCGACGGTCATCAGCAGGGGCCGCGCCCGGTAGGTGGCGCCCTCCACCACGGCGTCCCACAGCTCGCGGACGTCGCCGAGCCTTCCCGCCTCGCGGGCGCGCTCCAGCGCCTGGTTCAGGAACAGCAGCATGATCACGCCGGTCTCGGCCGTGAGCCCGGCCAGGGCCAGGAAGCCGGCTCCTACGGCCACGCTGAAGTCGTAGCCCAGGGCCCACAGCAGGAAGAGCCCCCCCACCGCCGCGAAGGGCAGGCAGGCCATCACCAGCAGCGTGTCGGCCACGCTGCGGAAGGCCAGGTAGAGGAGCAGGAAGATCACGCCCAGCGTGACCGGCACGATCAGCAGCAGCCGCGTCCTTGCGCGCTCCAGGTACTCGAACTGACCGCTCCACACGAGCGTGTAGCCGGGCGGCAGGTCGACGCGCTCCGCCACGGCGCGCCGGGCGCGGGACACGTAGCGGCCGACGTCGATGCCCTCGAGGTCGACGTAGATCCAGGCGTTCGGCCGGGCGTTCTCGGTCTTGATGGCCGGCGGTCCCTTGGCGAAGCGCAGGGTCGCCAGCTGACCCAGCGGGACCTGGGCGCCGCCGGGCGCCGGCACCAGCACGCGACGCAGCGCCGCCACGTCGTCGCGCAGCTCGCGGCTGTAGCGCAGGTTGATCGGGTAGCGCTCGAGTCCCTCTACGGTCTGGCTCACGTTCATGCCCCCGACCGCGGTCTGGATCACGTCCTGCACGTCGCCGACGGTGAGCCCGTAGCGGGCGATCCCGGCGCGATCGATGTCGACGTCCAGGTAGTTGCCGCCCACGACGCGCTCGGCGTAGACGCTCTGCGTTCCCGGCACCTCGCGCAGCGTCGCCTCGATGCGTTCCCCCAGATCCTCGAGCACCGCCAGGTCCGGACCCGAGACCTTGATGCCCACCGGCGTCTTGATGCCCGTCGACAGCATGTCGATGCGGGTCTTGATCGGCATGGTCCAGGCGTTGGTGAGCCCGGGGAAGCGGATCTTCCCGTCGAGCTCGGCGATCAGCTTCTGCGGGGTCATGCCCGGCCGCCACTCGCTGCGCGGTTTCAGCGTGATGGTGGTCTCGATCATCGAGAGCGGCGCCGGGTCGGTGGCCGTGTCCGCCCGGCCGATCTTGCCGAACACGCGCTCCACCTCGGGCACCGTGGCGATGATGCGGTCGGTCTGCTGGAGGATCTCTCGGGCCTTGGTGATCGACAGGCCCGGCAGCGTGGTCGGCATGTAGAGCAGGTCGCCCTCGTCGAGCGGGGGCATGAACTCGGAGCCGATGCGCGACAGCGGCACCCAGCAGGAGAGCAGCAGCAGCAGCGCCACGCCGAGCACCACCGTCCGGTGGCGCAGCGCGGCCGCCAGCGCCGGCCGGTAGACCCGCAGGATCGCCCGGTTCAGCGGGTTGCGCGCCTCGGCCAGGATGCTCCCGCGCACCAGCCACACCATCAGCGCCGGCACGACGGTGATCGAGAGCAGCGCCGCCCCCGCCATCGCCCAGGTCTTGGTGAAGGCGAGCGGCTCGAAGAGCCGTCCCTCCTGGGCCTGGAGCGCGAAGATCGGCAGGAACGACACGGTGATCACCAGCAGCGAGAAGAACAGCGACGGACCGACCTCGACGGCGGCGTCGATCAGCACCTCGCGCCTCGGCCGGCGACCCCCGTCGCGCTCCAGGTGCTTGTGCGCGTTCTCCACCATGACGATGCCCGCGTCGATCATGGTGCCCATGGCGATGGCGATGCCGCCCAGCGACATGATGTTCGCGTTGATGCCCTGGTGGAACATCACGACGAACGAGAACAGGATGCCCAGCGGCAGCAGCAGGATCGCCACCAGCGCGCTGCGCAGGTGCAGCAGGAACACGAAGCAGACCGCCGCGACGATCAGGCCCTGCTGGAGGAGCTTCGAGCGCAGGTTGCCGACGGCGCGCTCGATGAGCGGCGCCCGGTCGTAGACCGGCACGATCTCGACCCCGGCCGGCAGGCTGTCCTCGAGCTCGGCGAGCTTCACCTTCACCCTTTCGATCGTCTCCAGCGCGTTCTCGCCGAAGCGCATGACCACGATGCCGGCGGCGGCCTCTCCCTCGCCGTCCAGGTCGGTCAGGCCGCGCCGCAGCTCCGGGCCCAGCGACACGCTGGCCACGTTGCGCAGCAGGATCGGCGTGCCGGAGGGGCTGGCCCCGACGGCCACCTGCTCCAGGTCGCGGACCGAGCCCACGTAGCCGCGGCCGCGGATCATGAACTCGGTCTCCGCCTGCTCGACCAGCTTGCCGCCGATGTCCTCGTTGCTGCGGCGGATGGCGTGGCGGACGTGGGCCAGCGAGATCCCGTAGGCGGCCAGCAGGTTCGGGTCGACCTCCACCTGGTACTGGCGCACGTGGCCGCCGACGCTCGCCACCTCGGCGACGCCCGGCACGGTCTGGAGCTCGTAGCGCAGGTGCCAGTCCTGGATCGAGCGCAGCTCGGCCAGGTCGTGGGCGCCGCTGCGGTCGACCAGGGCGTACTGGTAGATCCAGCCCACACCGGTCGCGTCGGGACCCAGCACGGGCGTCACGCCGGCGGGCAGGCGCCCGCCCACGAAGTTCAGCGACTCGAGCACCCGGCTGCGCGCCCAGTAGAGGTCGGTCCCGTCCTCGAAGATCACGTAGACGAAGGAGAAGCCGAAGAACGCGTAGCCGCGCACGACCTTCGCGTAGGGAACCGCCAGCATCGCCGTCGACAGCGGGTAGGTGACCTGGTCCTCGACGACCTGCGGCGCCTGGCCGGGAAACTCGGTGAAGACGATGACCTGGACGTCGGAGAGGTCCGGGATCGCGTCGATGGGAATGCGCAGCGCCGCCCAGGTTCCCCAGGCGAGCAGCGCCGCCACCCCGAGCGCGACCAGCAGCGGGTTCCGTGCCGAGCCTTCGACGATTCGCCGCAGCATCGCGCGCTACCCCGCGTCCATGGAGGAGTGGTCGTGGGCCGGCGCGTGCTCGTGTTCGTGCTCGTGCATCGGCATGGGCATCGGCGCTTCCGATTCGACCTCCGGCTCGCCCCCCGGCTCGTCGGGCGCTCCCGGCAGCAGCTTGCGCACCGCCTCGCGCAGGTTGCTCTCGCTGTCGATCAGGAACTGGCTCGACACCACGATCCGCTCGCCTTCCGCCAGACCCGAGAGCACCTCGAGCCAGCCGTCGCCGGTGTCGAGCCCCAGCTCGATCTCCCGCGGCTCGAAGCGCCCCTCGCCCAGCGCGACCACCGCCAGCGTGCGCCTTCCCGAACGGAGCACGGCGTCGCTCGGAATGGCGAGCGCGTCGTGCCGCGGCGTGCCGGCGATCACCGCGTTGCCGAACATCTCGGGCTTGAGCCGGCCGTCGGCGTTGTCGAGCTCGAGCCGCACCTCGGCGGTGCGCGTCTTCGGATCGAGGAAGGGCGCGATGTAGGTGAGCTCGCCCTGCATGCGAACGCCGGGCAGGTAGCGCAGCTCCACCTCCGCCGGCCGACCCAGCTCGAGCCACGGCAGCTCGAACTCGTAGACGTCGGCCAGCACCCACACCTTTCCCAGGTCGGCGATCGTGTACAGGTTGTCGTTGGGCTTGACCTCCATGCCGGAGCGCACGCCGAGCGCCGTCACCACACCGGAGGCCGGGGCGTAGAGGGTGAGCGTGCGCTTCACCTCGCCGGTCTCGAGCAGGCGCCGCACGTCGCGCTCCGGCACGTCCCAGAGCGCCAGCCGCCGCTTCGTGGCTTCGAACAGCGACTGCCCTCCCCCGCGCACGTCGTCGAAGGGGCTCTCGCCGGTGGCGTCGCGGTAGCGGGCCGCCAGCAGCAGCTCCTCCTGGGTCGCCACCAACTCGGGGGAGTAGATCTCGAGCAGCGGCTGGCCGCGCTTCACGGGCTGTCCCACGAAGTCGACCATCAGCCGCTCGACCCAGCCCTGCACCTTGGTGTGGACGTGGGCCACGCGTCGCTCGTCGTAGGCCACGCGCCCGACGGCGCGCACCTGGCGCGACAGGTCGCGCCGCACCACCGGGGCGGTGCGCACGCCGATGCTCTGGACCGTGGCCGCGTCCACCACGACCGCGCCCGGCGGCGCCTCGCCGGCGGCGCCCGGACACTCGGGAACCAGGTCCATGCCCATGGGCGACTTTCCCGGCGCGTCGCGCACGTAGGTCGGATCCATCGGCGCCTTCCAATGGAGCGGCTGGGCGCCGCCCGGACAGGGTCCGTCGGCGGCCTGCGGCGCGTCCTCGTGCATTCCCGCCATCGGCGCGACCAGGCTGCGGCCCCACCAGCCGGCGGCGGCAGCGAGCAGGACGGCGACGACGACCCCGGCAGTCTGCTTCGCGCTCATCGCAGCTTCTCCCCGGCGGCGGCCTCGAGCGAGGCGAAGGCCAGCCGTTTGTCGGCGCGCGCGCGCGCCAGGCGGAGCTCGGCCCCCAGCAGGCGCACCTGGCTGTCGAGCAGGCTCAGGAACCCGATGCGCCCCACCTCGTAGGCCTTTCGGCTCGCCTCGAGCGACTGCCGCGCCTGGGGCACGAGTCCGGTCTCGAGCAGCGCCTCCTCCGACGCGGCGCGCACGAGCGCCGCGTGGGAACGGCGGGTCAGCGCGACGAGCGAGGCGCGCAGCCCGTCGAGCCGGGCCTCGGCGCGGCGCACCAGCGCCGACTGCTCGGCCACCCGCGCGCGCCACTTCGAGCGGTCGACGGGCAGGCGGACCGTGAGACCCGCCGACAGGAAGTCGTCGCCCTTCACCGCATCGCCGGCCACCCGCGAGCGCACCCGGTAGCCGAGGCCCAGGTCCACGTCCGGCAGTCCCTCGAGCTCGGCCACGCGGACGCGGGAGCGCGCCTCCTCCACCTGCTCCCGTGCCGCGCGCAGCCGGGCGTTGCGCCGGTCGAGATCGACCAGCAGCGTCCCGAGCGCCGGCGCCGCGTCCGTCATGCGCGGATCGCCGGCGGGCGGGAGCACCGTGTCGGCGGGCAGGTCGAGCAGCTCGACGAGCACCGCGGCCGATCGGGCCACGGCCTCTTCGCGCCGCAGCCGCTCCTGGAGCAGCGCCGTCAGCTCCACCTGGGCGCGCAGCACGTCCTGCTGGAGGCCGCTGCCGACCCGGTAGCGCGACTCGGCGGTGGCGGCGAGCTTGCGCAGCAGCTCGATGTTCCGCTCGGTGATGCGCAGCGCCTGGGACGCGAACGCCAGCTCGGCCCAGGCCGTCTCGACCGCGCTGTCGGTGGCCAGCTCCCGGTCCTCGACCCGCAGCAGCGACGCTCCGTGCGCGCGCTCTGCGGCCTCGCGGCGGCTGGCGAGCAGCCCCGGGAACGGCAGGTGCTGGCGCAGGCCGAACTGATGTCCGGACAGCGGCGTCGAGTCGAAGTCGAGGTCGCCCACCGGAACGTTGCTGGCCTCGTAGGCGACGCGCGGATCCTCGAAGGCGCCGGCCGGATCGATGCGGTGGAGCGCCGCCTCGGCCACGGCCCGCGCCTCGGCCAGGCTCGGGTTCGCCTCGCGCGCGCGTTCGAGGCACCAGTCGAGGGTGAGCACGTCCGGCAGGGCGGGCGGCGGACCGACCGGTCCGGCCACGGCCGGCGAAGCGGCGACGAGGAGGAAGAGGGCCAGCCCGAGGGCGCAGCCCCCGACCGGACCCGTGGCGATCTTTCGATGCACGGTGGAACTCCCGAAGTCTCGGCCCGCGCACGACGGCGCGCGGCGCGGGATCACTCGCGGCGGTCCGGGCGCGTGGCGGTGCCTTCACCGCACGGGCCGGACCCGCCGTGGGGTCACGAGAGCTCGGGAATCAGAGGCGCAGCGTGGACGTGAGCCGCAGGACGTCTGGCGGCGGCAGGTCCGCCTCGAAGGCCACGCGCAGGAGCCTGGGGGCCGGCGCGACGGGAACGCGGTCGAAGGCGGGCGCGGAAGCCAGCGCCAGGGGCGGCGGCGCCGGATGGCTCGCGCGGGCCAGCAGCGCGTCGGCCACGACCTCGCAGCCGCAGTCGGCGTGGGAGCCCGGGTCGTCGGCAGGATGGCCGGCCGGCGGATCGGCGGATGCCGGCTCGTGGCAGGGATGGGCCGCGTGGGAGGCGTCGGGCATGGCGGCCACCGGCGCCTGCGCGGGCGCCTCGACGCAGGCCAGCGCGCACAGCGGTACCTGGAGCACGCAGAGCGCGGTCCCCAGCGCGAGCAGCCAGCCGTGTCGTCTCACACCGTGCATGCTTCGGGGCGTCCTCGGCCGTTTCCGGCGGGAGCTTGATGCCGGTGAGGATACCGGAGGTCAGCCGCGGCCGGCGGACCTCCGCTGCTCCTCCTTCGCCCGGGAGCACTCCGGGCAGGCGTACTGGACGTTGTGCCGGGTCTGGAGGCGCTCGTAGCCCTCGTCCAGGGCGATCCGGCGCACCTGGGGGACCTCCTTGCCGCAGAAGTCGCAGCGCAGACCCTGGGGCGCCTCGTTCTCGTTGGCCTCGTTGGCTTCGCTCGCGTCGCTCATGACCGGAATCCTATCCCTCCGTCCCGACGCGCAGCCACAGGTCGGCGGGCGCGTCCTCGCCCGCCACCCGGCGCAACGCGTCCAGGATCTCGTGTCGTTGGAGATTCAGCTGCTGGCACCAGGCGCTCGAGTCGGCGGTGGCCTCCAGCACCTCGCCGCGCAGCGCGGTCGGACGGCAGTGGCGCGCCACCTCGGGCCCGACCGCCTCCTCCCAGCGCTCCGAGATGCGCAGCACGCGGGCCGACGCCTCGAAGCCCAGGTCGCCCAGCACCTGCGGGACCAGCCGGCCGACCGCCTCGGGCTCGCTGCGCGGCTTCCGGCGCCGGCGGATCACGCCTCGTCCAGCGTGCGGAAGACCAGCCCGGTGGGCAGCTTCGGATGGAAGAAGGTGGACTTCTGGGGCATGACCTCGCCGGCCTCGGTGGCCCGGAAGACGTCCTCGGGCGACAGCGCGTTCAGGTAGAGGGCGGTGAGGCCCTGGCCGGCGCGCAGGTCGCGGGCGGTCTGGACGGCGCTCTTCGGGTACGAGATGGCGCCGCCGCGCACCGCCTCCTCGTCCAGTCCGAACACGCCGTCGATCACCTCGCGGTGGATCACGCGCACGCCGAGCTCGCCGTCCTTCGGCTTCCAGAACAGGCGCAGCGTTCCCGACGCGTCGTCGGCCGCGAAGGCGTGGTGATCGGACAGCGGCTCCAGGTGCTCGGCCAGCAGCGCCGGGATGGCGTCCGCGTCGGGGATCGGCACCTCGCGCGACTGCCAGCCCGGCAGCCGCTCGCGCCAGGCCGCCTCGGTGGGCGCCGCGCCCTTCAGGACGAGCCGGTGGATCGGCAGCAGCAGGCTGCCCGGCGCGTAGGCGTTGGCGAAGTAGGCGAGGATCCACTCGTGGGGTCCGTCGCCGGCGCCCTTCGCCCGACACTCGTCCCGGTAGGCCAGCGCCGTCTCGTAGCGATGGTGCCCGTCGGCGATCACCACCGGGCGCTCGGCCAGGTGGGCGCACACCGCGTCGACCAGGGCCGCGTCGTCGACGCGGGCCAGGGCGGTGGCACCCGCCGCGTCGTCGGCCGTCGCCAGGGGGCGGGCGAAGGCCGCGTCGAAGCGTCCCGCCAGCGTGTCGTCCGGATCCTCGTAGAGCAGGAAGACCGGCGACAGGTTCGCCCGCGCCGCGCGCAGCACCTTCAGCCGGTCGGCCTTGGGACCCGCCAGCGTGCGCTCGTGGGGACGCACGATGCGCGCCGCGTAGTCCTCCAGGTGGAGCAGCGCGAAGAAGCCCTCGCGCGTGCCGCGGCTGCCGTCCGGCGCCTCGAAGGGCTGGCGCAGCGCGTAGAGCGCGGGCTCGGCGTCGCGCAGCAGCACGCCCTCCTGCTGCCAGGCCGCCAGCGTCTGCCGCACCTCGCCGTAGTCGGTGGTGGCCTCGTCGGCCACGTCGCGGGTCAGCTCGAGCCTCACCGCGTTGTGGGGATCGCGCTCGTAGAGGACGTGGCGGTCGTCGGCCGCCACCACGTCGTAGGGAGGCGCCAGCACGTCGGCGAGCTTCACGCGGCTCGGGTCGTAGCGCAGGGCGCGGAAGGATCGGATCGTGGTCATGCAGGGCTCCCCGCCAGCGCGCGGTTCAGGTCGTCTTCCTCGATGGCGCCCCAGCGGAGCACCCGCGGCGGCGACGCGCACAGGTCGAGGACCGTGCTCTCCCTCCCCTGCCCGGCGTCGTCGTCGACGTCGAGCAGGCGCGGCGCGTCGTCGCCGTCGTCGCACAGGGCCCGGGCCTCGCGGCGGCTGCGCGCCGCCGGCTCGCCGGTCCGGTTCAGGCTGGTCGCGGTGACCGGTCCGACGCCGCGCGCGGCCAGCCGGCCGGCCAGCGCCGCTGCCGCCGGGTGCGGCGAGCAACGCACACCCACCGCGCCGTCGTCGCGGGCCACGCCCTTCGCGAAGCCGCCGGCACACGGCAGCACCAGGGTCAGCGGACCGGGCCAGTAGCGATCGGCCAGGGCGCAGGCCAGCGGGCTCGGGTCGAAGCCGAGCGCCGGCAGCGAGTCGCGGTCGTCCACCAGGATGGAGATGGGAGCGTCGTCGCCGCGCCCCTTGAAGCGGCGCAGGCGCTCGACCGCCGCGTCGGAGCGCGCGTCGGCGCCCAGCCCCCAGACCGTCTCGGTCGGGTAGGCCAGCAGGCCGCCCCCGGCGAGCCAGTCCGCGGCGTCCTCCAGGGCGACGCTCACAGCGCGCGGTCCGCGATGTCGCGGCGCAGGTGCTTCTTCTCGAAGCCGATGCGATCGGCCGCGGCGTAGGCACGGCTCCGCGCCTCGGCCACGTCGGCGCCGCGCGCCGTCACGCCCAGCACGCGTCCGCCGGCGGTGACGAAGCGGCCGCCCTGGCGCTTCGTCCCGGCGTGGAAGACGGTGACGTCCGGGTCGGACGCGGCGGCGTCGAGCCCGGTGATGGGGAAGCCCTTCTCGAAGGAGCGCGGGTAGCCGCCGCTGGCCAGCACGACGCAGACGGCGGCGCCCTCGCCGGTGGGCGGCGCCACCCGGTCGAGCCCGCCGCGGGCCGACGCGTCGAGCAGCGGCAGAAGGTCGCTCTCCATCTGGACCATCAACGGCTGCGTCTCCGGATCGCCGAAGCGCACGTTGAACTCGATCACCCAGGGGTCCCCCGCCTCGTCGATCATCAGCCCGACGAACAGCACGCCCTGGTAGGGATGGCCGTCGGCCGCCATGCCGCGGATCGCCGGGTGCACCACGCGCTCCAGGATCTTCTTCTCCACCGCCTCGGTCACCAGCGGCGCCGGCGCGTACGCGCCCATGCCGCCCGTGTTCTCGCCCTGGTCGCCGTCGAGGGCGCGCTTGTGGTCCTGGGCCGGGGCCAGCGTCACAACGTGCTCGCCGTCGGTGATGGCGTAGTAGCTGGCCTCCTCGCCGCGCAGCAGGTCCTCGATCACCACCCGGTCGCCGGCGTCGCCGAAGCGGCGGTCGCGCATCACCTCGAGCAGCGCGCGGTCCGCCTCCTCGGGCGTCTCGCACACGGTCACACCCTTGCCCGCCGCCAGGCCGTCGGCCTTCACCACGCAGCCCCGCGTCTGCTGGCGCGCGTGGGCGCGGGCCGCGTCCAGGTCGTCGAACACCCGGTAGTCGGCGGTGGGAATGCCGTGGCGGCGCATGAAGTCCTTGGCGAACTCCTTGCTCGCCTCGAGCCGCGCCGCCGAAGCACTCGGACCGAACACGGCGAAGCCCACCTCGCGCAGGCGGTCGGCGACGCCGTCGGCCAGCGGCTGCTCCGGCCCGACCACCACCAGGTCGACCGCCTCCTGCTGGGCGAGGCCGACGATGCCGTCGACGTCGCCGGCGGCCACGCCGGTGGGCGTCGCCACGTCCGCCATGCCGTCGCTGCCGGGGGCGGCCAGTACCGCGTCGGTCAGGGGGCTCCGGGCGATCTTCCAGGCCAGGGCGTGTTCGCGACCGCCGGATCCGACCACCAGCACGCGCATCGCCATCTCCCTCCCCGTCCGCTGCGTCTAGTGACGGAAGTGGCGGGTTCCGGTGAAGACCATGGTGGCGCCCAGCCGGTCCGCCGCCTCGATGACCGCGTCGTCGCGCACCGACCCGCCCGGCTGCACGAAGGCGGTGGCCCCCGCCTCGGCGGCCGCCTCGAGCCCGTCCGGGAACGGGAAGAAGGCGTCGCTGGCCAGGGCCGAGCCGCGCAGGTCGAGACCCACGCGGGCCGCCTTCTCCTTCGCCTGGAGGATGGCGTCGACCCGCGACGTGGCGCCGCCGCTGATGGCGAGGGTGCCGTCCGCCGCGGCGAACACCACCGCGTTGCTCTTCACGTGCTTCACCACGCGCCAGCCGAAGGCCAGGGCGCGCAGCTCCGCGTCGCTGGGCTTGCGCCGGGTGGCGACCTTGGCGGTGGCCAGGTCCTCCATCGCCGCGTCCGGCTCCTGCACCAGCACGCCGCCGTAGACGCGGCGCAGGTCGAGCTCGCCCTGGGGCAGCCGCTCCGGGTGGAAGCGCAGCAGCCGGCGGTTCTTCTTCTTCTGGAGCAGCGCCAGCGCGTCGCCCTCGAAGCCGGGCGCGATCAGCACCTCGGTGAAGATCTCGTCGACGGCCTGGGCCAGCGCCAGGTCGAAGGGCCGCGACGACACGATGATGCCGCCGAAGGGCGAGTCCGGGTCGGTGCGGAAGGCGCGCCGGTAGGCGTCACCGGGCGTCGCGGCGAGCCCGACGCCGCAGGGCGTGTTGTGCTTCAGGATCGCCACCGCGGCCTCGTCGCCGGCCAGGAACTCCTGGATCAGCGCCAGGGCGGCCTGCACGTCGACCAGGTTGTTGAAGGAGAGCTCCTTGCCGTGCAGCGGCTCGGCGATCTCCAGGAAGCCGCCGTAGAGGGCCGCCTTCTGGTGCGGGTTCTCGCCGTAGCGCAGCGTGCTGGCCAGCGGCAGCTCGACCGCCAGGCGCGGCGGGAAGGTCTCGCCGGACGCGTCCTGGCGGGCGGCCAGCCAGGCGTGGATGGCGGTGTCGTAGCGCGCGGTGCGATCGAAGGCCTTGAGCGCGAGCCGCGTGCGCGTCGCGTCGGAAAGTCCGCCCTGCTCGCGCAGCTCGGCGACCAGGCCTTCGTAGTCGGCCGGGTCGACCACCACGCCCACGTACGCCTGGTTCTTCGCCGCCGAGCGGATCATCGACGGGCCGCCGATGTCGATCTTCTCGATGGCCTCCGCCAGCGTGACGTCCGGGTTCGCGACCGTCGCCTCGAACGGGTAGAGGTTCACCACCACCAGGTCGATCGTCGCCAGGTCGTGGGCCTCCAGGTCGGCGCGGTCGCCCTCGTGGTCGCGGCGCGCCAGCACGCCGCCGTGGATGCGCGGGTGCAGCGTCTTCACGCGTCCGCCGAGCATCTCGGGGCTGCCGGTCAGCGTCTCGACGTCGACCACCTCGAGGCCGGCCTCGCGCAGCGCACCGGCGGTGCCGCCGGAGGCGACCAGCTCGACGCCCAGCTCGTGGAGCGCGCGGGCGAACTCGACGAGACCCTGCTTGTCGGAAACGGAGAGCAGCGCCCGGCGGACCGGTCGCGACGGTTGGGGGGTCATCCGCAATCTCCTCGCCACGGGGCGAGTTCAGGGCTGTTGGGGGGCACGGGAGGTGTACCGAAGGCCGCCATCCCGTTCAAACGCGGGCGGCGGCAAACCCCGTCTCAGACGCCCTCGTAGCGACGGGGCACCCGCGCGCCCACGCGCACCAGCAGCTCGTAGGCGATCGTCCCGGCGGCCAGCGCCGCCTCCTCGACCGGCAGCGTCGCGCCATCCTGCGCGCCGAACAGGAGCGCCTCGTCGCCGGCCTCGACCGGCGCGTCGCCCACGTCGACGGTGGTCGAATCCATCGACACCCGGCCCACGATCGGCAGCCGGCGCCCGCCCAGGGCGACCGTGCCGCGGTTGGACGCCGCGACCGGCACGCCGTCGGCGTAGCCCACCGGCAGCGTGGCGATGCGCGTGTCGCGCTCCGCCCGCCAGGTCGCCCCGTAGCCGACCGGCGTCCCCTTCGGCACCGCCCGCACGGCGTGCACCCGGGCGACGAAGCTCATCACCGGTCGCAGCGTCGCCTCGAGATGGGGCGCGGGGCGGACGCCGTAGAGCATCAGTCCCGGTCGCACCGCGTGGGTCTCGGGCAGCGGGCCGCGCAGCGGCTCGCCGACCAGCAGCCCGGCCGAGTTCGCCACGTGCACCTCGCCCGGCGCCACGCCGGAACGGCGCGCCTCGCGCAGCACGTCGCGGAAGCGCCGGATCTGCTCGAAGCAGGCGTCCAGCTCCTCCTCGTCGGCGCGCGCCAGGTGGGTGAAGGTGCCGGCGAGGGTCAGCTCGTCGCAGGCGGCGACCCGAGCGAGCAGCGCCGCCGCGAGGTCCGCCGACACGCCCATGCGCGTCATGCCGGTGTCGACCTCGACCTGCACGTCGAGCGGCCCGCCGCCCCGGGCCCGCACCGCCTCCCGCAGCCAAGCCAGGTCCTGCTCCCCGTGGACGACGGGACACAGCCGGCGCGCCACGATCTCCTGGGCCTCGGGCGGACCGGGCGCGCCGCCCAGCACCAGCAGCGGCTCCCCGATGCCCGCGTCGCGCAGCGCGCAGGCCTCGCCGACGGTGACCACCGCGAAGCGCCGGCAGCCCTCCCGGACCAGCGCCCGCGCCACCGGGACGGCGCCGTGGCCGTAGGCGTCCGCCTTGACCACGGCGATCGGCGTGCGCCCGGCGGCGCGCCGCACCGCCTCGGCGTGGTTCGCCTGAAGCGCCGCGAGGTCGATCCTCGCAAAGGCCCTCGAACTCGACCCGGTCACCACTCCCCCGCCGCCGTTCGCTGCGGCCGGGCCATAGCGTATCGAAACCGGCCAGCCGAACCGCTAGCTTCGACGGGCACGGACCGGAGCCGACGCCCTTGCCTCCCGAGACCCCCGCCGTAGCCACCGGAGAGCGGCTCGACCTGCGCGTGAACGGCGAGGCGCGCAGCGTCGCGGCGCCCTGCTCCGTCGACGCGCTGCTCGACGAGCTGGGCCTCGACCGCCGGCGCATCGCCGTCGCGGTCAACCGGGAGGTGGTACCGCGCTCGACCTACGCGCAGCACGCGCTGGCGTCGGGCGACCGCGTCGAGATCCTGGAAGCCGTCGGAGGAGGCTAGTCATGAG
Source organism: Myxococcota bacterium (assembly GCA_050618055.1). GTDB lineage: Bacteria > Myxococcota_A > UBA9160 > UBA9160 > SMWR01 > CALDCK01. The sequence goes on from JBNLVK010000236.1 coordinate 17,106, forward strand.
CGAGATCCAGAGCGGGACCTACACCCTCGGCTCCCACACCTTCCACTCGCGCCTGATCATCGGCAGCGGGAAGTACGCGTCGTTCGAGCAGAACCGGCAGTGCGCCGACGAGTCGGGCGCCGAGATGGTGACCGTGGCGCTGCGTCGCACGAAGCTCGACGCGCCCAAGGGCGAGGGCCTGCTCGACTTCCTGCCGCCGGACCGCTTCACCATCCTGCCCAACACCGCCGGCTGCTACACGGTGGAGGACGCGGTCACGACCGCCAGGCTCGGACGCGAGCTGCTCGGCACCGACCTGGTGAAGCTCGAGGTGATCGGCGACGAGCGCACCCTGTTCCCCGACGTCCCCGCCACCCTGGAAGCCGCGCAGATCCTGGTGGACGACGACTTCACGGTGCTGCCCTACATCACCGACGATCCGGTGGCCTGCCAGCGGCTGGCGGCCATCGGCTGCGCCGCGGTCATGCCGCTGGCGGCGCCCATCGGGTCGGGCCTGGGCATCCGCAATCCGGCCAACCTGCGCATCATCCTGGAGACGGTCGAGCTGCCGGTGGTGGTCGACGCCGGCGTCGGCACCGCCAGCGACGCGGCCATCGCCATGGAGCTGGGCGCCACCGCGGTGCTGATGAACACCGGCATCGCGCTGGCGAAGGATCCGGTGCGCATGGCCCGCGCCATGCGCGAGGCGGTGAGCGCCGGACGCCTGGCCTACGAGGCGGGGCGCATGCCGCGGCGGCTCTACGCCTCGGCGTCGAGCCCGCTCGACGGCCTGGCGACGTTCTGACCCCGGGCCGGCCCATCCTGGTCCTCGTCCTGGACGCCGGGGACGCGGCGCGACCCGGCCTGGCCCGGGCCGTGGCGGCGGCCGGCGTCGACTGGCTCCAGCTGCGCGACCGCCGGCGCTCCGCGTCGGAGCTGCTGGCCGCCGCCGACCGCCTGCGCGCCGACGCCCCGGCGGCGCGACTGCTGGTGAACCGGCGCGCCGACGTGGCCTGGGCCGCCGGCGCCGACGGCGTGCACCTGG
>JBNLVK010000237.1:0-29349 GCA_050618055.1 Myxococcota bacterium
CCCGACGCTCTTCCGATCTTCCGCGGCGAGCTGGGCCCGGAAGCGCGGGTGGTCGCCACCGGCGGGCTGGCCGGCCGGGTCGCCAACGAGAGCGACACCATCGACCGCGTCGAGCCCTTCCTCACCCTCGACGGACTGCGACTCATCTACGAGAAGAACCGCGTGACGCCGCGGCGACCCGCGAGCCCGCGCACCGGATCGGCTTCCAGGAAGGAGAAACGACCTTGAAGGACGTGAAGACCAGCGACACCTACAACTTCGCCCTCGTCGGGCACTCGGCCGACGGCAAGACCACCCTCGGCGAGGCCCTGCTCCACACGGCCGGCGCCACGTCGGAGCTGGGCAGCGTGACCGAGGGCACCAGCGTCCTGAACCACCTGCCCGAGGAGCAGGAGCGCCACACGACGATCACCTCGTCGCTGTACGCCTTCGACCACGGCGGCAAGCACTTCACCCTGGTCGACACGCCCGGCGACTCGAACTTCCAGGCCGACGGCGTGGTGGCGCTGGGCGCGCTGGACGGCGCGGTGCTGCTGGTCTCGGCCGTCGACGGCGTGAAGGTCGGCACCGACCGCATGCTGCGCTTCTGCCGCGAGCACGGCACGCCGGTGGTCGCCTTCATCAACGGGCTCGACCGGGAGCGGGCCAGCTTCGAGCGCGCCGTCGAGTCGCTCGGCGAGTGCAACCCGGCGGTGCTGTCGCTGCCGATCGGCAGCGAGGCCGGCTTCGAGGGCGTGGTCGACCTGCTGGAGATGAAGGCCTACCGGGCGGGCAGCGCCGGCGACATTCCGGACGAGCTGGCCGACGAGGCGTCGGCGGCGCGCGAGCGGCTGGTCGAGGCCGTGGCCGAGGGCGACGACGCGCTGCTCGAGAAGTACCTGGAGGAAGGCGAGCTCACCCAGGACGAGGTGGCCCGGGGCCTGCTGGCCGGCACCCGCGAGGGCCGGATCCTGCCCGTGCTGGCCGGCTCGGCCCTGAAGGAGCTGGGCGTCGAGCGCCTGCTGTGGGCGGTGGGCTCGCTGCTGCCGTCGGCGGCGGACCGCACGCCCTTCGCCGACGCCGAGGGCGGCGAGGTCGCGGCCGACCCGGCGGCGCCCTTCTCGGGCCTGGTGCTGAAGACCATCATCGACCGCTACGCCGGCACGCTCTCGGTCTTCCGCGTGGTCTCGGGAACCGTGAAGCCGGACAGCACGATCCTCGACGCCACCGCCGACGCCAAGGAGCGGTTGTCGAAGCTCTTCGTCATGCGCGGCGGCGAGCACGTCGAGGTGCCCGAGGCGGGTCCCGGCGACGTGGTGGCCGTGGCCAAGCTCAAGAGCGTGAAGACCGGCCACGCCCTGTCCGCCGAGAAGGGCGGCCCGGCCCTGGCCCCCCTGGAAGTTCCGCAGGGTGTCATTTCGTACGCCATCTCCGCGAAATCAAAGGGAGACGAGGATAAAGTCTTCACCTCGTTGGGCCGACTCGTGGAAGAGGATCCGACGCTCCAGCTGGGCCGAGATCCGTCCACGGGCGAGTTCCTTCTGACCGGTCGAGGCGAGCTCCACGTGCGAACCACCGTTGGGAAGCTGCAACGGATGTTTGGCGTGGATGTGGAGCTGAAGACCCCGAAGGTCCCCTACCGCGAGACGATCAAGAAGAAGGCGGAGAACGTCGAGGGGAAGCTGAAGAAGCAGACCGGCGGCAAGGGAATGTTCGGCGTTTGCTACCTGACCGTAGAGCCCCTCCCCCGAGGGGAAGGCATCGAGTTCGTCGACGAGATCGTCGGCGGTGCGATCCCCCGTGGCCTGATCCCGGCCGTGGAGAAGGGGGTGCTCGAGAGCTGCGAGGCCGGTCCGCTGGCCGGCTACCCGGTGGTGGACGTGCGGGTGCGCTGCATCGACGGCAAGCACCACCCGGTCGACTCGAACGAGATGGCCTTCAAGCTGGCCGGCTCCTTCGGCTTCAAGGCGGCCATCGAGCAGGCGAAGCCGATCCTGCTCGAGCCCATCATGGACGTCCACGTGTCGGTGCCCGACGCCAACGTGGGCGACATCATGGGCGACCTCTCCAGCCGGCGCGGCCGCGTCGGCACGGGCGAGGCCCAGGGCGCCGGGCAGCAGATCGAAGCCAAGGTCCCCATGTCGGAGATGCTCGAGTGGGCTTCGGTGCTCACCAGCATCACCGGCGGCCAGGGGGAGTTCCACATGGAGTTCTCGCACTACGACGAGGCTCCCCAGCAGGTGCGCGACAAGGTGGTGGCCGAGGCGGCCGCCGCCAAGTCCGAGGACGGCTAGACCGGACCGTCGACGGTCTCGGTCGCACGGCGTGGAATGATCCGCGCCGGATTCCGCAGAGTGTCGATGGCAGAACCCACGCAGAAGATCCGGCTCGAGCTCTCCGCCGAGGCCAGCAAGTACGTCCGCGCCGACGCCCCGCACGAGGCGAGGCTGATGGCCGCCCGCGGCGCCCTGCCCCTGCCGCCCGTCGAGATCGCGAGCGTCCTGTTCGCGCTGATGCACGACGACGACGCCGAGGTCAAGACGACCGCGCGCGACAGCCTGGAGAACCTGCCCGAGAACGTGATGGGCCCGGTGCTCAGCGGACCCGCCAACCCGGCAGTGCTCGACCACCTGGCCCAGGTGTTCCGCGAGCACGAGGCCAACGCCGAGAAGATCGCGCTCAACGCCGCCGCCGCCGACTCGACCGTCGCCTTCCTGGCCGGCCTGCCCTTCAAGAACGTGGTCGACATCGTCGCCAACAACCAGGAGCGGCTGCTGCGCTGCCCGGCCATCGTGGACGCGCTGGGCGCGAACCCCATGACCGGCCGCTCGGTGATCGACCGCATCCTGGCCTTCATCGGCCTGGAGGACGTGCCCGACGAGGCGCCCCTCGACCCCGAGTCGATCGGTGACGACGAGGCCCGCGAGGCCCTGCGCGCCGTGCTGGGCGAGGACTTCGCCGAGCACCGCGAGCTGCTGATCGACGACCACGGCGAGGACGAGGTCGACACCAGCACCACGGGCAACCTCTACGCGCTGATCCAGAACATGTCGGTGTTCCAGAAGATCAAGCTGGCGCGCATGGGCAACAAGGAAGCCCGCGGCCTGCTGGTCCGCGACCGCAACAAGGTCGTGGCCATCTCGGCGGTCTCCAGCCCGAAGATCACGGACAACGAGCTGATCGCCATCGCCAAGTCGCGGGCGGTCTGCGACGACGTGATCCGCATCATCGCCATGAACAAGGACGTCACGCGGAACTACCAGGTGAAGCTGGCCCTGGCGACCAACCCGCGCTGCCCGCAGGCCACGTCGATGAAGTTCGTGAACTACCTGCAGGATCGCGACCTGATGACGATCATGAAGAGCAAGGACGTTCCGTCGAACATCGCGACCCACGCGCGGCGCATTCTGACCAGGAAGGGGAAGCTGTAGATGGCAAAGGTGGTGGCGGAGTCGGCCGAGGTGAACGCGCGGATCGTCTACTGGGGCGTGGACGGAGCCGGCAAGCGGTCCTGTCTCCAGGCCGTGCGGGCGAAGCTGCGTCCGGACCACCGCGGCGACCTCTCCGAGCTGCCCACGCGCTTCGATCCGTCGGTGACCTACCCGGTGCTGCCGATCGAGCTGGGCGACATCGGCGGCATGCGCACGCGCATCGAGCTGGTGGCGGTGCCCGGCGAGCCCTCCCAGGCGCCCACCCGCAAGCAGCTGCTCGACCAGGTGGACGGCATCGTGCTGGTGATCGACGCGCAGCAGAGCCGCATCGAGGAGAACGCGGCGCTGGTGGACGAGCTGCGCAAGTCGCTGGCCGACTACGCCCGGGAGCTCTCCGACCTGCCGCTGGTGGTCCAGTACAACAAGCGCGACCTGTCGGACGCCTACGTGATCGACGAGCTCCACCGCCGGCTCGAGCTGGGCAACGCCACCGTCTTCGAGACCGTGGCCAGCGAGACGACCGGCGTGCTCCAGGCCCTCTCGACCATCTCGAAGAAGGTGATCCGCGCGCTGCGCGACTCGAGCCTGGGCGCCCACAACCGCCCGGCCGCGCCCCAGCCCGCGGCGCCGTCCGAGCCCGCGGCGGCGCCCGCGCCCGCTCCGGCCCCGCAGCCCGCCACCCAGCCCCGGGCAGCCGCCGAGCCGGAGCCGCTGGTGTCCGAGCCCGAGCCGCTGCGCGAGCCGCGCCGCGGCCTCGAGTCGCTGCCCGCGGAGCCCGCCCTGGAGGTCGCGCCGGCGGAGGCGGCGGCCCAGCTCGAGGAGGCCATCCTCGCCGAGGCCGAGGCCGACGACGCGGCGGCGACCCAGACCGAGGAGGCCGAGGCCTTCCTCGAGCAGCCCTGGCACCACGAGTCCGACGCCCTGGAGGCGCCGCTCGGCGCGCGCATCGGCCGCGAGCTCTCGATCGTGTCGGTGGGCGAGGCGACCCGCGCCGACGACCACACGGTGCGCGTCCCGCTGGTGCTCGGCGACGGCGACGGCGAGACCTCCACCCTGGTGCTCAGCATCCGCCTCGATCCGTTGCTGGACGAGAGTCCCTCCTGATGCGCCGGCGGATCGGCATCCATGGGGCCACCGACGAGGCCCTCGCGCTGATCCCCCTGTTGTCGGCGAATCCCGCGGTCGAGATCGTCCACGTGCAGACGGAGGACGTGGAGGCGGTGGTCTCGCGCTTCCCGTACCTGGAGCCCGGCGTGGCGGCGCTGCTCGAGCAGGTGCTGACCGACGATCCGGACGCGCTCGTCCGGGACACGTCGCTGCACGCGGTGATCGACGCCTCGCCCGGCGGCCGCTTCGGCGAGATCCACCCGGAGGTGGCCGCCCGCGGCGTGCAGGTGGTTCCGCCGCTGACCGCCCGCCTGCTCTGGGGCTACGGCACCGCCCCCACCGACCACAAGGCGGACCTGCTGAAGGCCCTGCACGAGGTGGTCGAGGGCTACGAGCTGACCGTCGACACCGACGAGCTGTTCACGCGCATGCTCGAGATCGCGCTGGGCGTGACCGGCGCCGAGGGCGGCTCGCTGATGCTGCTGGACGAGCCGCGTCGGGAGCTGTTCGTGCGCGTGGCGGTGGGCGTCGAGCCCGAGCTGTGGCCGAAGATCCGGGTGGCGCTCGGCGAAGGCATCGCCGGTCGCGTCGCCCAGGAGGGCCGGCCGCTGCGACTGCGCGGCAAGGCGGACCGCCAGCGCTTCCACATCCTGCGCGAGCGCATGGACGTGGAGAGCGCGCTGTGCGTGCCGCTGTTCCACGAGGGCCGCGTGCTGGGCGTGCTGAACCTGCACCACGGCTCGCGGCCGGACGCCTTCGGAGAGGCCGACCTCGAGTTCACCGAGGAGCTGGCCCGCCTCGACGCCCAGATCATCGCCCGCGCCCAGGAGCACGACGCGCTGCGCAGCCAGGCGGCGCGCTACCAGGCCGTGCGCGAGGTCCAGACGATCATGGACGGCAAGGCGACGCTCGGCGACCGGCTGGGCCAGCTGTGCCGCTTCGTGGCGCGCGAGGCCGGCGGCGGCATCGCCACCATCTACCTGCACGATCCCGACGAGGACGCCCTGCGCTTCGCGGCCACCTCGCTCTCGGGCGGAAACCTGGGCAGCGAGGTGCGCATCGGCATCGGCGTGGGCATCGACGGCGTGGTGGCCCAGACCGGCGAGCCCATCTTCCTGCCCGGCGCCGCCGGACGCCTGGCCTACGCCGCCGTGCCCCTGCTGGCCGGCGACGCCCTGGTGGGCGTGCTGTCGCTCCAGATGGGCAGCGAGGACCCGGCCCCGCACCTCTCCGAGTCGCTGCTGGTGGAGATCGCGGGCGACGCCGGCGCCGAGATCGGAAAGGCCGATCGCGAGGCGCGCATGACCGGGCGCGCCACCAAGATCAGTGCCATCAACGAGGCCGGCATCCGCATGATCTCGACCCAGGATCCGTCCGAGGTGCTGCGCCAGGGCACGTCGGCCGCGGCCATGGTGCTCGAGGCCGACCACGCGGTGCTCCGCCTCCAGGATCCGGAGACGCGCCGCTTCGTGATCCGCTCCTACTTCGGGTCCGCCGACGGGACGCTCCAGGAGAAGCTCTTCCGCATGGACCGCCACGTGTCGGTGGACGTGCTGAAGCGCCGCGCGCCGCTGCTGGTCCGCGACGTGCAAGCCGACCCGATGCTGCGCGCCTTCGAGACCGACGTCCGCTCGCTCGTCGCGGCGCCGCTCCAGCGCGAGGGCCGCCTGGTCGGCACGCTCGCCCTCTACGACAAGATCGCCGCCGACCGCTTCTACCCGGGCCGCTTCGCCAACGAGGACCGGGACCTGTTCAGCAAGTTCGCCACCTACCTGGAGCGCGCCCTCGACAGCGCCCGGGCCCACGAGAAGAGCCGGCAGCAGCAGTCCTTCGACGACGCCACGGGGCTGGCCAACGCGCGCCTGTTCGGCGCCCGCGTGCAGGAGGAGCTGGCCCGCGCCGGCAACCGCGACGGCGCCCTGGCGCTGGCGGTGGCGCGCATCGACAACCTGGCCGACATCGCCCGCGGCGACGCCGAGAAGGCGGACCGGGCCGTGATGCGGGTGGTCGAGGCGCTGCGCGCCCGCTCGCGGGGCTTCGACGTGCTGGGACGGCTGGCCGAGGACGAGTTCGCGGTGCTGCTGCCCGAGCCCGGCGCCGCCCCCAGCGAGCGCGTCACCGAGCTGGCCCGCACCGTCGCCGACGACGTGTCGAAGGACGAGGAGCTCAACGACCCGGTACGCGTCTCGCTCGCCTTCGGCTACGCGAGTGTGCCCGAGGATGGTACGGAGCGGGACGCGTTGCTCGTGCGAGCGAGAGAGCCCCGCATCCACATGGTTTGACTTCGCTCGCCTTCGGCTCGCTGCGCGCGCCCTGTAGGGCGCTTGCGGGGGCCGAGCAGTCACCCCTTCCGCGCGGTCAGCCTGACCGCGCGGAGGCAGACGCTTCCGCGTTCGCGACGACTCCGGGTTGCTTCGCGGGTGCCCTGCCCTCTTCCTGGCCGGTGAGCGGACGGGCCGGCGGACCGGGCCACATCTGGCAACGCCCGTGTCGGGCGGAGGGCTGGCGGCGTTCTCGCCCGATACGGGCGCGAGCCCAGGGCTTCGCGCGCGCCGGCCCGTCCGCTCGACGCCTCGCCAGGGGCACGGCACTCGTGGCCTGGAGGCCGATCGTCGCGACCGCCCGGAGGGCTGCCTCCGCGCAGTCGGGCTGACCGCGCAGGACTCGCGACGCCCTCGACCCCGCAAGCGCCCTACAGGGCGCGCGCAGGGAGCCGAAGGCGAGCGAAGTCAAACACGATACGCCTCGATCAGGATCTCCGCGGTCTCCGGCCGCATGATCCTCGGATCCGGCTTCTCCCCACCCTTGAGCTGTTCCCTCACCTTGGTGCCGGACACCGACACCGGCTTCTCGTCCGGGTGGTTCTCGGTCAGGTCGACGCGGCCCAGCGACTCGTAGAAGGCCGCGAAGCCGATCTTGCAGGGCGTGAGCGCCAGGTGCCCGGACAGGTCGTCGAAGATCTCCTGGGCGTCGAAGTCGCCCCAGATGGGCTGGCCGTCCTCGAAGGGCGCGTCGGCGTGCTTGCGGCCGATCACCAGGTCGCTGACGCCGTAGTTCTGGCGGGAGATGGCGTGCATGACCGCCTCGGACGGACCGCCGTAGAACATCTTGATGTCCAGGCCGATCAGCTCGAACACCTCGGAGAGGTCGTAGCCCACCGACCGCCACAGCTCCTCGTCCTTGTCGCCCTGGCCGAGCAGGCGCTCGTCGTGGAGCTTGCGGTAGGTGCGCATGCGCATGTTGGCGGGCACGTCGTCGCCCTTCAGCTCGCCGACCAGCGGGTTCAGCACCACCGCCGTGAAGTGCCCCTCCCGGGTCAGCCGCTCGGCGCCGGCGACCAGCGCGTACTCGTGGGCGCGGTGCAGCGGGTTGCGGGTCTGGAAGGCCAGCGCCCGCTCGTACTTGCGATCGCGCAGGTAGGCGCGGACCACCCGCGGCGACAGCATGTACTCGCCGTACTCCGGGTTCACCGGCTGGGGCAACGCGCGCAGCTCGCCGCCCAGCAGCTTGCTGCGCTCGTCCTGCTCCACCTGGCGGCCGCCCGGGTGGTCGAAGCGCTCCGTGCGGTAGACCTGCTTCACGTAGGCGTCCTTGTCCCACTCGAACACCTCGACGTCGTCGACGATCGCGACCGCGTCGCCCTCCTCCGTCTGGAGCGCGACGGAGCCGCCCACGCCGATCGACGCCACCTCGGCGTCGGTCACCGGCAGCGACAGCGGAATCGTCCAGGCCCAGGGCTTGCCGCCGGAGAGCACGTGGCGCTCGTTCAGCACGCGGTGGTAGACCTCGGCGCGCATCGGACCCTCCAGCGGGGACAGGGCGCCGTCGGCGATGCGGTAGACCGTCGACAGGTCGGCGCGCGAGACGCGCACCGACGGCAGCTTCGCGGCCTCGGCCAGGAACGCCGAGCGCTTCGAGAGCGGCACGGTGCGATCCACGAGGGCTCCGCCTCCATGGACCGGAACCAGGTCTCCGTCGTACTTGTCCTCGGTCACTTCTTCTCCTTCGGGAACGGGTACAGGGATGGTCCGGCGTCACCAGACCGGGAACTCGGCGTCGCCGTCGGCGAACAGGATGCGGTCGCCGGAGCCGTCGAAGCGCCGCACGTAGAGGTGGCGGCGGGGCTGGGTCTCGGCGGCAACGTAGACCACCAGGGTGCCGTCGGGCGACACCGCCGGCCGCGACTCGTGCCGCACGCCGCGGCCGATGGGCGAGCGCCCGGTGCCGTCGGCGCGCATGCGCCAGAGGCGCGACTCCTTCTGGAAGGGGGCGGCGAAGGCGACCCAGACGCCGTCGGAGGTGAAGCTCGGGTGGCGGCCGGGCGAGAGCCGGCGCGGCGGCTCGCCGGCGTCCGGGTCGAGGTCGGTCACGAAGATCTCGGCCCGCGGCGGCTCGATCTCGCGCACGAACACCAGCCGGTCCAGTCCCGGCTGGCAGGCCGGGGAGTGGTCCGAGGGACCGTCGGTGAGCGGGCGGAAGGGCCGCCGGCCGCCCGTGCCGCTGATGGCGATGTAGGTGCGCAGCGGCGAGCTGCGGGCGTCGACCACCGCCACCACGATGCGGCCGTCGGGTCCGTAGCAGCCCTGGGTGTGGGACAGCGGACCGTGGGTGACCTGGCGTACGGTGCGCTCCCCGCGGTCGTACTCGAAGATCTGGAAGCCGTCGCCGTCGGGCTGGGCGAACAGCAGGCGCTGGCGATCCGGCGACCAGACCACCGGCACCGACCCGCGGCGCGCGGCGGCCAGCACCTCGACCTGGCCCGTGCGCGGGTTCAGCAGCGCCAGGCGTCCCTGGTGGCGACGCTCGTCCTCGGGACCGCGGCCGAACAGGCGGTCGAGGAACTCGCTCACGTTCTCCTCGCTGGCCACCAGGTCCGCGTAGCCGGCCCGCGGCGGACGGGCGGTCGTGCGGCGCGCCTCGCCGGGCTGGCGGCCGTCCTGGTAGTCGTCGGCGCGGCGCCGGGCCTCTTCCGGCGTGCGGTAGCTGATGGCGATCGGATCCTCGGGCAGCTCGGCCCGCGGCACCCCGCCCAGACCGCAGCCCAGCCCCAGCCAGGCGACCCCCGCGGCGGCCGCCCCCCTGCGCAGCGACACCCGCTTCACGGCGCGACGGGCTCGACCGGGTGGCCGACGAAGCCGTTCCCGGTGCGCCGGAAGACCGCCACCTCGCGCACCACCCGCTCGTAGACCGAGATCACGATCTGGTCCGCCTCGGGGAACGGGAAGCCGGGCTGCTCCGCGTAGGCGACGTCCATGTCCGACAGGTAGGGACCGGCGCCCACGTGCGAGTGGTACACGGCGGTGATGCGCTGGCCGGCGGTCTCGGCCTCGCGCATGGCCTTGTCGTAGTCGTGGGGGCTCATGAAGAAGGCGGTGCGTCCGTCGCGCGGATAGGTGTTCGGATCCTGCTCGTGTCGCGCGGTCATCTCGTTGCGGCAGCGCACCTGACGGCGGTAGCGCTCGAGCGAGTCGCCGACGATCAGCCCGCAGCACTCCTCCCGCGGAGGCGAGGCCTCCAGCTCGAGAGCGTGCTGACACAGCCCGTGGAAGATGTCCGCCGGAATGCGCACCGGCTCAAGGCTTCGGTCGACGTCGACCCTGCGCGCCAACTCGCGACCTCCCGCCGGGGGGTACAGGCGGGACGCAGTTTACCAATCGCGACGGGTTTGTCCGGGCCCGGAGCGAGAAGTCAGATGAACCACATGGGGGCTTCCGACTCGGCCCGGGGCACCTGGGCGCGCTCCGCCTGGCGGCACAGCGAGTCCAGGGTGGTCTCCTCGAGGGCCAGCGAGAAGCGGTCCGCCAGCTCCTGCCAGACGAAGTCGGGCCGGAAGGTGCCGCCCTCCGGGTCCGGATCCATGGCCAGCGACTCGGCCACCGGACCCTCCACCGCCTCCAGCACCTGCCGCAGCGTGATCGCCGAGGGCGCCCGCGCGAGCGTGTAGCCGCCGCCCGGTCCGCGCTTGCTGGTGACCAGCGACGCCTGTCGCAGGCGCCGGAAGATCTGCTCCAGGTAGCGCGTCGGAACCGCCTGACGCTCGCTGATGACGCGCACCTGCACAGGCTCTCCCTGGCCGTTGTAGGCCAGATCGAAGAGCCCGCAGATCGCGTACTGGACCTGGAGGCTGAGCCGCATGTGCAACCAACATGCAAGAACGCGAAGCCCCCCACAAGCCGTGGGACCGGTCATACTCGCCCCATGGATCCGGCCGCGCTGAACGACTCGCTGCGACGCCTGCACCGCAGTGCCGTGGTGAGCCTGGCGGTGTGCGCCGCCGGGATCGGCGTGGCGTACCTCGCCGGCGCCACCGGCCAGGACCCCGCCGGCACGCTTCCGCGCGCCTACTCGTTCACGGCCCTGGCCCTGGCCGCCGTGGCGATCCTGCTGCGGCGCTCTTCGGCCGGACCGCGGCGCTCCCTGCGCGCCTTCGTCTACGGGTCGGTGGTGAGCCTGCTCGGCGCGGTCGGCCTGGGGCTGCTGGGCCTGTTCGTGGCGCTGCGCGAGGCGCAGACCTCGGTGGGACTCCTCTACACGCTGGCCGGCGCCCTGCTGGTGCTGCGACCGCCCGCGCGCATCGCGCTGGCCGACGGCGACGCGGAGGCCCCGGGATGAGCCTGTGGCGCACGGTCCGCAGCTGCTTTCCCGTCGCCGACGCCTGGGTCCACCTGGATCACGCGCGCATGGCGCCGGCCTCGTCGCGCGTCGACGAGTCGCTGCGCGGCCTGCTGTTCGACGCCACGCGCCTGCCGGCCGACGATGCGACGGCCCGCTACGCCGCCGAGGTGGAGCGGGTGCGCGACCGCGTCGCCCGGCTGCTGGGAGCCGACGCCGGGGAGACCGCCTTCGTCGACCACGCCGCCCGCGCACTGGCGCTGGCCGTCGCCGACGTCGACTGGCGCCGCGGCGACCGCCTGCTGGCCGTCGGCGAGTCGCTGGTGCTGCCCGAGTCGGCGCTCAGCGCCGCCGGCGTCGACCTCATGCACGTTCCCCTGCACGCGGGCGCCTTCTCGCTCGCGCGCATCGAGGAGGCGCTGCGCCACCCGCGCGTGCGCCTGCTGGTGACGCCCGCGGTCGAGCCCGGCGCCGGCGCACGGGCACCGCTCTCCGCCATCGCCGAGCTGTGCGCCGAGCGCGGCGTGCTGCTCGCGGTCGAGGCCAGCCACCACGCCGGCGTGCTGGCCCTCGACCTGCGCGGTGACGGCCTCGACTACGTCGCCGCCGACGCCCACCGCTTCCTGCTGGGGCTCCCCGGCACCGCCGTGCTGCTGCGCAACGCCCGCACCGCCCCGGGTCCGGGCTCCGCCGCGGAGCGCTTCGAGCCGGCCGGGGGCGCGGGCAACGCGCTGGGCGTGGCGGCACTGGGCGCCGGGGTCGACCTGCTCCACGAGCTGGCGCCGTCCGCGGTCGAGAAGCACGTGCTGGCATTGACCGACCGGCTGGTGGACGGGCTCGCCGAGCGCGGCATCGACCCGCTGGTGCCGCGCAGCGCGGCGCGCTCGGCGATCGTGACCTTCCGCGTGGGCGAGGAGACGCCGGCCCGCAGCGCCGAGCGGCTGCGCGCCCGACGCATCGCCGTGTCGGCCCTGGACCGCGGCGTGCGCGTCTCGCCCCACGCCTGGACCACGCCCGGCGACAGCGACGCGCTGCTGGAAGCCCTCTAGCGGTTGCGCCGCCCGAACAGCGGCGACGGCTCGAGCACGCGCACGATCTCCAGGTCGATGCGCGCCTTCACCACGTCGACGGCGGCGATGCGCACCAGCAGCCGGTCGCCCAGGGCGTAGCGACGGCGCGAGCCGTCGGCCACCAGGGAGAGCTCGTCCTCGTCGAGGCTCACGAAGTCGGGCAGTCGCGAGACGTGGACCAGGCCCTCGATGGGCCAGGGGTCGAGGCCCACGTAGGCGCCGTGGCGCGCCACGCCGGTGATGGTTCCCTCGTGCTCCTCGCCGACGTGGGCGGTGAGGAAGGCGCACTTGCCGAGCAGCACCCGCTCCCGCTCGGCGCGCTCGGCCAGCCGCTCGCGGAAGGAGCAGCGGGCGGCGATGCGCTGCACGCGCACCGCGTCGTAGGGATCGTCGCCACCGGCCAGCAGCGCCTTCAGCGCCCGGTGCACCACCAGGTCGGGATAGCGGCGGATGGGCGAGGTGAAGTGCAGGTAGGCGTCGGTGGCCAGGGCGAAGTGGCCGGCGCACTCGGCGCCGTAGCGCGCCTGCCGCATGGCCCGCAGCACGATCGGGTGCACCACGGGAGTCAGCTCCTCCGGCGTCTCGCGCACGGCGGCCGCCAGCGAGCGGACCGAGATCGGCGCCGGACCGTGCAGGCCCAGCCGCACGAGCACCCGCTGGAGCGCGTCGGCGTCGTCGGGGGCCGGCGCCTCGTGGTTGCGGTAGACCGCCGGCGTGCGCGCCTCGCGGAGCAGGCGGGCCACCGCGCCGTTGGCCGCCAGCATCGACTCCTCGACCGCCCGGTGCGCCACGCCCTGGCGGCGCTCCACCACGGCCGCCACGCGGCCCTCGGCGTCCAGCTCGAGGCCGCCCTCGCCCAGGTCGAGGGCCAGCGCACCGGACGCCGCGCGGCGCCGGCACAGCCGCTCCGCCAGCCGGTCGAGGCGCTGGAGATCGGCGGCCAGCGGATGGTCCGCCTCGCCCGCCATCACCGCCGCGGCGCGGTCGTAGGGCAGATGGGCGCGGCTGCGCACCACCGCCGGATAGCAGCCCTCGCGCAGCCGGCGGCCCTCGGCGTCGAAGACAAGCTCCGCCACCATCGCCAGTCGGTCCGTCTCCGGACGCAGCGAGCAGGCATCGCTCGACAGGGCGGGCGGCAGCATGGGCAGCGCCCGGTCCGGGAAGTAGACGCTGGTGCCCCGGCGCAGCGCCTCGCGGTCGACCCGGCCTCCCAGCGGCACGTAGTGGGCCACGTCGGCGATGGCCACGCGCAGCAGCGTGCCGCCGTCGGGCAGCGCCTCGACGGCGATGGCGTCGTCGTGGTCGCGTGCGCTGGGCGGGTCGATGGTCACGAAGGGCAGCCCGCGCAGGTCGACCCGGCGCGCGATCTCGGCGTCGAGCGGCTCCTCGGCCGCCGCCTGCGCCTCGGCCAGCACCTCCGGCGCGAAGTCGCCGGGCAGCCGATGCCGCCAGGCCACGGCTGCGAAGTCGGCGTCGGCGTCGCCGGGTCGGCCGAGCCGCGCCACCACCCTCGCCCAGGGCGCCTCGTCCTCGCCCGATCGACGCGCCCGCCCGCCGCGTCCCCTGCCCTCCGCCGGCTCGAGCCGCACCACCTCGCCCTCGCGGGCGCCGCCGGTGTCGTCGCGGGCGATGCGCAGCATCCACTCGCCGTCGTCGCGGTAGGGCGTGGCGAAGGCCAGCTTGCCGCGCTGGTGGTAGATCCCCACCCAGTCGCGGCGCGCCCCCTCGACCACGTGCAGGACGTCGGCCCGCTGCGCGCCCGGGTCGCCCCAGGGCTGGATCGCCACCCGGTCGCCCGGCTCGGCGTCGTGGTGGCGTCCGACCCGCCAGGTGCGCCGGGTGTCGTCCACGACGACGCCGGCGCGCCCCTCCGGAGCATACACTCCTTCGTGTAGAGCCGCGGAGCGGACCGCCCGGTAGCGACCCCGGATGCGCTCCACCCGCCCTTCCGACTCGAGCCCGCGCAGCAGGGCGCGCAGCTTCTTCGATGCGCCCCGCCCCACGCCCAGGTCGGCCGCCAGGGACGCCGGCGTGGCGAGCTTGCGGCCCCGCCGCTCGAGGGCCGCCATCACCCGCTCGGCGGACAGGCCCCGCGGCCGCGACCGGCCCCGTTCCCGGCCCCGCTTCGCCGCCCGTTTCGCCGGCCGCTTCCCGGGCCGCTGCCTTCCGGATCCCCGCCGCGCCACCGAAGGCAGTGTAGAGGCCCGCCCCCCGATTGACGCCGCACGGTCCCGGCCGTAGTCTCCGGCGCGGTCGCCTGCCCGGGTGGCGGAATTGGTAGACGCGCCAGGTTCAGGACCTGGTTCTCGCAAGGGAGTGCTGGTTCGACTCCAGTCCCGGGCACCAGCGACCGGGCTCCCCGCGGGCTCCACCCGGATCCCCCTCCGGACCCGGGCTCCGGACCCCGCCTTGACCCGCCTTCCGGGGTGCTTAGGGTTGGCGCCTCTCACGGAGGACGTGTGTCCGACCCCCAGGGTCCCGAAGAACGACAGAACATCTGGGTCGCAGGCCAGGAGCAGGTGCAGGTCCCGACGGTCCTGCCGGTGCTGCCGGTGCGCGACATCGTCATCTTCCCCGGCGTGACGGCGCCGCTGGCCATCGGCCGGCCGCGCTCCCTGGCGGCCCTCGACGCGGCGGGCCCGGAGGGCTTCCTGATCCTGGCGACCCAGCGCGATCCGGGTCTCGAGGAGCCGGAGGGGGACGACCTGCACCCGGTGGGCTGCATCGCCCGGGTGGTGCGGGTGATCGGCGCCCGGCGCGACGGCAAGCAGGCCATCGTGGTCGGCGTGGCGCGCACCCGGCTGGGCGAGCCCATCGACACCGAGCCGGCCGTCACCATGAAGATCGACCTCGTCGAGGAGCCGGACGAGGAGTCGACCGAGCGCGACGTCGCCTGGCAGCGCGTGATCGGTCTGGCCCACCGGCTGATCGACCTGCACGACGACTACCCGAACGAGTGGAAGGCCTTCGTCCAGGGCATTCCCAGCCCGGGCCTGCTGGCCGACATGGTGGCGTCGACGCTGCCGCTGGCGCCGGAGGAGAAGGCGCTGCTGCTGGCCGAGCCGGATCCGACCGTGCGCCTGCAGCGCATGGGCCAGCACCTGGAGCGCGAGGTGACGATCGCCGAGACGCAGCGCTCCCTCGAGTCGTCGGACGACGAGGAGATGGATCCGGAGCGCCGCGAACGCCTGCTGCGCCGCCGCCTGCGCGACATCGAGCACGAGATCGGCGAGGGCGACCCCTCGATCCGGGAGGTCGAGGAGCTGCGCGAGAAGCTGGAAGAGGCGAACCTGCCCGAGGCCGCCGCGGCCCAGGCCGAGCGCGAGCTCCAGCGCCTGGCCGCCCTGCCCCAGCACGCGCCGGACCGCCACCTGATCCGCACCTACGTGGAGTGGATGATCGACCTGCCCTGGTCGGTCACCACCGAGGACAAGCTCGACCTGCCTGCCGCACGCGAGATCCTCGACGCGGACCACCACGACCTGGAGAAGGTGAAGGACCGCATCCTGGAGTTCCTGGCGGTGCGCAAGCTCGCGCCCCAGGCCAAGAGCCCGATCCTGTGCTTCGCCGGGCCGCCGGGCGTGGGCAAGACGTCCCTCGGCCGCTCGATCGCGCGCGCCCTGGGCCGCGAGTTCGCCCGCGCCTCGCTGGGCGGCGTGCGCGACGAGGCCGAGATCCGCGGCCACCGGCGCACCTACGTGGGCGCCATGCCCGGACGCATCCTCCAGAGCCTGCGCCGCGCGGGCTCGCGCAACCCGGTGTTCCTGCTGGACGAGATCGACAAGCTGGGTGCCGACTTCCGCGGCGATCCCTCCTCGGCCCTGCTCGAGGTGCTCGACCCGGAGCAGAACGACACCTTCAGCGACCACTACATCGAGGTGCCCTTCGACCTCTCGCAGGTCATGTTCATCGCCACCGCCAACAGCCTGTCGAGCGTGCCGCCGGCTCTGCTCGACCGCATGGAGGTGATCGAGCTGCCGGGCTACACCGAGCGCGACAAGCTGGTGATCGCGCGGCGGCACCTGATCCCGAAGCAGCTCGAGGCCCACGGCCTGTCCGAGAAGGACGTCGAGGTCGGCGAGGACGCGCTCGAGAAGATCACGCGCGAGTACACCCGCGAGGCCGGCGTGCGCAACCTGGACCGGCTGGTGGCCACGCTCATGCGCAAGGCGGCGCGCAGCGTCGCCGCGAGTCGCGCCAAGGGCGAGCAGACCGTGACGCTGCGCGTGGACGCGGACTTCGTGGGCGAGGCGCTGGGCGCCCCGCCCCACCTGCCCGAGACCGCCGAGCGCACCACCCAGCCCGGCGTGGCGGTGGGCCTGGCGACCACCAACCAGGGCGGCGACATCCTGTTCATCGAGGCCAGCGTGATGCCCGGCGGCAAGGGCCTGCGCCTGCGGCTCACCGGCCAGCTGGGCGACGTCATGCGCGAGTCGGCCGAGGCGGCGCTGTCCTGGGTGCGCTCGAACGCCGAGGCGCTGGGCCTCGACCCGGCGAGGCTCGAGAACGCCGAGATCCACCTGCACGTTCCGGCCGGCGCCGTGCCCAAGGACGGTCCGTCGGCGGGCGTCACCCTGGTGGCGGCGCTGGTGTCGGCGCTGTCCGGCCGCTGCGCCCGGGGCGAGGTGGCGATGACCGGCGAGATCTCGCTGCGCGGCCGCGTGCTGCCGGTGGGCGGCATCAAGGCGAAGGTGCTGGCCGCCTCGCGGGCGGGCGTCGAGACCGTGATCCTGCCGCGGCGCAACGAGAAGGACCTGGTGGAGGTGCCGGAGGACGTGCTCGAGGCGCTCGACGTGCGCCTCGTGGACACCATCGACGACGTCCTGAAGAGCGCCCTCGACGCCTGATCCGTCGGCGGCTGCGCATCCACGCATGTGCAGCTCGACGCGCCCGGCGGCGCCGTCGCACTGAAACCGCCGCTGTGATTCGGGTCACTTGGCCCGCGCCCCACGACGCCGAACAGAACTCCGCGGGGAGAAACCGTGGGGGTTCGGATGAGTATTCGGTCGTCGAGCGTGCGAAGCAGCGGGAACGGGGTGACCCGGCTCCTGACTTCCGCCCTGGCCGCCATCGCACTGGTCGCCGGGGGGGCGGGATCCGCCTCGGCCCAGACCGTCGACGTCTGGGACGTCGATCACGTCGTGTTCGGCTGGGATCCGGCCTCGGGCCCGGTCGCCGGCTACTTCGTCTACGTGAGCCGCAACGGCGACCCGACGCAGCTCGCCGCGGTCACGGCCGGCCTCCAGGCCAGCGTCGACGGCACCGCAGGCGACGTGGTGCAGATCACGGTCAGCGCCTACGACACGGCCGGAGCCGAGGGACCGGCGTCGCCGGTGTCGCCCAGCGTCCGCTTCAACGCGACGCCGCCGCCGCCTCCGCCGCCCCCGCCGCCGCCGGCGGACGATCCGCCGGTGGATCCCCCCGCCGATCCGCCGCCTCCGTCCGGCGTGCGCCCCGATCTCGACTTCAACGGCGACGGAACGTCGGACCTGCTGTTGCGCGACACGAACGGCGAGCTCGCCATCTGGAACATGGACGGCAACCACGTCCTCTCCCAGACGCCGGTGGCCAGCCTGCCGCCGCACTGGAAGGTGGTGTCCAACGGGGACTACGACGGAAACGGCATGGCCGACGTGGTATGGCAGGAGGACCTGACCGGACGCATCGTGGTGGAGCTGCTCGACGACGGCAGCGTCGCGGGCACGATCGACCTCGACCTGGGCCTGCTCGCGGAGGACGACTGGCTGGTCGGAGGCTCCGGAGACTTCGATGGCGACGGGATCGACGACCTGTTCCTGTTCAGCCGCCCGCGCTCGGAGTCGAGGATCGTGTTCTTCGGCGCCGGCGGCGTCGCCTCGGACCAGAGCCTGCCCGGCTACGGCACCCACTTCTCGGTCGACGACGTGGGAGACTTCGACGGAGACGGCCTCGACGAGGTCGTCTGGCGCGACGATCGCCGCCACGACCTGGTGTACTGGGACCTCGACGGCGCGGGTCCGGAGGGCGCGAGCTTCGTCTCGAACTCGGTGAAGGGCTGGCGCCTGGTGGGCAGCGGCGACTTCGACGGCAACGGCACCGACGACCTGTTCATGGTCCGTGCCGAGCCGGACAAGGTCGAGGTCTGGCTGCTCGACGCCGGCGCGATCGGCGGTGTGGCCAGCCTGCCGCTGCCGGTCACGCCGGACTGGGATGCGCTCTCCATCGGCGACCACGACGGCGACGGCCTGAGCGATCTGGCATGGCGTCGCGGCGGCAGCGGAGACGTGGAGATCTGGTTCTCGAACGGCGACTCCATCACCGCGACCAGCGTCGGCGCCTCGCCGGCCCGGACGCTGGTGAGCGGGGTCCAGGGGACCGAGGACGCGCGTGTCCTGACCCGCCTGTGCAACGGCGACTTCGACGGCGACGGCATGGTCGGCGGACCCGACTACGCGCGGATCACACGCTGCTTCGGCAAGCCCGCCCAGAGCCGCTGTGCCGAGCCCGACATGGACAGCGACGGGCAGGTGACGCAGCTCGACGTGGAGCGCTTCCTCAGGGTGTTCGGACGCGCCGCCTGCGTGCAGTAGCGGGGCCCGGGGCCGGCGCTCTCAGGAATCGAGCGCGTCGGCCTCGACCGCGTCCCGCAGCTCGTCCATGAAGCCCGGGAGCGCCGAGGCCACCCGGTTCCAGTTGGGGATCTGGGGCACGTCCATCGGATCGCGGACGAAGCCCAGGCCCGCGCCGCGCAGGGCGCGCGTGAAGGTCTCGACCGCCAGCTCCTCCTCGTGGCGGTCGAAGACCAGGCCGTTCAGGGCGGCGTCGTCGCTGTAGGAGGCGATGGCGTCCTGGGCGGTGCGCCGGTAGGCGGCGGTCAGCGTGTTCAGGAAGCCGGCGTCGAACTCGACGCCGTAGCTGGCCAGGTTGCGGATGGTGGACGACGCGATGTCGGCGACCATGCGGTGCAGCCCGCGCGAGCCGTCGTCCTCCGACAGCTCCTGGTGCCGGTGGTCGTAGTTCTCGGTCAGCTCCACCTGGCAGATCCGCTTCGGCGAGCAGTTGCGGTAGACCTCGACCAGCGTGCCCATCTCGAGGCCCCAGTCGCTGGGAATGCGGTTGATGCGGGCCAGGTCGGTGGTCATGGAGCATTCGCCGGCCAGCGGGTAGCGGAAGGCGTCCAGGTAGTCGAGCAGCGGATGGGAGCCCAGGGTCGCCTTCATCGAGCGCAGCAGAGGACCCACGAACAGCCGCGTCACCCGACCGTAGAGCCGGTCCGCGACCCGGCCGTAGTAGCCCTTGGCGAACTCGTAGTTCAGGTTGGGGTGGCCGGTGGGGTAGCAGAGGCGCGCCAGCAGCTCGCGGTCGTAGGTGCGGATGTCGCAGTCGTGGGTGGCGATCACCCGCGAGACGCCGCTGGCCAGCACGTAGCCGAAGGCCAGCCAGGTGCTGCGGCCCTTGCCCTGCGTACCGGGATCCAGCCCCTCCTCCTCGAGCCGCTGGTAGAGCGCCTTCACCCGCGGACCGCTGTTCCACAGCAGGATCGGCGGCCGCCCGTCCAGGGTCTCGACCCCGTCGAAGACCGCGCGCATGTCCTCGTACTCGCCGCGCTCCTCGTCGGCGCCGGAGATGCTGACGACGACCTGGCGCAGGTAGCGGACGCCGCGCAGGACGTCGATGATGCCCTTCAGGCCCGGGCCGTGGAGCTCGGACGTGAGGCAGGGCAGCACCAGCGCGATCGGGCGGGAGCGGCTGTAGCTCAGCAGCTCCTTCTCCAGGCGCTGGACGTCCGGCGTTCCCAGGCGGTGGAGCGTAGTGATCGCCCCACTCTGATGGAAGTCCGCCATGGGCGAGGACACTCGCACGCGGTGTCCGCCCGGTCAATACGGGAAGGGGCGCGGCTAGAACCCGTCGGCGTCCGACAGGATCTCCTCGATCATGCGGGCCGCATCCGGGTCGATCTCGATGAACTCGAGCCCCACGTCGGTGGTGATCGGGTCGATCTCCGTCGACCACACCACCTTGCCGACGGCGACCACGGTCTCGTCGCCCACGTTGAACGTGACGCGCAGCGTGTCGTCCAGGTCGATCTCGCAGCCCACCGCCTCGAAGCGGATGCCGCCGAGCGAGAGGTTGCGGCTCACGCCGAGCAGATCCCGGGTCTCGACCGGCGCGAACGAGATCACCTGGTCCGTCGCCAGTCGCGAGTACTTCCGCCGGTCGTCCTTCTGCGGGCCCGCCATCCAGGGTCCTCCGCGGCAGCCGTGCCGCAGCCCTGGTTTCGGCTCTGCAAGCGTGCAGCTTGAGCGCAGTCGGCCCCGCGGGGACGCCTAGGGGAAGAGGCCCAGCTGGCGCTCCTGCTCCTCGGCCGGCGCCAGCGAGCCCAGCTGGAGCCCGATGCTGCGGACCGGGCGGGCGCCTGCCTGGGTGCGACCGAGCAGGCCCTGGGCCACCTCCAGGAGCCCCTGGGCGGTGGCGACCGGCTGTCCGAGGGTCCGGGTGCGGGTGGTGACCCCCTGATCGGTGAAGCGCAGCTTGAGCGTCACCTTGCCGGCCACGATCGCCTGCCGCGCCAGCTCCGCCTCCAGGTTGGCCGCCAGCCCGGAGAGGTGCTCGACCAGCACGGCCAGGTCCAGGGGCTCGCTGCGCACGGTCGCCTCGCGCGACAGGCTGCGGGCGTGGCGCTCGGGGCGAAGCGGCTCGTCGTCGCTGCCGGTGGCGTAGGCGTGGATGCGCAGCCCGTGGGTGCCGAACACCTCCTGGAGCCGCTCGCGGCCCAGGCGCGCCACGTCGCCGATGGTCGAGGCGCCCAGCTCCTCCAGGCGCGCCGCCGTCTTGCGACCCACGCCGTCGAGGCGCGAGACGGGCAGCGGCGACAGGAAGCCCTCCTCCTCCCCCGCGGCCAGGCTGCGCACGCCGCGCTCCGGAAGCTCCTGCGCCACCAGCCGCGCCAGGAACTTGCGCGACGCGATGCCCACCCGCACCGGCAGGCCCATTCGCTCCTGCACCACGTCGCACAGGGCGGCGCCGCGGGCCTCGGCGTCGTCGCTGCCGGTCAGGTCGGCGTAGGCGGCGCCCAGGCCGAAGGGCTCGAGGCGCGGCAGCACGACGCGCAGCGCCGCCATCAGCCCGCGCGAGACCTCGCGGTAGTGGCCGATGTTCGTGCGCACCGAGCGCGCCTGGGGGCACAGGCGCAGCGCCTCCAGCATCGGCATGTCGAGCTCGACGCCGGCCGCCAGCGCCTCGGCGCTGGCCGACTGCACCCGGCCGCGCTTGCGCGGATCGCCGCCCACGATCACCGGCCGGTCGGACAGCGCCGGATCCTCCACCCGCTCGACGGCGGCGTAGAAGCCCGGCACCTCCCCGAACAGGATGCGGCGCTGCATCGCGCCGCTCAATCTACCGGTTCGAGCACGAGCCGGGAAACGCGGGTCTCCTCGACCAGCAGGGCGCCGGTGGCCAGCAGTCCGGACCTCCCCTCGAGCCAGGGCTCCAGCTGGTCCTGGAAGTGGCGGTGGCCCGGGTGCTCCGACTGGCCCGGCGCCAGCGACACCAGGCTCTCGCCGAGCGAGCCGGCGTCGAAGGCCAGGCGCGCCGTCGACGCGATGCGCACCGCGAACGGGTCGAGCGGATCGTAGGCGGCGGCCAGCACCGTGTGGGGTCCGCCCGGGTAGGGATGGGGCTCGAGCTCCCAGCCGCCGACCCGCGCCGACAGGCCGTCGAAGCCCCGGAAGCGGATCGGGTGCAGGCGTCCCCAGGTCCAGCGCTGGCGGTTGGGTCCCAGGTCGTAGAGGCGCAGCCAGGCCTTGCGCAGGCTATCGCGGACCACCGCGGCCACCGCCTCGACCCGCTCGCCGCCGACGGTGGCGTCGGCCGCCGCCGCCTTCAGCAGGTCGTGGAGCAGCGTCTCGCCGTCGCTGCGCGGCAGCGCCAGGTAGCGACGCCACAGCTCCTCGCCCAGGGCGTCCACCAGCAGACCCTCGTAGAGCGGGCCCAGCAGCGCGTGGTAGGCGGCGGCGCCCCGGCTGTCGGCGGTCGCGCGGCCGTCCCAGTCGAACAGCGCGTCGGTGATCTCCGCGGCCTGGGGACCGAGCGGCTCGTCCGACACCGCGACCAGCGTCTCGATGGCGTCGACGATGCGGCGATCGCGCGCGGCGCCCACATCGACCTGGATCCCGGCGAAGCGGCGCAGGCCCACCGGGCCCTCGCGCACCGCCCGGGCCAGCAGGTCGTGCAGGCGCGCGGCGCGGGCGCCCGGGTGCCAGAGCCAGTCGATGGGCGCGCGGGCGCGGGCGGCCGGCGACGCGTCGGCGGCGACCACCCAGCCCTCGCCGTCGAGCAGCCGCGCCGAGGGCAGCGCGTCGAAGGGAACCCGGTCGGTCCAGCGGTAGATGGGCGCGCGACCGTCGAGGGGCACCAGCCCCCGCGACAGGGTGCGCTGCGGGATCCAGCCCGCCACCTGCATGCCGGCCGCCCCGTCGCGATCCACGTACACCACCGACAGCACCGGCTCGTGGTGGTCCGCCAGCGCCTCCACCAGCTCGAGCGCGTCGTCGGCGCGGGCCAGGTCGAGCAGCGAGCCGATCCCGCTCGGCCCCCCGGTGCGCGCTCCGGTCCACGACACGGCCAGGGCGTCCACCCCGTCGGTCGCGATCAGCGGTCCGTGGCGGGTGGCCCGCACCGTGAGCTCGACCGGCGCCGCGCCGCGCACTTCGATCGTCTCCTGGCGCACCGAGAGGTCCCGGTAGCGCCGGCCGTCGTAGTGGCGATCCGAGCCGTCGTCGTGGAGCCTCTCCTTGTACAGGTCGGTGACCACCGCCGCCGCCGCCACCGCGCCCCAGGCCACCCGGCCATTCTGCCCGCTCCAGAAGACGGGCACGCCGGGCAGGGTCGCGCCCGCCACGTCCAGGTCGCCGCCGCGCACGTGGGCCAGGTAGAGCCAGGCCGGGACGCTGGTCGGCAGATGGTGATCGACCGCCAGCAGCGGCCAGCCGCTCTCGCTGTGCGATCCGCCGAGCACCCAGGCGCTGCTGCCCACGGCGAAGGCGTCGAAGCCGGCGGCGCGACGCAGCGCCCCCGGGCGCGCGAGCAGCACCGGCGCCGCGCCGTCCGCCGCGGGCCCGGCCCTCTCGGCCGGCACCGTCGGACCGCCGAGCCCGCCGCCGCCGGGGAAGAAGCGCGCCGCCGCGTCGGAGCCCACCTCCCGGATCATGTCGTCCAGCACCAGGCTCGCCTCGACCGACTCGCCCAGCAGCCAGGCGTAGAGCTTGAAGACCGCCAGCGAGTCGACGGGCCGCCACGCATCGAGCGGCAGGTCGAGATCGTCGGCCGCGACCGGTCGGGCCTCCTGCCCCTGCCGGATGCGCTCGATGCGTGCGCTGGCGCCGGCCGCGTAGGCCGCCAGCGCCGCACGCGTGCGCCCGGCCAGGCGCGGAAGCTGCGCCTCCGCCAGGCGCGCGAAGCCCACCAGCCGCGCCATGCGGTCGGCCTCCAGCGCCTCCTCGCCCAGCACCTCCGCCGCGCGGCCCTGCGCCCGCCGGCGCAGCCAGAGCATCTGGGTCAGCCGGTCCTGGGCATGGGCGTAGCCCAGCGCGAACAACGCATCCGCGGCGTTCGCGGCCTCGGCGTGCGGAACGCCGCGGACGTCGCGGAAGACGGTCACTTCGGCGGAGAGCAACGGCAGCGCCACACGGCCGTCGTGGGTCGGGAAGGCCTCCCTTGCCGCCTCCCGCGTACGCACGTCGCGCACGAGCGCGACCGCGACGAGCGCGACGCCCACCAGCGCGGCACCGATCCATGCGAGTCGCCTGGGCGACACCGATCGCGGCTCGCTCACGTCGTGCCCACCGACGCCATGGGCCTTGCTCCCCCCGGGAGCCAGGGTAGAACGCCGGCCTTGCCGCCGCTCGTTTCGCCGGTGTGGCCCGCGTCGCTTCCGGCGCATGGCCCGTCGGCAGTCCGGCCGCTATTTTGCTCGCCTCTCTGCACCCCGTATCTCACGAAGGAGACGAGATGGCGATCAAAGTCGGCATCAACGGTTTCGGGCGCATCGGCCGCCTGTTCTTCCGCGCCGCCCAGGACAAGGACATCGAGATCGTCGGCATCAACGATCTGACCGACGCCAAGACGCTGGCCCACCTGCTCAAGTGGGACTCGATCCACGGGCGCTTCCCGGGCGAGGTCGAGGCCGCCGACGGCGCGATCGTCGTGAACGGCACCAAGGTCCCGGTCACCGCCGAGCGCGATCCGGCCAAGCTCCCCTGGAAGGAGTCGGGCGCCAGCCTGGTCGTCGAGTCGACCGGCGTGTTCCAGGATCGCGCCGGGGCCGGCAAGCACCTGGACGCCGGCGCGGAGCGCGTGATCATCACGGCGCCCTCCCCCGACCCGGACGTCACCGTCGTCCTGGGCGTGAACACCGACGCCTACGATCCGGCCAAGCACAAGATCGTCTCCAACGCTTCGTGCACCACCAACTGTCTCGGCCCGGTGGCCAAGGTCCTGAACGACGAGTGGGGCCTGGAGAGCGGCTGGATGACCACCATCCACGCCTACACCAACGACCAGGTGACCCTCGACTTCCCGCACAAGGACCTGCGCCGCGCCCGCGCCGCCGGCATGTCGATGATCCCGACCAGCACCGGCGCCGCCCGGGCCATCGGCCTCGTGCTGCCGGAGCTGAAGGGCAGGCTCGACGGCTACGCCATGCGCGTGCCGACCGCCGACGTGTCGGTGGTCGACCTGTCGGCCAAGCTGGGCAAGTCGACGGACGTGGAGTCGATCAACGCGGCCATGAAGGCCGCCGCCGACGGTCCCATGAAGGGCATCCTTCAGTACACCGAGGAGCCGCTGGTGTCGATCGACTTCCTGGGCAACCCCCACTCGTCGATCTTCGACGCCCTGTCGACCAAGGTGATGGACGGCAACTTCGTGAAGATCCTGGCCTGGTACGACAACGAGTGGGGCTACTCGAGCCGCGTCGTCGACCTGGCGCTGCTGATGGGTCGCTAGCGGGGAATGGCCGTTCCGGACCTCCAGACGCTGCTCGCACAGGGGGTGCGCGGGCAGCGCGTCCTCGTGCGCGCAGACCTGAACGTGCCGCTCGACGGGGACCGCATCACCGACGACACGCGCATCCGCGCCTCGCTGCCGACGCTGCGCGAGCTGCTGGCGGCGGGCGCGCGCGTGGCGGTCGTGTCCCACCTGGGCCGCCCCAAGGGCAAGGCGGTGCCCGAGCTGTCGCTGCGTCCGGTGGCGCCGCGCCTGGCCGAGCTGCTGGGCCAGGGCGTCTCCTTCTGCCCGGCCTGCATCGGACCCGAGGCGGCGGCAGCCGTCGACGCGCTCGGCGACGGCGAGGTCGTGCTGCTCGAGAACGTGCGCTTCCACGAGGGCGAGACGAAGAACGACCCGGACTTCGCCCGGGCGCTCGCCGCGCTGGTGGACGTCTACGTCAACGATGCCTTCGGGACCGCCCATCGGGCCCATGCATCGACCGCCGGCATCGCCGGCCTGGTGACGCGGGTCGCAGCCGGGCGCCTGCTCCAGAGCGAGCTCGACCACCTGCGCGTGGTCCGCGAGCCGGAACGGCCGCTGATGGTCGTGCTGGGCGGCGCCAAGGTGTCCGACAAGCTGGCGGTGCTGGAGGCGCTGGCGCCCCACGCCGACGTGCTCGCCATCGGCGGGGCCATGTCCTACACGTTCATGGCCGCCCAGGGGCTGCCGGTCGGCGCCTCGCGTCTGGAGGCCGACCGCATCGACGACGCGAAGGCGGTGCTGGCGGCCGCCGAGTCGAGCGGACGCACGCTGCTGCTGCCCACCGACCACGTCGTCGCCGAGAAGCTCGAGGCCGGGGTCCCCACCCGCGTGGTGCGCGAGATCCCGGACGGCTTCATGGGCCTCGACATCGGCCCGGAGACGGCCGAGCGCTACGCCGCCGAGATCGCCCGGGCCCGCACCTTCTTCTGGAACGGCCCGAGGGGCGTGTTCGAGATTCCCGAGTTCGCCGAGGGGACCCGCCGCGTGGCGATCGCCGCCGGCGAGACCGACGCCACCACCGTGGTGGGCGGCGGCGACTCGCTCGCCGCGGTCAACCAGCTGGGCGTCGGCGACAAGATCACCCACCTCTCGACCGGCGGAGGCGCATCGCTCGAGTACGTGCAGGGGCTCGTGCTCCCGGGCGTCGCCGCCCTGGAGCGCTGACATGCGACGCCCGATCCTGGCCGCGAACTGGAAGATGCACAAGACGGGCAAGGAGGCGGCCGAGTTCGCCGACGCCTTCCTGCCACTGGTGGCCGACGCCGGCGAGGTGGACGTCGTGGTCGCCCCGCCCTTCACCGCCCTCGAGTCGCTGTCGGCGAAGCTGGCCGGCAGCCGGGTGGCGCTGGCGGCCCAGAACGTGAACCCGGAGGAGAAGGGGGCGTTCACCGGCGAGATCGCCCCCGGCATGCTCCAGGCGCTCGGCTGCGCGTACACGATCGTGGGTCACAGCGAGCGCCGCGCCCTCTACGGCGAGAGCGACGCCTTCGTTGCCCGCAAGGCGGCCGCCCTGCTGGCCCGCGACATCCGGCCGATCGTCTGCGTGGGCGAGACCCTGGAGGAGCGCGAGGCCGACCGCACCTTCGACGTGGTGGGCGGCCAGCTGCGGGGCAGCCTGGCCGAGATCCCGAAGGAGCGGGCCGCCGAGGTGGTCGTGGCCTACGAGCCGGTCTGGGCGATCGGCACCGGCAAGACCGCCACCCCGGAGATGGCCCAGGAGGTCCACGGCTTCATCCGCAAGGCCCTGGGCGAGGTGCTGGGGGCGGCGGCGGACGCGGTGCGCATCCAGTACGGTGGGTCGGTCAAGCCCGACAACGTGGACGCCCTGATGGCCCAGCCCGACATCG
Source organism: Myxococcota bacterium (assembly GCA_050618055.1). Taxonomy (GTDB): domain Bacteria; phylum Myxococcota_A; class UBA9160; order UBA9160; family SMWR01; genus CALDCK01. Next base: position 27,055 of record JBNLVK010000237.1, read on the forward strand.
ACGGCGCCCTGGTCGGCGGTGCCAGCCTGGACCCGGAGTCGTTCGCGCGCATCGCGAAGTTCGAGACCCCTTGAGGAGAGCCTGATGGACGCGGTCATCACCACCCTGCACATCGTCGTGTGCATCTTCCTCGTGGCCGTCGTGCTGCTCCAGCGCGGCAAGGGCGCCCAGGTGGGAGCGGTGTTCGGCGGCGGCGCGGGCGCCACCATGTTCGGCAGCCGGGGCGCCGGCAACTTCCTGACCAAGCTCACGACGGGCGCGGCCATCGTCTACATGATCACCAGCCTGTCGCTCTCCTACCTGGGCATCACCGGGGCCGGCGAGCGCCTGTTCGAGGACGGCGCGGCGATCGAGGAGACGGCCCCCGAGGGCTCGCTCTTCGAGGAGATCGAGACGGTCCCCGCCGCAGAGCCGGACGACGCCCCGGCCGAGTAGCGCCGGCGTTGCCGGTGGATTGCCGGCGGGCCGCCCACCTGCGTAGTTCTACGCAAACGTGGGCTAATGCCCACGCCCCTTCGGCCGATAAGGATCATCGACCGCCTCTCGTGTGACCGCCCCTGGCGGGACGAGCAAGTTGCCGTCCCACCGGCTCGTGCGGACCGGAAAGGCCCCCGATGAGACCCCCCATCCGCGCCCTCGCGGCGCTCCTCTGCCTGTTCCTCGCGGTGCCCCTGACCGCCTCCGCCGCCTCCCTCACCCGCGGCGCCGACCACTCCTTCGAGGTCCACCACCGGGACGATCACTCCGGCGAGAACCTGAAGGCCATCGTCCTGCACGGAGCCGACCTCTCCGAGAGCGACTTCTCCGAGGCGAACCTCCAGGAAGCCGACCTCACGGACGCCAACCTCTTCGCCACGGACCTGTCCGAGGCGAACCTCCAGGACGCCGACTTCTCCGGCGCCGACCTCTCCGACGCCGACCTCTCCGAGGCGAACGCGAAGGACGGCGTGTTCTTCGAAGCCGTGCTCGACGGCGCACTGCTCGACGAGGGCAACTTCGACCACACCGACTTCACCGGTGCGTCGCTGGTCGAAGCGTCGCTCGTCCAGGTGAAGCTCAAGAACGCGGACTTCACCGACGCGATCCTGGTGGACGCCATGCTCGACGAGTCGGACGCCAAGAACGCGGTGTTCGACGGCGCAGACCTGCGCGGGATGTTCGCGCGGGAGACGAACTTCAAGAACGCCTCGCTGGTGGAAGCGGCGCTGGACGGCGCGGACCTGCGCGAGGCCAACGTGAAGAACGCCGACTTCCGCGGCGCCTGGCTCCCCGGAGCGGACCTGCGCTTCCTGGAGGAGGCGAAGAAGGCCGACTTCGCCGGCGCCCGCTACGACGACCTCACGCGCCTCCACCCGGACATCGACACCTCGGACATGATCTACCTGCCCGAGCCCGGGTCCCTCGCCGGCATGGCCGCCGGCGTCACGGCGCTGGCGGGGCTGGGCCGGCGTCGGCGGAGCCCGGGAGCGCGCTGAGAGCCGCGTTTGACGCCGCTCCGCAGGCGGTGTAACCCGACGGCCCGTGGATCTCTCGAGCCGGTTCGCCCTCGACGGCGCGGTCTGGGCGTCCTGGGCGCTCCAGCTCGTCCTGATCGGCTGGGTGACGGCGTCCGGCGGCGGTCGTGCCGGCCGGGGACGCATCGGCCTGCCGCACGCGACCCTGGGCGCCGCCCTGCTCGTGGTGGCCGCCGGCTGGATCTGGCGGCTCGTCTACGCCTTCGTGCTGGCCTCCGGCGGCTTCCGCTTCTGGATCGGCGACGACGCCGTGCGCTGGCTGAACGCCTGGCGCTGGTCGCAGGAGCCGTTCCTGCTGCTGCCGGGCGATCCGTGGCTGGTGGGGCCCTACGTCCTGCACGGCAGCGCCATGGCGCTGCTGGGCGATCCGATCCTGGCCACGCGCCTGCTGGCGTCGGCGCTGTGCGTGCTGCCGCTGGTCGGGGTCTTCCTGCTCGCCCAGGCGCTCTACCGCTCGCCGGCGGTGAGCGCGCTGTCCGCCGCCATCCTGGCGCCCCACTGGCTGCACGTGCTGCTGGGCACCGGCACCATGACCGAGCTGCCGCTGGTCGGGCTGCTGCTCGGCGGCCTCGCCCTGCAGCTGATCGCCGAGCGCGACGGGACGCGCGCACCGGCCTGGGCCGGCGCGCTGTGCCTGGCGCTCGCCACGAGCCTGCACATGGTTGCCTGGATCCTGACCGCGGTGGTGCAGCTCGGGCTGCTGTGGGCGGCGCTGCGGTCGGACCGCGGCCCGCTGCGGGGGCGGCTGCTCGCCTGGGCGGGTCCGGCGGCGCTGTCCGGC
>JBNLVK010000238.1:0-5791 GCA_050618055.1 Myxococcota bacterium
GTACGCCATGCGCGTCTGGGTGCGGCCCGACGAGCTGGCCAAGCTCGACCTGACGGTGGCCGACATCCAGAGGGCCATCCAGGAGCAGAACGTCCTGGTGCCGGCGGGCCAGGTCGGCGGGCCGCCGGCGCCCAAGGGCACCGAGTTCACCTACACGGTGCAGACTTCCGGCCGCTTCGAGACGGCGGAGGAGTTCGGCCAGGTCGTGGTGCGATCGAACGAGGACGGCTCCCAGGTGCTGCTGCGCGACGTCGCGACCATCGAGCTGGGCGCCCAGAACTACCTGATCAACTCGCGCACCGACGGCCAGCCGACGGCCGTGATGTCCATCTACCAGCTTCCGGACGCCAACGGCCTGGAGGTGGCGCGCCAGGTGAAGGAAACGGTCGCCCGGGTGGCGGAGCGCTTCCCGGAGGACATGGAGTACGTAGTGTCGCTGGACACCACGCTCCCGATCACCGCCGGCATCCGCGAGATCGTGATCACGCTCTTCCAGGCGGTCGGACTGGTGATCCTGGTCGTGTTCATCTTCCTCCAGAGCTTCCGCAGCACCCTGATCCCGACACTGACCGTTCCCGTGTCGCTGGTCGGTGCGCTGGCGGTCTTCCCGCTGCTGGGCTTCTCGATCAATACCCTGTCGCTGCTGGGGCTGGTGCTGGCGATCGGCATCGTGGTCGACGACGCGATCGTGGTGGTCGAGGCGGTGGCCTCCAAGATGGAGGAGGGCATGCCGGCCCGGGAGGCCACCATCGAGGCCATGCGGGAGGTCTCGGGGCCGATCGTGGCGACCTCGCTCTCGCTGATCGCGGTGTTCGTGCCGGTGGCGGCGATGGCCGGCATCACGGGCCGTCTCTACCAGCAGTTCGCCATCACCATCGCCATCTCGGTGGCCATCTCCTCGATCAACGCGCTGACCCTCTCGCCGGCGCTCGCCGCCACGCTGCTGAAGCCGCCGGGCGAGGAGAAGAGCTTCCTGGACGGCTTCTTCCGCGCCTTCAACCGGGCCTTCGAGGTCTCGACCGAATACTTCATGGTCGCGGCCAGCTACTTCAGCGCGAAGCTGTGGCGCTCGGCGGCCCTGCTCGTCGCACTGGTGGCGGGGCTGCTGCTGGGCTTCCAGGCGGTGCCCGGCGGCTTCGTCCCCGAAGAGGACCAGGGCTACGTGATGGCGGCGATGATCCTGCCCGACGGCGCCTCGCTCCAGCGGACCGACGAGGTGATGGCGAAGGTGGAGCGGATCGTGGCGGGCATCGATGCCATCGAGAACGCCACCGCGCTCTCGGGCTACAACATGCTCACCGTCACGAACCAGTCGAACACGGGGTTCGTCTTCATCCAGCTCAAGGAGTGGGAGCAGCGGCCCGACCCGTCGGACCACGCACGGGAGGTGGTGCGGCGGCTCAACGCGGCGTTCGCGACGCAGATCCCGGACGCGATCGTCTTCGCCTTCGGGCCGCCGGCGATCCCGGGCCTGGGCACGGGATCCGGCTTCTCGATGATGGTGCAGGATCGGGGCGGGAATCCGCCCACGTACCTGATGGAGCAGGTCGAGGCCTTCCTCACCAAGGTGCGGGAACGTCCGGAGATCGGGACGGCGAACACCCTGTTCCGCGCGAACGTGCCCCAGTTGTTCCTGGACATCGACGAGGCCAAGGCCCTGAAGCTGGGCGTACCCCTCTCGGACCTGAACGCCTCGATCGGCGCCTTCCTCGGCGGCACCTACGTCAACGACTTCAACCGCTTCGGACGCCTCTACAAGGTCTACGTGCAGGCCGAGCCGGAGTACCGGGCCAGCGAGGAGGCCCTGCGCCTCTACTACGTGCGCAACATGGAAGGCGGCATGGTCCCGCTTTCCACCCTGGCCACGGTGACGCGCACGTCGGGCCCCGAGTTCACCAACCGCTTCAACCTCTACCGGTCCGCCGAGGTGACCGGCCAGCCGGCGCCGGGCTACAGCTCGTCGCAGGCGCTGGCGGCGCTCGAAGCGGTGGCCCTCGACGTCCTGCCCGCCGACATGTCCTTCGCCTGGAACACCATGTCGTACCAGGAGAAGGCGGCCGAGGGCTCGGGCGGCGCGGTCTTCGTGATGGCGCTGGTCTTCGTGTTCCTGGTGCTCGCCGCCCAGTACGAGAGCTGGACGACACCGCTGTCGGTGCTGCTCGGCACGCCCATCGCGGTGTTCGGGGCCATCGGCGGGCTCTTCGTCGCGCGCCTGTTCAGCGAGAGCTACGTCAACAACGTGTTCGCCCAGATCGGCCTGGTCATGCTGATCGGCATGGCGGCCAAGAACGCCATCCTGATCGTCGAGTTCGCCAAGCTCGAGCAGGAGAAGGGCAGGACCGCCCTCGACGCGGCCATGGCGGCGGCCAAGCTGCGCTTCCGTCCGATCCTGATGACCGCCTTCTCGTTCATCCTGGGCGTGCTGCCGCTGCTGGTGGCCAGCGGCGCCGGCGCCGAGGCCCGCAAGGTGATGGGCATGACCGTGTTCTCCGGCATGCTGGTGGCGACCGTGATCGGCGTGCTGATCGTGCCCGCGCTGTTCGTGATCGTGGAGCGCTACATCGCGCGCAGCGAGCGGGGGGAGGGCTCGTGAGGCGGGGCATCGCCGTCGTCTGTGCCAGCCTGCTGGGGCTCGGCTGCGCGCTCACGCCCGACTACCAGCGGCCGGAGCTGAACGAGCCCACGGCCTGGATCGAGCCCGCCGACGGGGGCGAGTCGATCGCCAACCTGGACTGGTGGGACGTCTACCAGGACGAGGTCCTCCAGGACCTCATCTGGACCGCGCTGGGCGAGAACCAGGACCTGGCCTCGGCGCTGGCGCGCGTCCAGGAGGCGGAGGCCCAGCTCACCTTCACCCGCGCCGACCAGTTCCCGTTCCTCGACGTGTTCGGCGGCTACGGGCGCGGGCGCCAGAGCCAGATCCAGGTGCCCAACGCGCGCACCGTCGACACCTGGGCGATCGACGGACAGCTCTCCTTCGAGGTCGACATCTGGCGCCGGTACCAGCGCGCGACCGAGGGAGCGCGCGCCGACCTGATGGCCACCGAGGCCGCCTACCGCAGCGTCACCATCAGCCTGGTGGCCGTCGTGGCGACCACCTACTTCCAGCTCCTCGACTTCGACGCCCGGCTGGCCATCGCGCGGGCCACGGTCGAGAGCCGCACCGAGAGCCTGGAGATCGTCCAGGCGCGCTTCGACAAGGGCACGGTGCCCGAGCTCGACGTCAACCAGGCGCAGATCGAGCTGGAGATCGCCCGGGCGGCGGTCGCGACCTTCGAGCGCAGCGTGGTCCAGCTGCGCAACGCGCTGTCGGTGCTGATCGGGCGCTTCCCCGGCGAGATCCAGCGGGGGGAGCCGCTGGCGAGCCACCCGTTCATTCCGGAGGTGCCGCCGGGCCTGACCTCGGACCTGCTCCAGCGGCGGCCCGACCTGGTGGAGGCGGAGCAGACGCTGATGGCCGAGACCGCGCGCATCGGCGTGGCCGAGGCGCTGCGCTTTCCCTCGATCTCGCTCACCGGCAGCATCGGCGCGATCGCCGAGGAGCTGTCGGACCTGAACTCGAACGAGGCCAAGGCCTGGAACATCGCCGCCGGCGTGTTCCAGCCCATCTTCAACAGCGGGCAGCTGAAGGCGCAGGCCCGCGCCCAGCGCGCCCGCACCGAGCAGGCGCTCCAGGGCTTCGAAGGGGCGCTGCGCCAGGCCTTCCGCGAGGTCGAGGACGCGCTGGTCGCGGTGAAGACGTCGCGCGTGGAGCACGCGGCGCGCAGCCGCCAGGTGAAGGCGGCGCGCAACGCGGCGCGGCTCTCGCGCGCCCGCTACGACGGGGGCGTGGTCGACTACCTGGAGGTGCTCGACAGCGAGCGGACCCTGTTCAGCTCGGAGCTCGACGAGTCGGCCACCCGCCAGCAGGCGCTCGTCGCGGTCGTGCAGCTCTACAAGGCGCTGGGCGGCGGCTGGTCGCCGGTGCCCGGCACCTCGCCCTGATCGCCCGCGGGCGACCGCCGGCGCCAGATCTCGACCGCGTCGCCCGGTCGGGGCAGGGGGATGCGTTCGACCGGCTCGAAGCCCTGCACGTAGGTCTCGAGCCAGCGGAAGAGCTCGGGGTGGGAGTCGGCGCGCTGGAGCCAGGACAGCCGGCTGCGCACGAACACGAGGACCGCCGGTGAGGACGACTCGATCTCGGCGATCGCACGCCGCTGCATCTCGGCCGCCCAGGGGTGGTCCTCCATCAGCGCGTACATGTAGAGGAAGCCGGTGGCGGCGCGGCGGTCGGCGTAGACGTAGATCTGGGGCTCGCTGCCCAGGATCGCCACCGTGTCGTCGGGCCGGCTGTGCGCGCGCACGATCTCGGCGATGGCGGGGGACTGGCGGAAGGGGTTGCCCGGGTAGGCGATCTCGACGATCTCGCCGGGCGGGAGCGTCCACAGGTAGCGGTGCTGGTTCCAGACGAACTGGCCGAGCGCCAGCACGCTCACCGCGGCGACGGCCGACGCCGCGGCGGCGCGCCCCGCGCGTCGGCGGACGCCGTCGTGGAGCGCGCAGAGCGTCACGGCGCCGAGCACCGCGAGCACGGGCAGGACGAACTGGAAGTAGTGGGGGCGGAACACGAAGCCGGGCACCACCGCCAGCATCGACCCGGCCAGCCACAGCAGCAGGAACGGGGCCGGGCGGCGCAGCGGGTCGCGCAGCAGCACGAGCGGACCGACCGCGCACAGTGCGAACAGCCCCGCCACGGCCGCCAGAGCGAAGCCGCCCCCCGACACCAGGTTGGCCAGGGCCCGGTCGGCCGGCTTGGGCGCGGCGTAGGATCGGGCGTACTCGACGGTCCAGAACCAGAGGTCGTCGAAGGCTCCTGCGGACGCGTACAGGACCCCGACGGCGACGAAGGGAAGGGCGACCCCGGCGCCGAACGCGCCGACCGGGAGGAGGGCACGAGGGTCGCGCGGGCGCTCCCGCAGCGCGCTCCAAGCGAGCCACGCGCCGCCCACCGCCGTGAACGCGACGGCGTGCTGCTTCACCAGCGGAGCGCACCCGAGCAGCACGCCCGCCCACAGCGCACCGACCGGAGCGCGCCGACCGGGGTCGGCGCAGCGATGGATCCCCCAGAGCCCGCCCACGGCCAGCAGCACGGCGAAGTGCTCGGCGTTGGCGAAGGCTCCCTGGACCCCGTAGGAGAGCGAGAGCAGCAGGAACAGGGCCGTGGCGACGGCCGCCGGACCGGATCCCAGCAGCCTGCGCGCCAGTCCGAAGAGCAGGGCGGCGGTGGCGGCGTTCGCGAGCGCCAGCGCCGTGTGCACGCCGCGCGGCGTGTCGGGGAAGACCGCGAGGATCGCGGCGTAGGCCGCGAAGATGCCGGGCATCTTCACGCCGTAGGCGCCTACGTAGGGCAGCACGCCGTCCAGCCAGAGCTGGGCCGTGTAGGTGTAGCCGCCCTCGTCGCGCTCGAAGGGCAGGTCGAGCAGCCGGATGCGGACCCCGAGGACGATCGCCCCGGTCACCGCCAGGGCGACGAACGGGGCCCGCGGCGCCCGCTCGGAGGGATCTCGGTCGACGTCACCCACCACAGCGGACCCAGCATAGTCGGCCCGGTGGCCCCCGGTGTTCCTCGTTGCGGTCCGGGCGCCGCCCCAGCCGGGCGCGTATGCTGCCCGGGTCGTGGACGTGCTGGACCGCGCCGTACCCGTGCTCTGGAGCCTCGTGCCCGCGGCCCTGACGCTGCTGTTCGGGCTGCTCGCCCTGCTCGCCATCGACCGGCTCTTCGAGCGCCGCGGCTCGCGCGGCGACCGCGGTC
>JBNLVK010000239.1:0-5397 GCA_050618055.1 Myxococcota bacterium
CCCTCGAGGACGCCGATCCGATGGTGCGCATCGAGGCGGCGCGCGCGCTCGGCGCGCGCCATGTCGTGGGGGCGGTGGCGCCGGTCGTGCACCGGCTCCAGCAGGTCTCGCTCGACGACCTGGAGGGCGAGGACGAGCACACGGCGCTCACCGAGGCGCTGATCGACATGGCCGACTCCGACGCCGACGGCGTGGACCGCGCCATCGGGGTGCTGGCGCAGGCGCTGGAGGGCGCCCAGGAGCCGGTTCGCGTGGCGATCGCCCGCGTGATCGGGCGCATCGGCCGGCCCCAGGACGGCGAGATCGTGGCGCTGCTGCTGCACGACGCCAGCGCGCCGGTGCGCCGCGCCGGCGTCGACGCCCTGGGCCGGCTCGACCCGTCCGCGGCGGCGGAGCCGCTGCACCTGGCGATCGCCGACGAGTCGGTGGACGTGCGCATCGCCGCCGCCAGCGTGCTGGGCGACACGCTGGGAGCGGGCGCCCTGATGGACCTGTGCCGCCTGGCCGAGGACGCGGACCCGCGGGTGCGCGCCATGGCGATCGCGGCGGTGGGCCGTCTCGTCGCCGAGGGTGTCGACGCGGATCACGCGCCGCTGGTCGGCGGAGTGCTCGACGCGGCCTGCGCCGACGAGGTGCCGGTGGCGCTGGCGGCGATCGAGTCGGTGCGCCTGCACGGCGGTCCGCTCGATCGCATCGAGGCGCTGCTCCACCGCAGCGAGCCCGAGGTGGTGCGCGAGTCGGTGCGCTGCCTCGGCAGCCGCGGCGACGTCGGCACCCTGGAGGCGGTGATCCCGATGGCGGCGCACCCGGACTGGTCGGTGCGCGCCGAGGCCATCGAGGTGCTGTCGGAGCGCGGCGTGGTGCGCGCGCTGCCGGCCATCCTCCACCGCATGGACCTGGAGCAGGACGAGTTCGTCCGCACCGTGATCCTGCGCGCGCTGGAAAGGCTCGAGGGGTAGGGCGTGGCATTCGGGTCGGAGGAAGAGGCCGCCATGAACGACGGGGAGTACCGCATGATCGCGGAGCTCATCCGGCGGGAGTGCGGCCTGCACTTCGGCGAGGAGACCCGCTTCCTGCTGGAACGGCGCGTCGCGCGGCGCATGCGCGAGCGTGGCATCGCCGGCTTCTCCGCCTACCACTACGAGCTGCGCAGCAGCACGGGCGGTGGCGAGCTGGCCCAGCTGATCGACGAGATCACCACCAACGAGACCTACTTCTTCCGCGAGCGCCGTCAGCTGCGCGCGCTGGTCACCGAGATCCTGCCGGAGGCGAAGCTCCAGGCCCGCGGCCGCAAGGGTCCGATCACCATCTGGTGCGCCGGCTGCGCCAGCGGCGAGGAGCCCTACAGCATCGCCATCCTGGCCGCCGAGGCCGGCATGGACCCGTCCGGCGAGCTGCGCGTCTACGCCTCCGACATCTCCCGGCGCATGCTCCAGCGGGCGCGCCAGGGCACCTACCGCGAGGCGTCCTTCCGGGAGACCGAGCCGCCGCTGCGCGAGCGCTACTTCGAGGAGAAGGACGGCGTCTGGCGCATCTGCGACGAGATCAAGAAGAACGTCGACTTCATCCACCTGAACCTGATGGATCGCTCCAAGGTGGCGCTGCTCGGCTCCATGGACGTGATCCTGTGCCGCAACGTCCTCATCTACTTCGACCAGGAGAGCAAGCGCCGCGTGATCGAGACCTTCGAGAGCAAGCTGCGACCGGGCGGCCACCTGCTGCTCGGCCATTCCGAGTCGCTGATCAACCTGTCGACGTCGCTCGAGCTGCGCCACCTGAAGAACGACCTGGTGTACCGCAAGCCGATGCCCGGCCTCTCCACGCCCGACCTGTGGCACGAGGCGGCGGCGGAGGCGATCGCCAGCACCGGGGACGCCGGGCGAGGGGAGGGAGAGGCGTGAAGATGCGTGCTCCCGTCCAGCGCCCGATCCGCGTGCTCGTCATCGACGACTCGGCGTTCAGCCGCCAGGCCATCATCCGCATGCTGCGGGCGTCGCCGCTCGTCGAGGTGGTGGGCATGGCCCGCGACGGCGAGGAGGCGCTGCGCAAGACCTTCGAGCTCGAGCCGGACCTGATCACGCTCGATCTCGAGATGCCGAAGATGGACGGCTTCACCTTCCTGCGGCTGGTCATGAGCAAGCGGCCGACGCCGGTGATCGTGATCAGCGGACGCGCCGGCGAGGAGCAGGTGTTCCGCGCGCTGGAGCTGGGTGCGGTCGACTTCCTGGCCAAGCCCACGCTGCGCGCGGCCCCGGAGCTGGTCGACATCGAGCGCGAGCTGATCCGCAAGGTGCACTCGATGCGCGAGCTGCGCATCGAGAAGGTGCGCGAGCGGGTCGACGCGATGCCGCCCCACGTCGCCACGGTGGCCGAGCGGGTCGCCGGACCGAAGGTGGTGGTGATCGGCTCGTCGACGGGCGGCCCCGCCGCCCTGATGCAGATCTTCGGCGCCTTCTCCTCGCCGCCCCCGTGCGCCTTCGTGGTGGCGCAGCACATGCCCGCCGGCTTCACCCAGGGCTTCGCCGAGCGCATCGACCGCCTGACGCCGCTGTCGGCCTGCCAGGCGGCCGGCGGCGAGGTGCCGCTGCCGGGCAGCGTGCTGGTGGCGCCGGGCGGCTGGCACCTCGAGCTCGAGTCGCGGGCCGGCCGGGTGGTGACGCGGGTGGTCGAGCCCGGACCGCGCGACAAGTACGCGCCGTCGGTGGACCGGCTGTTCGCGTCGGCGGCCAAGCACTACGGGCGCGACCTGGTGGCCATCGTGCTCACCGGGATGGGCGACGACGGCCGCAAGGGCGTGTCGGAGGTGAAGGAGGCGGGGGGCTTCGTGCTCGCCGAGTCGGAGGAGACCGCAGTCATCTTCGGCATGCCACAGCAGGCGATCCGGACGGGGGCCGTGGACCACGTCCTGCCATTGCACGAGATCGCCGCATCGATTCACGGCGGATCGGATCCGAAGGGGAAGGTATGAGCGGTAAGGACCCGAAGCTGTTCGAACGGGCAGACGAGTTCATGGCCCTCTTCAAGAGGGGAGCCGAGTTCTCGCAGGAGCTGCTGCGTGAGAACGAGAAGCTGCGCATGGACCTGATGAAGGTGCACGACAAGCAGGAGACCGCGGCGCAGGACCCGGGGGACTGGGAGAAGCTCCGCCGGGAGCTCCTCGACCGGATCAAGCGTCTCGAGAGCGAGTACACCTCGGTGCGCGAGCGGCTCGAGCAGGTGGAGATGGAGAACACCCACTTCGCCCAGCGCTACGTGGAGATCGAGGAGGAGAACAACAACCTCGCGAACCTCTACGTCGCCAGCTACCAGCTGCACTCGACCCTGGATCCGGACGAGGTGCTGAAGATCGTGATGGAGATCGTGATCAACCTGGTCGGCGCCGAGGTGTTCGCGATCTACCTGCTGAACGACCAGACCAGCGAGCTCACCGCGGTGGCGTCCGAGGGGCGCGACCTCGGCGACTTCCCGAAGGTGAAGCTCGGGTCGGGCGTGCTGGGAGCGGCGGTGGCCGCCAACGAGGCCACCTGCTGGAACACGGCCCGGTCGGACGACCTGAGCCAGCCGATCGTGTGCGTCCCGCTGGTGGTGCAGGACCGGCCGATCGGTGCGATCGCCGTGTTCGGCCTGCTCCAGCAGAAGGAAGGCTTCTCCCCCCTCGACCACGAACTGTTCAACATGCTCGGCGGGCACGCGGCCACGGCGCTCTTCGCGGCGCGGCTCTACTCCCAGTCCGAGCGGAAGCTCAACACGATCCAGGGCTTCATCGATCTCCTGACGAACTAGAGGGAACCGACATGTCCAAGCATCGCGTACTCATCGTCGAGGACAGCCCGACCATGCGGCAGCTGCTGGTCTTCGCACTGCGTCGGCTGAAGGACGTGGAGATCGTCGAGGCACAGGACGGGATGGACGGCCTCCGTCACGTCTCGAACGACCACTTCGACATCGCGTTGATCGACATCAACATGCCCGTGATGGACGGCCTCAAGCTGATCCGTCTGATGCGGGGCGAGGACTCGCTGAAGAGCATCCCGATCGTGGTGATCACCACCGAGGGGGCCAGCGAGGACCGCGAGCGCGCCATCGCGCTGGGCGCGAACGAGTATCTGACGAAACCGATCCAGGCCAACCGGGTGCTGGAGGTCGTCAAGGGCCTGCTCAAGGTCGACTGATGGCGGCACCGACCTTGGATCGATCTCCCGCCGGCCAGGAGACCGGGCGGCGCTACCAGGCTCGCGTGCTGGCGGCCTCGGGCGTCATGTCCCTGGTGACGGTCGTGCTGATCAGCCTCTACCTGATGGCGCTGCTGCGCTTCACCACGGACCAGTGGATCCGTTTCGGCTGGATCGTGGCCGGGCTGTTCGTGGTGCTGTTCGTGGCGCAGGCGAAGGTGCACGACGCCATCTGGCGTCCGCTGGTGCGCTGCCTGGACCGCCGCCGCGAGGGCACCGCCACGCCCGAGGACCTGCGCGAGGGCTTCCGCGCCATCTCGGACCTGCCGGCGCGCATGTTCCTGTGGTCCGAGTTCTGGTGGGGACTGGGCGCCGTGCTGGTGGCCGGCGGCATGGCGCTGTTCACCGAGGGCTTCCGCCCGCTGTCCGGCGTGGCGATGATCGTGTCGGCGCTCTCGGGCGGCTTCGTGATGGGCCTGATCCACTACTTCGTCCTGAAGCGGATGCTCGGCGAGATGCGCCACGCGCTGGCCCAGGAGATCGGCGATCCGGAGATCCGCTCCGGGCTGGTGCGCCGCGTTCCGGTGGGGCAGAAGCTGATCGTGACCGTCACCGGCACCACCGCGCTGGTCGTGCTCTTCGCGTCGCTGCTGTCGAGCGTCTCGGCGGGGCGCTCGCTCGAGGCCAGCGCCGTCACCATGAAGCGCCGCCTGCTCGAGCACATCGCCGGCGACTTCGCCGCGCGCGGCGAGGTCGCCATCGCCGAAGGCGCGAAGGTGGCCGTCGACCTGGGCATCGCCGAGTCGCTGTCCGCCTTCGGCCGGGAGGGACCGGGCGAGGACGAGGCGGGCACGGGACTCTCGCCCGCCGAGCTCTCGGCCATCCGCCAGATCGGCCTGGACAGCGGCGACAGCCTCTCCTTCGACTCGGACAACGTGATCGTCTGGCAGCGCCTCGCCGACGGACGGGTGCTCGTCGCCCACAGCGAGTGGGGCTCGGTGTGGGCCATGATGCGCGCCAACGACGGCGTGTTCATCGCCTTCTTCTGCATCGCCGTGGGCCTGGCCCTGCTGGCCGCGCGGCTGCTGGCCGGCGACCTGGCCGAGGGCATCGGGCTGCTTCGCCGCGAGGCGGAGCGTCTTGCGAGCGGCGACCTCCGGCGTGGGCGGATCTGGGAGAGCGAGGACGAGCTGGGGGAGCTGGCGCGCTCGTTCGAGTCGATGGG
>JBNLVK010000240.1:0-8930 GCA_050618055.1 Myxococcota bacterium
CACGTCGTCGCTGCGGAAGAAGTAGTCGTCCAGGTGGGTGCGTACGTAGACCTGGCTCTCGCCCCACTCGGACGCGGTCTGGAGCAGCGAGACCTGCCAGTTGCTGGTCGCCACGAACGGATTGCCGTCGAGCCAGGCGTAGCCGAAGTCGTAGCGGGCGTTCGCGACCAGCCCCTCGGCCGCGGCCCAGTCGACCCAGGCGGTGACGCTGGGGAAGTGGGCGTCGTACTCGTAGAGGTCGACGTGGGTGGTGCCGCGGTAGCTGCCCATCAGGCCCAGCGTGGTGCGCTCGGTCTTGAACAGCTCGACGCCGCCGCTGCCGGTCCACACGCCGCGCGCGTCGTCGTCGTCGCCGATGTCCGCCGGACGCGGCACGCCGCGCCCGCGCAGCACCACGTTGCTGTCGTACTCGACGCCGGCGCCCAGCCCGAGCCAGGCGTGGCGCGCGCGACCGGCCCGCAGCCGGTCGAGATCGCGCTCGGCGCGCGTCGACCAGTCGGTGCCCCGCCAGGTGTCGCGCAGGCGCACCAGGTCGTCCTCGGCGCCCTCCACGTCGTGCGTGCGCGCGCGGGCCAGGGCGATCTGGTGCGACGCCACCGGCTCGACCCGCTCGGCGTCGAGGGAGCGGGCGCGCTCGAAGGCGGCGATCGCCTCCGCGTCGTCGCCCGACTCGACGAGCAGCATGCCCCGGTACAGGGCCACCTCGGCGTCGTCGGGCAGACGGCGCTGGGCCTCGTCCAGGGCGGCGCCGGCGCCCTGCAGGTCGCGGGCGTGGTAGCGGGCCTTGGCCAGCGCGAGCCAGGCGTCGCCGCGCTCGGGCGCGAGCCGCGTGGCCGCCTCGAGGTCGCGCGCCGCCTCTCCGTAGCGGTGCTGGCGCAGGCGGCACTGACCGGCGCGCAGCGCCAGCAGCGCGTCGCCCGGATCGGCCAGCCGCGCCGCGTCGAGCTCGGGCAGGGCGGCCGTGCAGCGACCCTCGAGGGCCAGCCGCAGCGCCCGCGCACGCACCTCCGCCGGCGCGTCCACTTCGGCGGCCGCCGCGGCGGCGGGGGCGGACACGGCGCACAGCACCAGCACGAGCAGGGCCCGCGCCGGCACCCGGCTCCTGGGGGTTCGGGAGATCAGCATGGGGTCGGGGCAGAGCAGTTTCGCACGCACGGCTTCCGGCCGGGGGAGGGGAACGGGGAAGGCGCCACCGGGCCCTTCCCCTTGGAGGGAAGTCGCGCCGGCGACCTCTCAGGTAGCGGAAATCGCGAGGTTTTCGGCGGATCCGCGGGCCGGCGACCCCCACGGGGGAGGGCCGCCGGCGGGCCGGAGGATCGATCGGGGCCGGATTCCCCACGGTGCGCGCGGGCTTCCGGCCCTGGCTGCGCCCGGAGACCGGGACGTGCCCCTCATCCTTGGGTCGGGTCCGCAGTCGATCCAGATCAGCGAGGGAAGGGACACGCCCCGGTCCGATATCCACCGGACGGGCACCCGGTGGGTCGCGGCCCGCTGCCGATGGGTTTCGCAAAACCCGGTAGATTGGGGCGCGGATGCGGATCGCCGTCGCCCTGCTGCTGCTCCTGCTCGCGCTGCCGGCGATCGCCGAGACCCGCATGCTGGAGGACGTCGCGTACTCCGGTGCGGGCGACGCCGCCCCGACCCTCGACCTGTTCCTGCCCGAGGAGCCGGGCGGACCGCTGCTGGTGTTCGTGCACAGCCGCTTCTGGTCCGACGGCGAGCGCGGCCGCGACCTGGCCCTGCGCTTCGCCCGTCCCCTCCAGCGCCTGGGCGCGGCCGTCGCCATCGTGCGTCACCGTCCGGCGCCGGAGCACCCGCACCCGGCCGGCGCCGAGGACGTGGCCGCCGCCGTCGCCTTCCTGATCGACCAGGCGGACACCTACGGCTACGACCCGCAGAAGCTCTTCCTGGCCGGCCACGGATCCGGCGGACACCTGGCCGCGCTCGTGACCCTCGACCCGCGCTACCTGGACGCCCACGGCTTCACGTCCCGCGGCATCCAGGGCGTCGTCGTGTGGAGCGGCAGCTTCGACCTGACCAGCGACGCGGTGGGCGAGGAGCTGCGCGCGGTGTACGCGAACGCCTTCGGCGGACGGCGCGAGCTGCGCGACGCGTCGCCCGCCCGGCACCTGGAGGGCGTGAACGAGGACACGCCCACCTTCCTGCTGCTGGTCGCCCAGCACGACCTGCCCGGCGCCGACGCCGACGCCAGCGCCTTCGCCGAGGCGCTCCGCGAGGCGGGCCACCCGGCGGCGGAGATGTTCTACGTGAGCGGCCGCGACCACTGGAGCGCGCTGGCGCTGGTCGACCCGAAGGGTCCGGCGCGCCAGCACCTGATGTCGCTGCTCGAGCTGCCCGGCGCCGCCAACTCGCTGGAGGACGCCTTCGGCACGCGCCGCTTCTGGCGCGATCCCAGCTACACCACGCTTCCCTTCTGGGAGGACGAGGCCCACGCCACCCGCCACGACGCCGACGAGCGCTTCCTGTTCACGCTGAACATGCCCTTCGTGCGGCCCGGACGTCCGACGCTGCTGGTGCCCGAGACCTACCACGCGCTCGACCTGCTCGCCTTCGTCGAGCGCAACGTGCCCGGCGGCGACCGGCCCTGGAGCTGGCTCACGGTCACGAACGTGCGCGGCGAGAAGGTGGTGTGGCGCCGCTCCGACATCGAGGGGCTGCGCCCGCAGATCGTGATCGGCGTCGACGACGAGCGGCAGCTGTTCCGGCTGACCGACGTCTACCACACGAAGAAGCGCTACTCGTGGAAGGGCGAGGAGGAGATCTACGTGCTGGCGCGGCCCCTGGGCGCGTTCATCCACTTCCAGGAGCCGCCGCCGCCGTCGGTCGATCCCATGCTGTTCGGGCGCTTCGGGTTGCAGAAGGACGCGTTCGAGGTCGGGAACACGGACCCGCTGGCGCCGCTGCGCGACCTGCCCGAGGCGGAGGAGCGCATCCTCACCGAGACGCTGCGCTGCGTGTCGTGCCACCGCTTCCGCGGCGTGGGCGCCAAGGCCGGTCACCTGCGCGCGCGCGACGGCCAGCTCGTGGGCGGCTTCGGCCTGGCGCTGGAGGACTACCCGTCGAAGGTGTGGCGGCGCTACTGCTTCGAGCAGGTCGAGCTGGCCGACGAGATCGGCGCCACGCCGGTCCCCCTCGGCAAGGACGCGGTGGTGCTCTACGAGCTGGTGGAGCGCGAGCGCCGTCGCTAGCGTCGGCCTCCCACCGGAGGAACCCCCATGCCCGCGCTGCTCGCCGAGAAGGACGGCCACGTCCTCACCGTCACCATCAACCGTCCCGAGAAGAAGAACGCGGTGAACGCCGAGGTGCTGTGCGGCCTGTCGGACGCCTGGCACCGGCTCGACGAGGACGACGAGCTGCGCGTCGCCATCCTGACCGGCGCCGGCGACGTCTTCTGCGCCGGCATGGACCTGTCGGTGATCCCCAAGCTGCGCGCGCGCCAGGCCGACGACGAGTACGAGGAGCGCCTGCTCAGCGACGGCGCCGTGATCTTCGACGGCTGGCTCAAGACCTACCGGCCCACCAAGCCCATCATCGCGGCGGTCGAGGGCTTCGCGCTGGCCGGCGGCACCGAGATCCTGCAGGGCACCGACATCCGCGTGGCCGCCGAGAGCGCCCGCTTCGGCGTGACCGAGGTACAGCGCAGCCTCTTCCCCATGGCCGGATCCACCGTTCGCCTGCCGCGCCAGATCCCCTACACGGTGGCGGTGGAGATGCTGGTCACCGGCGACGCGATCGACGCCACGCGCGCCGCCCAGCTGGGGCTGGTGGGGCGCGTCGTGCCCGACGGCCAGGCGCTGGCCGAGGCGCGCAAGATCGCCGAGCGCATCGCCGCCAACGGTCCGCTGGCGGTGAAGGCCATCCTGAAGACCGTGCGCGAGACGGCGACCCTTCCCGAGGAGGAGGCCTTCGCCAAGGAGATGGCCAACGGCATGCCGGTCATGTCCTCGGAGGACGCCGCCGAAGGTCCGCGCGCCTTCCTCGAGAAGCGCGCGCCGGTCTTCAAGGGCAGGTAACCGCGGAGCCGGCGCTCAGTCGAGCCAGGGCGGGGTCGGCAGGTCCTTGCTGCGCAGGAACTCGGGGTTGAAGAGCTTCCCCTGGTAGCGGGTGCCGAAGTCGCAGAGCACCGTCACCACCGTGTGTCCCGGACCCAGGTCCTTCGCCAGGCGGATCGCGCCGGCCACGTTGATGCCCGACGAGCCGCCCAGGCAGAGCCCCTCCTCGCTGAGCAGGTCGAAGACGATCGGCAGCATCTCGGCGTCGGGAATGGAGTAGGCGTCGTCGACGAGCGCGCCCTCCACGTTGCCGGTGACACGGCCCTGGCCGATGCCCTCGGTGATCGATCCGCCCTCGGTGGGCTTCACCTCGCCGTCCTTGATCCAGTGGTACATGGAGGCGCCCCTGGGATCCGCGGCCACGACGCGCACGTCCGGGTTGCGGCTCTTCAGGTACTCGGAGACGCCGGAGAGGGTTCCGCCGGTGCCGATCGCGCAGGTGAAGCCGTCGACGGTCCCGTCGGTCTGCTCCCAGATCTCGGGGCCGGTGGAGCGCACGTGGCCGCTGCGGTTGCTCGGGTTGTCCCACTGGTTCGCGTAGAGCACGCCGTGCTTCTCGCTCTTGGCCAGCTCGCCGGCCAGGCGCTCGGCCTGCTTCACGTAGTGGTCCGGGTTCTTGTAGGGGACCACAGGCACGCAGTGCAGCTCGGCGCCGCACAGCCGGAGCATGTCCTTCTTCTCCTGGCTCTGGGTCTCGGGCATCACGATCACCGTGCGGTAGCCGCGCGCGTTGCCCACCAGCGCCAGACCGATGCCGGTGTTGCCGGCCGTGCCCTCGACGATCACGCCGCCGGGCTGGAGGTCGCCGCGCTCCTCGGCGTCGAGCACCATGTACTTGGCGGCGCGATCCTTGACGGAGCTTCCCGGGTTCAGGAACTCGGCCTTGCCCAGGATCGTGCAACCGGTCTGCTCCGACGCCTTGCGCAGCTTGATGAGCGGCGTGTTGCCGACGACTTCGCTGAATCCGTCACGAACGTCCACGGGGGGCTCCTTGTGGTCTGGCGGGCGCGTCATTCTAGGCGTCCTGCGCCGCGCGTTCGAGCAGCGCGCGGGAGGCGTCGTCCAGGGGCAGACCGGTCGCCCGCGCGATGGCGTCCGGGCTCATCTTGCGCAGGGTCTTGCGCGTCACGTCGAGGAGCTTCTCCTCGTCGAGCTTCGCCGCCAGCTCGGTGAACTGGGTCTCGACGAACACCAGGCAGAGCGCGTCCTCCAGGGTCTGCACCTCCGGGTCGCGGCCCAGGCCCTGCTTGTGCAGCAGCGCACGGGTGCGGGCGATGGTCGCCTGGTCGTAGCCGCAGTCTTCGAGGATGCCGCGCAGCACGTCGGCGTGGTGGTCCTGGAGGGCCTTGCGCCAGCGGTGGTAGCCGGCTCGCCCGGCCGGGAAGTCGCCGCGCGGGATCTCCCAGCGGCGCACGTGGTGGGCGCGCGCGGCCAGCCGCAGCGCTTCGGACGCGTCCGGCGCGAGCGCCCGCACCCACTCGCTCACCAGCTCGGCGTGGGCCTGCTCCTTGGGACGCTGCCGGCCGCGCACCGGGAGCGTGTGCGGATCGTCGGCGTTCGCCGCGTCGATGGCGGCGATCGCCCGGGCGAAGCGATCCGCGTCGCTCAATAGCGGGTGAGGCTGCCGTCGATGCGGTCGATCCACGCCAGGATGCCGCCGTTCACGTTCCAGGCGTTGCCGAAGCCGGCGCCGCGCAGCACCTCCACCGCCTTGGCGCTGCGCACGCCCGACCGGCAGTGCACCACCACGTGGGCGCCGGCGTCGAGCTCGCCCATCTTCTCGCCCAGCGTGCCCAGCGGGATCAGCCGGCCGTCCAGGTGGCAGATCTCGTACTCGTGGGGCTCGCGCACGTCGACGAGCACGAAGTCGACGCCCTCGTCGCGCAGCTTCTTCAGGTCCTCGACCGTGATGTCCCATTGGCTCTGCGGGCCGCTCTGTCCGCTCACTTCGCTCCTCCCAGCCGCGCCGCCAGCTCGTCGGCGGCGGGGGCCTCGTTCGCCGTGACCGTCAGGGTGAGCGGCTTGCGCGGATCGTCCGCGTGGGCGCGCGCCACCTCGTGCTTCTCGCCGTAGAGGTCGGAGAGCACCGGGGCCAGGGCACTCCGCGCCGCCTCGTACGTGGCGTCGTCGTTGGGCGTGGCCAGCCGGTCGAGCAGCTGCACCGTCACCGCGCTGGTCGCGAAGCGCACGTCGCCGGATCCGTCGGCCTCGATGGCCGTGATGGCGCCCAGCGCGCTGGCGAGCGCCAGGCGCAGCGCGTCGGCCGCGGGCAGCTCGCCGTAGCGCTTGCGCACGACCAGCAGGCCGGCGCGGCCCTCGGCCAGGTCGAGGCCGTAGTCGACGTCGTGACCCACCAGCAGGATGCCCGGTCCGTCGGGGACGTGGGCGTAGTCGGCCACGTCGAGCAGCAGGCCGTCCAGCGTCTTCTCCTGGATGAAGCGGTGGAACATGCCGATGAACGGCGACAGCACCACCGGCGCCGTCGGGTCCGGGTGCAGGAAGAACTTGCAGGAGATGCGTTGCGGGTTCATGCGCTCGCGGGGACCTCGATGTCGACGCCACCGCCCGCCAGCTTCGCGGCGTCGAGCTTGGCCTCGCAGGCGTGGCAGGCTTCGATGAAGAGCTGCGACTCCTCGACCCGCGCGGCCGCCTCGTCGCGCCCGACCTGCTGGGGCGGGTTGGCGTGGCGGTCGAGCAGGTGGTTGGCGAAGGCGCCCTTCGAGAAGCGGTGGAAGAAGATCTCGGTGTCGTAGAAGCGGGTCTTGAACTCGCGCACGACCTCGTCCGGATCCTCGGTGACGTCGATGAACTCGAGCCGCACCAGCGCCCGCGCCGCCGACAGCATGGCGTGGTAGGCCAGCTCCTCCGCCGCCTCCCAGTCGCCGTCGTCCAGCGCCACCTGGGCGTCGAAGGCCTGGCTCTCCGCCTTCACCACCTCGATGCCGAACAGGCTCACCACCTCGCCGGCGCACTCGCCGACGCCCAGGTCGCCGATGGTGAACTCGCGGACGTCGCTCCAGTCGGCGTAGAAGTCCGGATCCTCGGCGTAGGGCGGCACCGCCATGAAGGGCTTGATCAGCTCCTTCACGTTGCGCTTGCCCAGCCGAGCGATGTAGGACTGGAAGCTCTCGCCGCTCTCGCGGCCCTGGGCGAAGGCGTCGGTCAGCGCCTCGATCGCCTGGGGCACCGCCTTGCTCGGCACCGACCCGACCGCCAGCCCGTAGCTGCCCGCGTTCTCCGTCCACTGGCCGCCCAGCACCACCTGGAAGTGGGGGACGGTGCGGCCGTCGATCTTGCGGCTGTTGCCGTAGAAGCCGATGTCGGCCACGTGGTGCTGTCCGCAGCTGTTGAAGCAGCCCGAGATCTTGATCTTGAGCCCCTTCACCGCCTCGGGCAGCGAGGCCGACTTGGCGGCCAGCCGCTGGCGCAGCTCGCCGCCGAGCCCGCGCGAGGCCGAGATGCCGAGCTTGCAGGTGTCGGTGCCCGGGCAGCTGGTGACGTCGACGATCGTCTCGGCGCCGGGCGCCGCCAGCCCGATGGCCTGGAGCTCGCCGTGCAGCGCCGGCAGGTCGGCGTCGGCCACGAAGCGCAGCACGATGTTCTGCTCGACGGTGGTGCGCATGTTGTCGCCGCAGTAGGTGCGCGCGATGTCGGCCAGCGCGCGACCCTGGTCCGAGGTCAGGTCGCCCAGCGGCAGCGCCAGCGTGACGACCGAGTACCCCTCCTGGCGCTGGGCGCGCACGTTCGTGGCGAACCACTCGGCGAACTCGGGACCGTGGTCGCCGGCGGGCAGCGCGGCGGCCGGCTTCGGCGCCTCGCCCCGGGTGTGGGGCATGTCGGAGAGGAAGGCGGTCCAGCGATCGTCGTGGGGAAGCTTCCCGCGCTCCTCCTCGACCAGCCGCTGGAACTCCTCGATGCCGAGCTTCGCCACCAGGAACTTGATGCGCGCGCGGCCGCGGTTCTTCTTCTCGCCGAGGCGCGCGAACACCCGGGCCACCGCCTGGATCTGCGGCAGCATCTCCTCCTCGGGCGTGAACTCGGAGAGCACCTTGGCCTGGTGCGGCACCGGACCGAGTCCGCCGCCCACCACGACCTTGAAGCCGCGCTTGCCGTCCTGCACGCGCGCCACGTAGCCGGCGTCGTGCAGCTGCACCAGGCCGCAGGCCTCGTGCTCGCAACCCGAGAAGGCCGGCTTGAACTTGCGGCCGAAGTCCTGCACGTCCGGGTGGCCCAGCAGGAACCGCATCAACGCCGAGGCGTAGGGCGAGACGTCGAACGCCTCGGTCTTGCACACGCCGGCCAGCGGGCAGGCGGTGACGTTGCGGATCGAGTTGCCGCAGGCCTCGCGGGTGGTGATGCCCAGCGCCGCCAGCCGCCGCATCAGGTCCGGCGTGTCCTCGATGTGCACGAAGTGGAGCTGGATGTCCTGGCGCGTGGTGACGTGCAGGATGTTGTCGCTGTACTCCTCGGCCAGCGCCGACAGCTCGTCGAGCTGATCCGGGGACATGCCGCCGTAGGGGATCTTGATGCGCTGCATGCCCGGCGCGTCCCAGACCGTGTCCGGTCCCTTGGTGGGATGCGCGTCGAAGGCCAGCGGCTTCTCGGAGATGCCGTCGTGGCGCTTGCCGTTGTCGTAGCGCTGGCCGTAGACGCCGCGACGCAGGCGCGTCTCGGCGAAGACCTTCTCCTCGAGCTTGCCCTGCTTGCGCAGCTGGAGCTGACCCTCGAAGTGGTCGATCTCCTCTTCCCAGCCGGCATCCATCCGGCCCGCGAGCTCTTCCTTCCACGACGTGGCGGACATGGGGTGACTCCTGGAGCGGCGAGAGGGGAGCGCTCTCGCGAAATGGGGTTTGGGGG
>JBNLVK010000241.1:0-12197 GCA_050618055.1 Myxococcota bacterium
AGCGAGGGCGTCCGGCGAGCGGGATCCGCAGGCGTTGAGGCCGTGACGGGCCGCCGCAAAGCGACCGGCGGGAATGCGCCGGCGCCTTCGTTCACCGGCCCGGTGGATCGCCAGGCGGCCCGGATCGGACCGAACCAGTCAAGGAGCCCGCTCGCCGGACGCCCCCCCTCCGCGTCGTCGAACTAGAACACGTACCGCCGCATCGAGACGTTGAGGAGCAGGCCGATCAGGGAGAGGGTCACGACCAGGGCCGAGCCTCCGTAGGAGAAGAGCGGGAGGGGCACGCCGATCACCGGGGCCAGGCCGAGCACCATGGCCACGTTCAGCACCGCTGGCCAGAACAGGCACCCCACCACCCCGATGGCGAGCAGCGCCCCGAACTCGTCCTTGCTGCTGCGCGCCACCACCAGACCCCAGATGAGCAGCATGCCGTACAGGCCGAGCACGGCGGTGCTGCCGACGAACCCCCACTCCTCGGCCACCACCGAGAAGGCGAAGTCGGTGTGCTGGGTGGGCAGGAAGCGCAGCTGGGTCTGGGTGCCCTGCATGTAGCCGGTGCCGAACAGGCCGCCCGAGCCCACCGCGATGCGCGACTGGTTCGCCTGGTAGCCGGACGCCAGCGGGTCGCGGCCCGGGTCGATCACGCCCAGGATGCGCTCCTTCTGGTAGTCGGCCAGGCCGAAGCTCCACAGCGCCGCCAGGGCCGCCACCGCCAGCACGCCCACGCCCAGCCAGGCGCGCCACGGAATGGCGGCCAGCACGATGTAGGTGCTGCCGATCAGCAGCGTGAGCAGCGCCACGCCCAGGTCGCGCTGGGCCACGATCAGGCCCACCGGCATGGCGATGATCGCCGCCGGCCAGACCAGGTCGCGCAGGCGCCGCGTCTCGGCCGGCGGGTTGCGCTGGAAGTAGCGGGCCAGGGCCAGGATCATGGCCACCTTCGCCACCTCCGACGGCTGGAAGCGGCCGCCGAACAGCCAGCTCTGGCTGCCGCGGGTGACCGGCGCCACCACCAGCGTGAGCGCCAGCAGGCCCAGGGCCACGACGAAGACCGGTAGCGCGAGCCGGGCGTAGTGCCGGTAGTCGATGGCCGCCACCACGGCGGCGCACGCCACGCCCACGCCGGCCGACAGGAGCTGGCGCCGCACCGTCTCGGAGAGGCCCTCGCCGCCGGCGGTCGCCGAGATCAGGTTGACGATGCCCATGGTGGCCAGCACCAGCACCAGCCCGAGCAGCGTCCAGTCGAAGTTCTGGACCAGGCGCCGGTCAATTCCGAACATCGGCGACCTCGGTCGGGGGCGTGGGCTCCGGCGCCTCGCCGAAGTAGGCGGCCAGCACGCGCTGCACCGCCGGCGCCGCCGCCGAGCTGCCGTGCATGCCGTGCTCGACGATGGCGGCGACCGCGATCTCCGGCGCCTCGGCCGGCGCGAACGCGATGAACAGCGCGTGGTCGCGGTGGCGGAAGGTGATCTCGTCCTCCTCCAGGTCCTCGGTGTGCTTCAGGCTCACCACCTGGGCCGTGCCGGTCTTGCCGCCGACCGTGATGCCCTCCACCCGCGACCGCCCGCCGGTGCCGCGCGGCTCGTGCACCACACCGACCATGGCGTCGCGCACCAGCGCCAGGTGCTCCGGATCCACCGGCACCGTCGCCACCACCTCGGGCTCGGGTCCCAGGGTGACGTTGCCGAGCGCGTCCTCGCTGCGCAGCACCAGCCGCGGCTTCACGATCTTGCCGCCGTTGGCCAGCGCGGCGGTGGCCACCGCCAGCTGGAGCGGCGTCGTCAGGTTGAAGCCCTGGCCGATGGCGGCCGACACCGTCTCGCCGCGCACCCAGGGCTCGCCGAAGCGCCGCTCCTTCCAGGCGCTGGTGGGCACCAGGCCGCTCTGCTCGTTGGGCAGCGGCAGCCCGGTGCGCCGCCCCAGGCCGAAGCCGCGGGCGAAGAAGGCGAGCCGGTCGATGCCCAGCTCGAGCCCCAGCTGGTAGAAGAAGACGTCGCAGCTCTGCACGATCGCCTGGTGCATGTCCATCCAGCCGTGGCCGCCGCGCTTCCAGCAGCGATAGGTGCGGCGGCCCAGGCGGAACGTACCCGGGCAGAACACCTTCTTCCGCGGATCGACCAGCCCCTCCTGGAGGCCGGCCGCCGCCACCAGCGGCTTGTAGGTCGAGCCGGGCGGGTACTGGCCCGCGATCGCGCGGTTCTGGATCGGGCGCCACTCGTCCTCGACCAGCCCCTTCCAGGTCTCGCCGTCGATGCCGCCGGCGAAGTCGTTCGGGTCGAAGGAGGGCTTGGAGACCATGGCGAGCACGTCGCCGGTGCGGACGTCCATGGCCACGAGCGCACCGATCCTGCTGCGCTCGCCCAGCACGTCGGGCAGGAAGGCCTCCTCGCCGGCGCGCTGGAGGTCGCGGTCGAGGGTCAGGGTGACGCTGCCGCCGCGCACCGGCTCGATCTCGTCGAGCGATCCGACCACGCGTCCGGCCACGTCGACCACCAGGTTGCGACCGCCGCCGCGCCCGCGCAGGTCCGACTGGAGCAGGCGCTCGACGCCGGCCTGGCCGATCACGTCGCCCGACTGGTACTCGGCGTAGGCGCGGGTCTCGAGCTGGGAGCGCTGGATCTCGCCGATGTAGCCCAGCACGTGGGAGGCCAGCGGGCCCTCCACGTAGTTCCTGCGCGGGTGGATGTCGGTGAACACGCCGGTCAGCGCGAACAGGTGCGACTCGACGCGGCTGTACTCGTCCTGCGACAGGTCGTCGGCCAGGCGCACCGCCTTGAAGCGGTTGCGGCCGCGGGGGCTGCCCACCCGCTCCGCCATGGCCGCGGCGTCGCGGTCGATCAGCTGCGCCAGGGCGGTGTACACCAGGTCGGGCTCGCGCAGCTCGTTCGGCAGCACCTGGAGCCCGTAGGCCGCCCGGGTGTTCGCCAGCACGCGCCCCATGCGGTCGAGGATCTCGCCGCGGGGCGCCTCCAGCCGCACGGTCCGCACGTAGTTGCGCTGGGAGCGCTGGCGCAGGTCGTCGGACTGGATCAGCTGGAGCTGGAACAGGCGCGCGAAGAAGCCGCCGAAGGTCAGCACGATGACCACCGCCAGGAACGGGATGCGCCGTCCCAGGTTCGACTCGCCGCTGGAGAGCCGGCCGCGCCCGTCCGGGCCCATCACGTGGAGTGACTCCGCGAGCCACCTGCTCCCCAGAAGCCGGGTCGCTCCAGCGCTTTCCGCGGGCGGATCATGCGCTGAAGCTCCGCGGCTCGAGGCGCAGGGGGCGGCGTCCGTCGTCCTCGAGGCGCGCCAGCATGCGCACCGCGAAGCCGATCACGAAGGGCGCCACGGCCGCGTTCACGGCGGCGTGCCAGAGCACCTCGGCGCCCGGGAAGACGCGCGCGGTGCTGGAGTCGAAGAAGGCGGTCAGCGCGAAGGTGCCGACCGCCGACGCCAGCGTGAGCCCGGCGGCCAGGCCCATCTGGGTGAGCGTCCCCTGGAGGTTCACGTGGGTGCTGGCGACGCGCGCCACGCCGTAGGCCAGCACCAGCAGCAGCGCGTGCTGGCCCAGCAGGGCGCCCGACAGCAGGTCCGACACGAAGCCCAGCCACGCCACCAGAGCCAGCCCGCCGGCGGTGCTGCGCACCGCCACGCCCAGCGCGACCACCAGCAGCAGCCCGAAGTCGGGGCAGAAGCCGCGCGGCAGGAAGCCGGCGACCACGCCCTGGAGGATCGGGACGACGAGCCCCAGCGAGGCGAGCGCGATCACCCGCTTCACGGCGTCGCCCGCTCCGCCCCCTCCGCCGCGTCGCCCGCGCCGGTCGCGTACAGCAGCTCCATGGTGCGCCCGCGGCGCAGCATCACGAACACCTGCTCGAGGCGGCCGAAGTCGACGGCGGGACGGATCTCGGCGGTCTGGAGCTGGAGGGGATCGCTGCCGCCCACCGACACCACCTCGCCGATGCGCAGGCCCTTCGGGTAGACGCCGCCCAGGCCCGAGGTGATGATCGTGTCGCCCACGCGCACGTCGCCCTCCCGCGCCGAGAAGCGGAAGGTGAGGCCGTCCTGACGCGCGCCGCGCGCGATGCCGCGGGCGCGCGTGCGCTGGACCACGCCGTCCACCGCCGCCTGCCGGTCGATCAGCATCATGATCTTGGCGCCGTCGTTGGCGGTGGCGGTCACCAGGCCGACCAGGCCCTGGTCCGAGATGACGGGCATGCCGGCGCGCACGCCGTGGGCACGGCCGCGGTCGATCAGCGCCGAGCGGAACCAGGCCGACACGTCGACGCCCACCAGCTCGGCGGGCAGCATCGGGATCTCGAACTCGTCGCGCATCTCGGCGATGCGTTCGAGCCGTCCGCTGGCCACCAGCGCCTCCTTGAGCTGGAGGTTCTCCTCGCGGGCGCGGGCCAGCTGCCTGCGCAGCTCGTGGTTCTCGTGGTTCACGTCCACCAGCGCCACGTAGTCCTGCCAGGTGTCGCGGGCGAAGTCGAAGGGCACCGCCACCATCTTCTGCACCGGCACCGCCACGTCGAGCACCACCGAGCTCCACCACGGCAGGTCGCGCCCGCCTTCGCCGAGCGCGCGATGGTCCACCACCATGTTCACCAGGGCGATGCCCACGACCCCGGCGACCAGGAAGGCGATCAGGATTCGACTGCTGAATTCGGTCATCGAGCCTTGGCCGGACCGAACGGATCAGGAGCGAATTGCGACTTCCTTCAGAAGCGGCAGTTCATCCAGTGTCCGCCCGGTCCCAACGGCGACAGCGGTGAGGGGATCCTCTGCCAGCATCACCGGGAGGCCGGTCGCCTCCCGGAGAAGAACGTCCAGATTGCGCAGCTGGGAGCCGCCGCCGACCAGGACGATGCCCTTGTCGACGATGTCTGCGGCCAGCTCCGGGGGGGTCCTCTCGAGTGCGATCTTCGCCGCCTCGACCACCTGGTTGACGGGCTCGGACAGCGCCTCGCGCACCTCCTCGGACTTGATCTCGAGGATCTTCGGCACGCCGGCGACCAGGTCGCGGCCCTTCACTTCCATGGTCTCGTTGTCGTCGGCCGGCGCCGCCGTACCGATGCTGATCTTGATCAGTTCGGCGGTGCGCTCGCCGATGAGCAGGTTGTACTTGCGCTTGACATAGTTGATGATCGCCTCGTCCATCTTGTCGCCGCCGACGCGCGCCGAGTTCGAGTAGACGACGCCGGACAACGAGATGACGGCGACCTCCGTGGTTCCGCCACCGATGTCGATGATCATGTTGCCCGAGGGCTCGGTGACCGGAAGGCCGGCGCCGATCGCGGCCGCCAGCGGCTCCTCGATCAGGTACACCTCGCGCGCACCGGCGGAGATGGCCGACTCGCGGACCGCCCGCTTCTCGACGGAGGTGATGCCCGACGGCACGGCGATCACGATGCGCGGTCGCACCATGCGCTTGCGATCGTGCACGCGCGCGATGAAGTAGCGGAGCATCGCCTCGGTGATCTCGAAGTCGGCGATCACGCCGTCCTTCATCGGACGGATCGCGACGATGTTGCCCGGCGTGCGTCCGAGCATCTCCTTCGCCGACTGACCGACGGCGCGCACCTTGTCGACGCCGCGCGCGTCGCGCGCCACCGCCACCACCGAAGGCTCCGACACGACGATGCCCTGACCCTTCGCGTACACCACGGTGTTGGCGGTGCCGAGGTCGATCGCGAGGTCGTTGGAGAACCAACCGAGGATCGGATCGAGGATCATCTGGGCTCCTGGAACACGGTTTTGGCGACCCCGCAGGGCCGTAGCTCAACTCCGTGATTTCATTGGATCTTTCGCTGGTTGCGCGACCTGGTGCGATGCTAACAGTCCGCCCTCGGGCCTTCAAGCGGGAAACCCGCGGCGCGGCCCGTTCCGACTTGCCCGGCCCGCTGCCCCTTCGTACTTTCCCGCGCGTCCCAGGTCACTCTTCGACCGGAGGGGGCCCCCGACTGAGTCGCAAGCGGCCCACGGGACCACGGGACCGACGTTCACCGGACGTTCACGGGAGATTCGATGCTCAGGATCCTTCGCTCGGGCCAGCGCTGGCTCATCTGGTTCGTGGTGATCGGCATCGGCGGCGTGTTCGTCTTCTTCCTGGGCCTCCAGGGGCCGCTCCAGGGCTCGGCGGGCGGCACGGTGGTGGCCGTGGGGCCCCACCGCTTCGGCATCCGCGAGTTCGAGCGGGTCCGCGCCCGGCAGACGGCCAACCTGGAGCAGCGCCTGGGCGACGAGTTCGCCGCCCGGGCCCTGGGGCCGACCCTCGACCAGATGGCCGCCCGCGAGCTGGTGGACCGGGCGCTGCTGGCCATGGAGGCCGAGGACTTCGGTCTGTCGGTCTCGAAGGAGGAGGTGCAGCAGCTCGTGCTGTCGGACCCGGGCTTCCGCGACGAGTCGGGGCGCTTCGACCCGGAGATCTTCGAGGACTACGTCGAGTACGAGTACGGCAGCCAGAGCGCCTTCATCCAGGAGCAGCAGATGGCGCTGCTGTCGCGCAAGATGATCCGCCTGCTGATCGAGCAGCCGCGGGTGTCGGAGGGCGAGGCGCGCGACGCCCTGACCCGCCAGCTCGAGCAGATCCGCATCGCCTTCGTGGTGCTGGGCGAGGACGAGGCGGACCCGGAGTCGATCGCGGACGAGGACGTGGCGGCGGCCCTGACGGCCCGCGAGGGCGAGATCCGCGCCCTCTACGACGCGCGCGACGCCGAGTTCAACCTGGGCGAGGCGGTCCGGGCCCGGCACATCCTGTTCGCCGTCGACGCCGAGGGCGGCGAGGAGGCGGAGCGCGAGGCCCGCGGCCGGGCCGCCCAAGCCCTGGCCCGGCTGGCCGACGGCGAGGACTTCGCCGCGCTCGCCACCGAGCTCACCGACGACGCCGGCACCAAGCAGAGCGGCGGCGACCTGGGCTTCTTCGAGCGCGGCCAGATGGTGAAGCCCTTCGAGGACGCCGCCTTCGCGCTGGAGCCGGGGGTGCTGTCCGAGCCGGTGCAGAGCGTGTTCGGCTTCCACCTGATCCGGGTGGAGGAGCGCCGCGACGCGGTGCACCGCCCCTTCGAGGAGGTGCGCGAGCAGCTGGCCCGCGAGCTGATCGCCGGCGAGGTGGCGCTGGCCCGCGCCCGCGAGCAGGCCGACGCGCTGTCGGCCGCCATCCGCGACGGCCGGTCGCTGGAAGAGGCGGCGCGCGAGAAGGAGCTCACCCTGGAGCGCAGCGGGCTGCTGTCGCGACGCGGCGACGGCTTCGTGCCCGGACTCGGCGCCATCCCGGAGCTGCTGGCCACCGCCTTCGCGCTCGAGCCCGGCGAGAGCTCGCCGCGCGTGTTCGAGACCGACCGGGTGATCGCCCTGGTGCAGACCCTCGAACGCGTGCCGGCCGACGAGAAGGTGGTGGCGGAGCGGCTCGAGGCGGTCCGCGAGCAGCTCCTCGAGAGCAAGCGCAACGCCCGCGCCGACCGCTGGGTGAACGCCCGCCGCGAGCAGCTGGTGGCCGCCGGCGAGCTGGACGTGGAGATCCCGTAGCCCGCCGCGCCGCCCCCGGGGGAACAGCCCTAGGCGAAGCTCCCGCGCTTGTGGCGGATCAGGTCCATGAACTCGTTGCGCGTCTTCGAGTCGCTCTTGAAGGCGCCGCGCATGGAGCTGGTGACCGCCGACGAGTTCTGCTGCTCGACCCCGCGCATCATCATGCACAGGTGGATGGCCTCGCCGACCACCGCCACGCCCTTCGGCTCGAGCACGTCTTCCAGGGTCTCGGCGATCTGGGTGGTGAGCCGCTCCTGCACCTGGAGGCGCCGCGCGTACATCTCCACCAGCCGCGGGATCTTCGACAGCCCCACCACCTTGCCGTTGGGCACGTAGGCCACGTGGATGCGCCCGAAGAAGGGCAGCATGTGGTGCTCGCACAGGCTGTAGAACTCGATGTCCTTCACCATGACCATCTCGTCGTAGGTCACGTCGAACAGCGCGTCGTTCAGGATCTCCTGCGGATCCTGGTGGTAGCCGGAGGTGAGGAAGCGCATGGAGCGCGCCACCCGCAGCGGCGTGCGCTGCAGGCCGTCGCGGCCCGGATCCTCGCCGAGCTCCTTCAGCATGGACGCGACCAGCGGCCGCAGCGGATCGTTGTCGTCGTTCATCGGGGGTCTCCGTACAGGAAGGTGTTGCGCCGCGTCTCCTGGAGCCGCACGCGCAGCAGGCGCGCTCCCAGCTCGGACACGCCGGGCGCCAGCAGGTCGTGGACGACCTCGGCGATGTTCTCGGCGGTGGGCACGCGGCCGGCGAAGGCCGGATCGTCGTTCAGCAGCCGGTGGCCGAAGCGGCCGATCACCCGCTCGCCCACCAGGGCGTCGAGCGCGTCGCGGCTGGCGATGCGGCCGCTGCGCGCGTCCACCGGGCCGGTCACGGTCACCTCCAGGCCGTAGTCGTGGCCGTGGCCCGCCGGGTTCGCGCACTTGCCGTAGATGCGGTCGTTCTCCTCGGGCGAGAAGTCGGGCGACGCCAGCACGTGGGCCGCCGGGAAGCGGTAGCGGCGGGTCAGCGAGATCACGCACCGTCCTCGTCGGCGACCCACTCCACCCAGGTGTCCGCGTCCTCCTCGAGCCGCAGCCGGTCGAGCAGTCCGTCGGGCAGGGCCGCCGCCAGCAGCCGCTGGATCACCCGCACGAAGTTCTCCGGCGTGGGCGGCTCCTTGTCGAAGTAGGGGGTGTCGCGGTTCAGGTCGCGGTGGTCGAAGCGGGCCATCACCTCGCGGTCGAGCACCGTCTGGAGGTCCTTCAGGTCGATGACCATGCCGGTGGCCGGGTCGGGCTCGCCGCGCAGGGTGACCTCGAGCCGGTAGTTGTGGCCGTGCTGGGCCGACTTCTCGCCGAACAGGCGGCGGTTCTCGGCCTCGGGCAGGTCCGGGTTCCAGTACCGGAGCGAGGTCGAGAAGTCGATCGCGCGGGTCAGACGGACCATGCGGAGACGCTACCCCCGCCTAGTAGCGCCGCAACAAGCCCCGGACGATGCCGCGCACCTCGACCTCGCCGGCCGGCACGTCGATCGGCTTCATGCTGGCGTTGGCCGGCTGGAGGCGCACCCGGCTTCCCTTGCGGTAGATGCGCTTGAGCGTCGCCTCGTCGCCGCCCACCAGGGCGACCACGGTCTCCCCGTCGCGGGCCTCGGGACGGCTCTCCACCACCACGTAGTCGCCGTCGCAGATCGAGTCCTCGATCATCGAGTCGCCGCGCACCTGGAGCACGAAGCACTCGCCCCGGCGCGGCACCAGGTCGCGCGGGACGTCGATGGTCTCGCTCTGCTCGATGGCCTCGATGGGCGCCCCGGCGGCCACCGTGCCGAGCAGGGGCAGCGGCACCACGCCGGCCGCCTGCGGGCTGGCCTCGACCGGCTCCACCGAGCGGGAGCGGTTCCAGGACTTCCGCAGCAGGCCCTTCTCCACCAGGTGCTGCACGTGTTTGTGCACCGTGGCAACCGACGACAGGCCGAAGTGGCCGCCGATCTCTTCGAGGCTGGGCGAGTAGCCCTTCTCCTCGAGGAAGCCGCAGATGAAGTCGTAGATCTCGCGCTGCCGACGTGTGAGGGCCATGGCCGAAGCGTCGCGAAACCTAGGCGAAAGTGCAAGAGCGCCGCGGGGCCCGGGCCCCGGGTCGCGCGTCCGGTAGGTTCCGCGGCGCCGTGGATCCCGCTCCCGTCCCCGCAGCCGACCCGCAGGCCCCGCGCACCCGGCGCGACCTGCACTCCATCGTCGCCGACGGCGTCTCGTTCAGCGCGATGGTGGGCCTGGGCGAGACCTACGTGCCCGCCTTCGCCCTGGCCGCCGGTCTCGGCGAGGTGGTCGCGGGACTGATCGCCACGCTGCCCATGCTGGCGGGCGCGCTCTTCCAGCTGGTGACGCCCTGGGCCGTCCACCGCCTGCGCTCCTACCGCCGCTGGGTCGTGCTGTGCGCGGCGCTCCAGGCACTCTCCTTCCTGCCGCTCATCGCGGGCGCCCTGCTCGGTCGCATCGGACTGGGCTGGGTGGCGGCGGCGACCGTGGCCTACTGGGGCTTCGGCATGGCGACGAGCCCGGCCTGGAACGCCTGGGTGACGAGCCTGGTGCCCGAGCCGATCCGCGCGCGCTTCTTCGCCAGCCGGACGCGGGCGGCCCACGCCACGCTGTTCGTCGCCATCCTGCTGGGCGGCCTGCTGCTCGACCGGGGCCGCGCCGCGTCGGCCGAGTTCGCCGCCTTCGGACTGCTCTTCGTGGCCGCCATGGCCGCGCGGCTGCTGTCCGCCTGGTTCCTGTCGCGCCAGAGCGAGGCCCCGGACCTGGCCGCCGGCCACCGGGCCCTGGGACCCGGTGCGATCGCCCGCTCGATCCGCGACGCCGGATCGGGCCGCGTGCTGGCCTACCTGCTCGGCATGCACGCCGCCGTCAACGTGGCGGCGCCCTACTTCACGCCCTACATGCTCGGGCCCCTCGACCTGAGCTACGCCGAGTTCATGCTGCTCACCGCGGCCGCCTTCCTGGCGCGGCTGCTGGTGCTCCCCGTGCTCGGCAGCATCGCCCACGTGCAGGGCACGCGTCCGATCCTGTGGTGGGGCGCGGTCGGCATCGTGCCGCTGCCGGTGCTGTGGCTGGTGAGCGACGCCTTCGCCTACCTGTTCGCGCTCCAGATCTTCGCCGGAGCGGCCTGGGCGGCGCTGGAGTTCGCCACCCTGCTCACCTTCTTCGAGGGCATCCCCGAGGACGACCGGACCAGCGTGCTGTCCGCCTTCAACCTGGCGAGCGCCGCCTCGATCGGCTTCGGCGCGCTGTGCGGAAGCCTCTTGTTCGTGTCCTTCGACGGAACCGCCTACGCCTGGATCTTCTGCGTCTCGAGCGCGGGACGGCTGCTCGTGCTGGGGGTGCTGCGCGGGATCCACCCGGCGCGCCGGCTGCTCGCCATGCGGCTGCGCGCGCTGGCGGTGCGACCGTCGGCCGGCGCCATCGAGCGCCCGATCCTGGCCAGCGTCGGCGAGGAGGAGGGCGCGGCGAAGCCGCCCGGCGCCTAGGCGCCCAGCCGGCCCAGCGCCTCGAGCACCCGGTCGACGGTCAGCAGCTCCGGCAGGATCTCGGGCCGCTCCGGCGCGCGCGGGTCGTAGACCAGGTACATGGGCACGCCGGCGCGACCGAAGCGGGCCAGCTCGGCGCGGATGGTCTCGTCGCGACGCGTCCAGTCGGCCTCGAAGGCGGCCACGCCGACGCGATCCAGCGCCCGCACCACCCGTTCGTCGCGCAGCACCAGCCGCTCGTTCACCTTGCAGGTGAGACACCAGTCGGCGGTGAAGTAGACGAACACCGGCTTCCCGCCGTCGAGCGCCCCCTGCACCGCCGCCGGATCGAAGGGCGCGGCGTCGATCTGCGCGCCGCCGGCCTCGGCCGCCGCGCCGCCCGTCACCGGATCGGCCGACGCCCGCGCCAGCGGCTCGAGCGGCAGCGCCAGCATGCCCAGCAGCGCCGCGCCCAGCAGCGAGGCCGCGAACAGCGGCGCGCGTCCGTCGCCTCGGGCGCGCTGGCGCGCGCCGTAGAGCCACACGCCGAAGCCCAGCAGCATCAGGTAGGCCAGCAGCAGCGTCATGCCGTCGGTGCCGAGCGTGCGACCGCTCACCCACAGCAGCCACACCACCGTGGCCAGCAGGGCGAAGCCCAGCACGGCGCGCAGGTTCAGCATCCAGGCGCCGCCGCGCGGCAGGAAGCGCGCCAGGCCGGGCAGCAGGCTCACCGCCACGAAGGGCGCCGCCAGCCCGAGACCGATGGAGAGGAAGATGCCGACGATGGTGGCCGTCGAGCCGGCGAAGGCGAAGCCCACGGCGGTCCCCAGGAAGGGCGCCGAGCACGGCGTCGAGAGCAGCACCGCCAGCAGCCCCTCGAAGAAGCTGCGGCGCAGACCGCCCGGCGCACCGACCTCCATGCCGAGTTCCGGGGCGCCGATCTCGAACACGCCGAAGAGATTCAGGGCGAACACCACCAGCACCGACGAGATCGCCACCAGGAACAGCGGCTCCTGGAACTGGAAGCCCCAGCCCACCGCGGTCCCGGCGCTGCGCAGCGCGAGCACCACGACGGCCAGCGCCGTCATGGTCGCCAGGATGCCGGCCGTGTAGGCGACGCCGTGCATCGCCACCTGGCGCCGGCTCTCGTGGGCGCGCTCGGCGATGCCGAACACCTTGATCGCCAGCACCGGCAGCACGCA
>JBNLVK010000242.1:0-3341 GCA_050618055.1 Myxococcota bacterium
GCCGCGCCAGTACACGAAGCTGCCGATGCCGAAGCCGGCGAAGAGCTGGGGGAGCTGGGCCGGGTGCCCGAAGGAGTCGGGCGTGTAGCCCACGCGCGACACCGGTCCGATCGCCTCGCCGACGCGCCGCCCGAGCAGCAGGTTGCGCACGTGGGCCTCGCCCGAGGGCAGCAGCGAGTCGGGCTGCACGTACCAGGGACCGATGGCGATGCGCCCCTCGGCGCTGGCGGCGCGCAGCTCCGCCCGCCGGCCCGGCCGGATCTCCAGGTAGTCCTCCAGCACCACGGTCTGGCCGTCCAGCAGGAAGCGGTAGTCCGGGTCGGCGGCACACAGGTCGAGCACCCGGTCGACCAGGTCGACGAGCCGGGCCCGGAAGTCCTGGAAGGTCCGGTACCACTCGCGATCCCAATGGGCGTGGGTCACCAGCACGGCCCGCATGTCCCCAGTCTGACAGACCCGGCGGGGTGCGGGGCCAGCAGCCAAGTGCCTGGAATCCCATGGGGATCTCTCTTTGTTGACAGATCTATCAGCTACTGGCACATTGTTGAGCAACTTATCAACAAAGGAATCGCCCCCATGGCCGACCCCTCCCGCCCCGCCATCACCTTCGACGACACCCTGAGCGACGCCGACAGCCTGATGCTGGCCCTCGAGTCCGACCCGGTGCTGCGCTCGACGATCCTGAGCACCTGGGTCCTGGACCGCACGCCGGACCTGGCGCGCTTCGAGCGCAAGCTCGAGCGGGCGCTCCAGGTCATTCCGCGGCTGCGCCAGCGCATCGTCCACGATCCGCTGGGCCTGGCGAACCCGCGCTGGGAGCGGGATCCCGACTTCGACCTGCGCTTCCACCTGCGCCGCTCGCGCCTCGGCGGAGACGGCAGCGTGCGCGACCTGCTCGACCATGCCGCGCCCATCGCCATGCAGGCCTTCGACATGGACCGTCCGCTCTGGGAGCTTCACCTGGTGGAGGGCCTCGAGGGCGGCCGCTGTGCGGCCATCATGAAGCTCCACCACGCCATCAGCGACGGCGTGGGTCTCGTGAAGATGACCGGGTGCCTGATCGAGCGGGGGCCCGAGGACGAGGAGCTTCCGCCGCTTCCCGCCGAGAGCGCGAGCGACGTGGCGCCGCCCTCCGCCTGGGAGCGCATCGGCGAGGCGCTGTCGCGGCGGGTGCGATCGCGCGTCGAGGGGTTCGGCGCCGTGGGGGCGACGCTGGCCCGCGAGGCGGGCCAGGCCCTGCGCGATCCGGCGGGCCGCGTCCGCCAGGCGCGCGACACGCTGGCCTCGGTGGCACGCGTGCTGTCGCCGGCGTCCGAGCCCATGTCGCCGCTGTGGCGCGACCGCTCGACGCGCGTGCACTTCGACTACCTGCCCGTCTCGCTGGAGGAGCTGAAGCGCGCCGGCAGGACCCAGGGCGGATCGGTGAACGACGCCTTCGTGGCCGCCGTCGGCGGCGGTCTGGCCCGCTACCACGCGTCCCACGGCGCACCGGTCGAGGCGCTGCGCATGCTGATGCCGGTGAACGTGCGCGCCGGCGAGCGCGCCGACCACGCCGGCAACCAGTTCGCGCCCGCGCGCTTCGAGGTCCCGGTGGGAATCGCCGACCCGGCCCGGCGCATCCGCGCCGTCCGCCACGCCTCCCGCGTCCAGCGCGACGAGCCGGCGCTGCCGCTGGTCGAGCCCATCTCGTCCGCCCTGGGTCGCCTGCCGAGCCAGGCGGTGGTGGGTCTGTTCGGCGCCATGCAGCGCACCACCGACTTCACCACCAGCAACGTGCCGGGTCCGCGGCGCGCCACCTGGATGAGCGGCGCCCGGGTCGAGGCGTTCATGCCCTTCGGTCCGCTGGCCGGCGCCGCCGTGAACGTCACCGTCTTCAGCTACGACGGCATCATGCACGTCGGCATCAACAGCGATCCGGCGGCGATCCCGGATCCGGAGCTCCTGCTCGAGTGCCTGCGCAAGAGCTTCGACGAGGTGCTGAGCGTCATCCGGTGAGTGCGGCGAGCGCGCAGACGCCCGGCGCGCGGCGCCGGCTCCCGCCCGAGGAGCGCCGCGCCCAGCTGCTGGCGATCGCCATCGACGTGTTCGCCGCGCGCGGTCTGGGCGCCGCGCGCCACGCCGAGATCGCCGAGCGCGCCGGCGTCGCGGTGTCGACCGTGTTCGTCTACTTCCCGACGCGCGAGGACCTGGTGAACGACGTGCTGGCCGCGGTGGCGGGCTTCTTCCTGGAGCGCCTCGAGCGCGCCCATTCCCAGGAGCGGCCGTGTGCCGACACGCTGCGCGAGATCAACCAGGGCTTCCTGGAGCTGCTCGAGACCCATCGCAGCCACGTGCTGGTCTGGCTCGAGTGGGGATCGGCGGTGCGCCAGGACGTGTGGCCCGCCTACCGGGCCTTCACCGAGCGCGCCGTGGCGCTCACGCGCCGCACCCTCGAGCGCGGCCGGCGCGAGGGCAGCGTCGCGCCCGACGCCGACTGCGAGTCGCTGGCCCGCCTGTTCGCCTCGACCTCCCAGTCGATCGCCCGGCTCCAGCTGGGCGACGTCGACCCGGACACGGTCCGCCGCTTCCAGGACACGCTGCTGCGCGCCGTGCTGGTGGAGGAGGCGGTGGCGGGGGCCCGCGGGTAGACTGGCTGGCGGAGGATCCGCATGCCGGTCGGGGCCGCACTGCTCGCTCTGGCGCTGGGCGCCGTCGCCTGGTCGCTGGCCGAGTACGTCCTGCACCGCTTCGTCTTCCACGGGGCGTCGGCCACGCGGCTGGGGGCGAAGGAGCACCGGCGGCACCACGCGCAGGTCGACTACTTCGCGCCGGCCTGGCAGAAGGGTCTGGCGGCGCTGGCCGCCAGCGCGGTCGCGCTGCCCCTGGCCGTCGCGCTGGCGGGCGCCGTCGCCGGCGTCGCCTTCACCGCCGGCTTCATCGCGACCTACCTGGGCTACGAGGTCCTGCACCGGCGCTGCCACACCCGCCCGCCGCGCGGACCCTACGGGCGCTGGCGCCGCCGCAACCATTTCGCCCACCACTTCGCCGACCCCCGCCGCGCGCAGGGGGTGACGACGCCCGTGTGGGACGTGGTCTTCGGCACCACGCTGCCGCAGGAGCGCGTGCGCGTGCCGCGGCGCCTCGCCATGCCGTGGCTGGTCGACGCGGAGGGCGATCTTCTGCCCGCCTACGCGGCCGACTACGAGCTGGTGGGCGGCGCCCGCAGCGACGATCGCTCCCGCCGCGCCGACCGCGAGGCGGCCATGGCCAACCGCAGCCCGGCGGGCGACGCCGCCGGCTAGCCGTGCCCGCCGCCTCGATCTCCGCTCCGCCGGCGAGCACGGCTAGCCGGCGGCGTCGCC
>JBNLVK010000243.1:0-33943 GCA_050618055.1 Myxococcota bacterium
CTTCGCCCTCGACGTTCCGGAGCCGCCGATGCACGAGTCCCCGTCTCCCCTCCTCCGGGAGATCGACGCGGAGGCGCTGGCCGCCTCCTTCCGCAAGGCGAGCCCCACGCGCTTCTTCGTCGTGGACGACTTCCTGGACGCCGACTTCGCCCGCGCGGTGGCGGCGGCCTATCCGAGCTTCGAGCAGGCGCGCGGCGCCTCGGGCGCCAAGGAGTTCGCGCGGCTCAACGAGGACGTGAAGGTGCAGGTCACCGACGCGGCGCGCTTCCCCGAGCCGGTGCGCCGGCTGTCGGACCTGCTCGCCAGCGACGCCTTCCTCGCCTGGATGTCCCGGGTCACCGGCATCGCGGCGCTCCAGGCCGATCCGGACCTGGCCGGCGGCGGCATGCACGTGATGGGGCCGTCCGGCTACCTGGGCGTGCACGTCGACTTCAACTTCCTGCGCGCCCGGCAGCTCTTCCGGCGGCTCAACATCATCGTCTACCTGACCCCCGACTGGCGGGACGACTGGGACGGGAGCTTCGAGCTGTGGGACCCGAAGGTGAAGCACCGCCTCCACGCCTTCGCGCCGCGCTTCAACCGCTGCATGGTGTTCAACACCACCCAGGAGAGCTTCCACGGCGTGCGCGCGATCCGCTGTCCGTCGGGCGCGACGCGCAACTCCTTCGCCGCCTTCTACTACACCGCCGAGCCGCCCGACGACTGGAACGGCCGCCACCACTCGACCATCTACAAGGCGCGGCCCGACGAGTGGTCGAAGCGTCTGGTGTCGATGCCGCTGGCGGCGGTGCGCAAGCAGAAGGACCAGGCGGTGCGCGGCCTGCGGCGCGCGGTCCGTCGCTTCCGCTCCTGAAGCGCCTCAGCGCGACCAGAGGGCGCGGTGCTTCGCCGCCTGCCAGAGCGCCGGCGGCGTCAGCAGCAGCACGCCCAGGCCCAGCGTGATGAGCGCGATGCCGTCGCGGGACGCGCCGTCGGTCACCAGGTAGGGCACCCCGCCGCACAGCGCGCCGACCGCCAGGAAGGCGGCGCTGGCCGTCAGGTCGACGCGGCCCACGCGTACCCCGGCCCGCGCCAGGGCGGACGCCACCACGGCGAAGCCCGCCACGCCCCCGGCCGACAGCCCGACCAGCACGCCGGGCAGCCCGGCCCAGTGGAAGCCGGCCAGGCAGCCCGCCGCGGCCACGAACGTGCGCACCGCGTTGCTGAGCGCCCAGCGCTTCGAGTCGCCCAGCGCCAGCAGCGCGCGGCCGTTGGCGTCGTGGATCAGCGCGAACCACAGCGCGACCAGCGCGAGCTGGGCGATCCAGCCGGCATCGGCGTAGCGCGGGTCGTAGAGGAAGTGGAAGAAGGCGGGCGCCACGGCCAGCGCGCCCAGCAGGGCGAGCCCGCCGAAGGGGAGCAGGATGCGCTTCGCCTCGCGCAGGCTTCCCTCGAGCCGCGCGGCGTCGGAGCGGTGCGACTCGGAGAGCGCCGGCATCAGCACGCGCTGCGAGAACTGGCCGAAGATGCGCTGCGGAATGTGGGTCAGCACCAGGCCGATGCTGTAGACGCCGAGCACGTCCATCGAGACGAGCCGGCTGATCAGCATGACGTCGATGCGCTGGGCGAGGAAGGTGAAGAGGGTGCTCACCAGGATCCACTGGCCGAAGGTGAGGATCTCGCGGGCGTGGCGGCGGTCGAAGCGCAGGCGATCGTGCTCGCCGGGCAGCAGCCAGTGGGAGAGCAGCACATTGAGCAGCGTCGAGACGACCGTGCCCACCACCAGGGCCCACACCGAGCGGTACCAGAGCGCGAAGGCGATCATCGCCGCGATCGATCCCAGCTTCGCCAGCACCGACACCACCACCGGACCGCGCAGGTCGATCTGGCGGGTGAGCGAGGCAAGGCGCGTCGAGGCGAAGCCGTCGATCAGCGGCACCAGCGCCGCCACCGCCACCAGGCCGGCCAGCATCGGCTCGTCGTAGAAGCGGGCGAGCGGCCAGGCCAGCAGCAGGGCGATCACGGCGAGCACCGCGCCGCGCACGATCTGGAGCGTCCAGGCGGTGTCGAGGAAGTCGCGCTGATCGCCGTCGGCGTGTCGGATGATGGCCGGGCGGATGCCCACGTTCGAGATCATCTGGAGCCCGTAGGTCACCAGGTTCACGATGGCCATCAGGCCGAAGGCCTCGGGAAACAGCAGCCGCGACAGGACCAGGTTCGAGACCAGGCGCAGGCCCTGGGCCGCGCCGTTTCCCATCAGCACCCACAGGGTCCCGCGCAGCGCGCGGGAGCGGATCGACGTCGTGCCCGCGCTAGAGGACATCGCGGAACCGCTCCGCCGCCCGCGCCGGATCCCCCGGCAGGCGGCGCAGCCAGGCGAGCCGGCCGCCCATCCACAGCCGCTGCCGGATCCGGTTGGGCCAGGACGCCGCGGCGCGATCGCCCGCCAGGTACTCCGGGTTGCGCATCCAGGCGATGTGGGAGAGCAGGCGCTGGAGGTAGGCGATCACCAGGAGTGCATCGGTCTCCTCGGGCGCCTGCTTGTGCGTCTCGTCCAGGTAGGCGCGCCAGATCGCGGTGGCGTGGCGGCGCGGCAGGGGGCCGCGCAGGGCGTAGGCCTCGAGCCGCGCGCGGAACATGCAGAGGTCGCGGTGGTGCGGCATGAAGGCGAAGTTCTCGAGGTCGAGGGCGTAGAGCGTGCCGTCCGGGCCGAGGTGGAAGTTCTGGGGCGCCAGGTCGCCGTGGGTGGCGAAGCGCCAGGAGAGGCGCTCGTGCTCCTCGGGCGAGAGGCCCTCCAGCAGGCGCTCGGCCAGCGCCACCCCCGCCGCGGCGGCCGACGCGGCCCGCGCACCCACGTGCGCGCGGATCTCCAGGCGGTGGCGCACCAGGTCGTCGATCAGGCCGACGGCGTCCGGACCGCCCTCGCGCTGGGGCTCGAAGCGGCGCACCCGCGCCGACCAGGCGGCCAGGCTGCGCGCCCGCTCGCTGGCGATCCAGCGGGCCTCGGCGCCGGCGCGCAGGCCCACGCCGGCGTCGAAGTCGGGCCGCACGCTGCGTCCCGGCTGGTAGGCGGTCACCAGGAAGTCGGGCAGGGCGCCGTAGCCGACCGGCCGGATCGCCCCCACCCGCGGCCCGTCCCGTCCGGCATCGGTGCGGGCGTCGGCGAAGGCGCGACACAGGAAGCGGTAGCCCTCGTACTCGCGCTCCGGACGCCAGGCCATGTCGTTCAGCTTCACCACGTGGGTGGGCTCCCGACCGCCGGTCGACACGTAGAGCTGCCGGCTCTTGTAGTGGCCCTCGCGGCGCAGCACGCGGACGGACTCGAGGCTCGTGCCCGCGTCCTGGGCGCACAGGGCCAGCGCCGGCTCGTGCTCCGGCGTCACGTGGCCTGCCGGGCGGCGTCGCGTCGGAGCGGCGCCTGCGCGGGGGGCGGCGCAGCGACCGGTCTCCGCCGCCGTACCGGGGCCGCGTCCCACTCGGTCACGCCGAACAGCGCTCCGGCCAGGAAGAAGGGCAGCACGCCGTACAGGCCGTTCGGCATCATGTCGAGCGTCCGGATCGCGACCATCAGGGAGAGGGTGACCATCAGCGCGTGGGCGCGCCGGTCGGTCACCCGGCGCAGTCGCCGCGCCACGCGGATCTGGGGCCAGACCAGCAGGGTCAGGATCAGGCCCAGCCCGACGATGCCGCGCTGGCCGAGCACGATCACCCAGAAGCCGTCGGCGGCCCGGATCTCCTCGCTGGTCTCGACGTTCACCCGCGAGCGCAGGTAGCCGCCCCAGCCGAAGAAGGGCTTCGCCAGCGTGCGCGCGATGATCTGGTCCTCGTTCTCCCAGCGGAACGACAGCGAGTCGGCCCGGTCCTGGTTGACCTTCGAGGCCGCGCCGTGGATCGCATCGGTGGGCGCCACGTCGAAGAAGCGGGTCGAAGGGTAGGCGACCAGCAGCGCGGCGAAGGCCAGGATCACGACCGGGGCCAGCTGTCGCGGCGTGAGCGCCACCAGCGGAAGGGTCATCACGCCGTAGATCATGGCGCCCAGGCTGCGGCAGACCAGCAGCAGGAAGGTGAGCGCGCCGGCGATCGGCAGGCTCGGCAGGCCCAGCACGGGCAGCCGCGCGCGGGCCAGGCCGAAGGCGGCCATGGTGCAGGTCCACATGAAGATCGAGACGGCGAGACCGCTCTTCATGAAGACCATCGGCCGGTAGCCGCCCAGGCGGAACACCTTGCTGAAGTTGTTCGGGTGCAGCCCGTACACCATCTTGTGGAGCTGCGGGCTCATGCGCGACTCGTAGAGGATGGCCACGCCGTAGACGAGTCCCAGCGCCACCAGCACCGTGAAGAGCATGCGCAGCTCACGCGGCGTGCGGATCAGGCAGCGCCCCAGGTAGTAGGGGATGCCCATCATCAGCAGGTCCTGGATGCCCATCGAGATGGCGTCGCGCAGGCCCAGCGCATCCAGGCGCTTGCCCATGGTGTAGGCGGGCTCGCCGTTGGTCAGCACCGTGCCCAGGGCGCTCACCACCAGCGCCACGATCAGCCAGTCGGGGCCGGCGCCGAAGCGCCGGGTGAGGCGGCTCGGCGCGACCCACAGGCAGCCGAGCAGCGCCACCACGGTGCCGACGCTGTGCTTGTTGATGGGCGGGATCAGCGGCGCGTCGAACTCGGTGAGCTCGGGCAGGAAGAGGGCGGCCGAGAGGATCACCAGCGGGGCCGCCACCGTCGGCGGCGCCAGGCGGAAGATCGCCAGGCCGACGGGCACGAAGGCGAACAGGAAGATCTGGCGGTTCACGGCGCGCTCACTTGTACTCGATGAGCTCCGGCCGCGCGGCGGCGCTCCCCGAGAGCGTGCGCAGGGCGAAGCGCACCGCGCCCAGCGCCTCGGCGAACTTCCCCTCCAGGCAGGCCGCCGCGTAGAGGGCGGCGTCGCCGGGGGTGCGGCCGGCGCGCCGCTGCCGGACGGCGATGCGCACGGCCAGCGCGGCGTAGAGCAGCAGGCCGGTCCAGGCGATCGCACCGGCCTGCCACACGCCCAGCGCCACGGCGACCGGCAGGGCGGCGCCCCAGAACAGGATCGAGCCGAGGCGCCGCGACAGGTCCGGACCGCCCTCGCGCCACCAGGCCTCGGCGGCCGCGTGGCCGGCGCGCACCTGGCGCGTCCACCACTGGGAGAAGCGCGAGAGCGCCGCGTCGTGACGGGTCATGGGCGCGTCGAGCCGCTCGATGGCGTGGCCCGCCCGCCGCACGCGTCGCGCCAGCTCCGGATCCTCGCCGGCGATCAGGCTCTCGTCGTAGCCGCCGAGCGCCTCGAACACCGCGGCCCGCAGCATGACGTCGCCGCCGAAGCGTTCGGTGCGGCCGGGCGCGCCCTCCCACTCCATGTCGATCAGCCGGTTGTAGGGGCTGGCGTCCGGGTGGCGCTCGCGCCGCCGGCCGCAGACGGCGGCCAGCGCCGGGTCGGCGTCGAGGGCGGCCTCGGCGGCCGCCAGCCAGCCGGGCTCGAGCTCGCAGTCCCCGTCCAGGAACTGCACCCGCGAGAGGTCCCCCGCCAGCTCGCGCAGCCGGGCGAAGCCGGCGTTGCGGGCGCGGGCGGCGGAGAGCGGCCGGGCCGGATCGAGCTCCACGACCTCGACCGACAGCTCCCGGGCCAGCGCGGCGCTGCCGTCGCTCGAGGCGCTGTCCACGTAGACGCGGGGGCAGCCCGCCGGCAGCGATTCCAGGCAGGCGCGAAGTCTCTGCCCCTCGTTGCGGCCGATCGCCACGATGCCGGTGGTGCCGCGGATCGTCGCGCTCCCGCTCAACCGGCCCCCCTCCGATCGGCTCTCCGCCCGACCCTGCTTGTGGGGCGGCGGGCGGCCGATACGCTTCGCGACATGCCCGAGACGAATGCGGCGGACGACCG
Source organism: Myxococcota bacterium (assembly GCA_050618055.1). Lineage (GTDB taxonomy): Bacteria > Myxococcota_A > UBA9160 > UBA9160 > SMWR01 > CALDCK01. The sequence goes on from JBNLVK010000243.1 coordinate 5,879, forward strand.
GCATCGGCCCAGCCGGATCGCAGTCGTCATCGTGAACTACCGCACACCCGCTCTCGTCGCGGAGTGTATCGACACCGTGCTGCCGGAAATCGATCCGGTGCGCGACGTCGTGGTGATCGTAGACAATGCCAGCGGCGATGACAGCGTTCCCGCCCTGGAGGCCCTGCTGGCGCGGCACCCCGGGGCCCCGCTGCGCCTGGTCGTGGCCGAGCACAACGGCGGCTTCGCGGCCGGCAACAACCTGGGGATCGCTGCGGCCCCGGCCCAGGCCCACCTGCTGCTGAACAGCGACACCTGGCTGCGCCCGGGTGCGGTCGAGGCGCTGTGGAAGCGGCTCGGCAGCGGACCCCGCGTCGGCCTGGTCGGGCCGCGCCTCGAGTGGCCGGACGGCGAGCCCCAGGTCTCCTGCTTCCGCCTGCACACGCCGGCCAGCGAGCTGATCGACGGCGCGCGCACCGGCTGGGTCCGCCGGCTGCTCCAGGCCTACGACGTGCCGCTGCCGGTGCGCGACCACGCCTTCCGGCCCGAGTGGGTCTCCTTCGCGGCGGTGCTGGTGCGCAGCGAGGTGTGGCGCGCCATCGGTCCCATGGACGAGGGCTTCTTCCTCTACTACGAGGACGTCGACGTGTGCCGGCGCGCCCGCGACGCCGGCTTCCAGGCCTGGTACGAGCCGGCGGCCCGCGTCGTGCACCTGCGCGGAGGCAGCGGACCGGTGAAGCAGCTCGCGGCCGCCGGCAAGCGCCGGCCCCGCTACTTCTACGCGGCGCGCAAGCGCTACTTCCGCAACGCCTACGGTCCGCTGGGACCCTGGATCGCGAACCTCTGCTGGAGCGTCGGGCGCGTGCTCTCGTGGCTGCGGGGCGCCTTCGGCACCGACCACCACACCGTCCGCCGCGAGTGGGTCGACCTGTGGCGGGGGTGAGCGGGCTGCCCGACTTCGTGGTGATCGGCGCCATGAAGTGCGGCACCAGCTCGCTGCACGAGCAGCTGGCGCTGCGCTCGGGCGTGCACATGAGCACGCCGAAGGAGCCCAACTTCTTCAGCGACGACGCCAACCACGCGCTGGGCCTGGACCACTACCGGCGCTGCTTCGACGGCGCGCGGGAGGAGCAGATCGTCGGCGAGTCGAGCACCCACTACACCAAGCTGCCGACCCACCCGAGGAGCGTCGAGCGCCTGGCCGAGGTGCTGCCCGACGCGCGCTTCGTCTACGTGGTGCGCCACCCGATCGACCGCATCGTGTCCCAGTACGTGCACGAGTGGAGCCAGCGCGAGGTGAGCGGATCGCTCGAGGAGGCGGTGACGCGCCACGAGCGCTTCGTCGCCTACAGCCAGTACGCCCGCCAGCTCGAGCCGTGGATCGCGCGCTTCGGTCGCGAGCGCATCCTGCTGGTGGGCTTCGAGCGCATGCTGGCCGAGCCCGACGCGGAGCTGGCCCGCGTCTGCGCCTTCCTCTCCGATCCGACGCCCGACGCGCCGCGCTGGCAGGACCTGCCGGCCAGCAACGTCTCCAGCGAGCGTCTGCGCCGCAGCGCCCTGCGCGAGTCGCTGCTGGCGCTGCGCCCGCTGCGCGCACTGGCCGACCGCCTGCCCGCCGGCCTGCGCGAGACGCTCAAGCGGCCCTGGCGCATGGACAGGCGTCCCGAGCTCTCGCCCGCGGCGCGGGCCGCCCTGGTGGAGCGCCTGGATCCGGACCTGGCCCGGCTCGGCGGCTGGCTGGGCCGCCCGCTCTCGGTCGCCGGCTGGAACGAGGCCGTGGCGCGGGCGCCGCTCGACTGGGCGCCCCGACACGATCCCGTGTCAGTCCCGGAAGCCTAGGGGTAGACCAGGTACGGGGCCCCGGGTGCGCCCAGCGCGGCCGGCGGCGGATCCGGGTCCGGCGTCGGGTCCGGATCGGGCGTGGGGTCCGGGTCCGGCGTCGGGTCCGGGTCGGGCGTGGGGTCCGGGTCCGGCGGCGGGGGCGAGGGCGCACCGCCGTCGAAGCGCACGATCTCGTTGGACAGCGGACTGCGCGCGCCCGATCCGTCGTAGGAACGCAGGGCCATGTAGACGGTCGCGCCGTCGGGCACGCTCACCGTCGAATGGTAGATGCCGCTCGCGTCCGCGTTGGGAAGCGAGAGGTCGACCGTGTCGGAGTAGCTGCCGGAGCTGGTGCCCCAGTGCAGCTCGTACCCGGCGATGCCCGCCGGAACGTCCTGGCGCCAGCGGACGGATTCGTCCCGCGCCGACGCACTGCTCGCCCCGAGCAGGGTGACTGCGATCGTGAGGGCGATCGCAGTGCTGTATTCGACTCGCACGATGGCGTCTCCTCGGTGGAGTCGCGGATCTCCGTCCGCGCGAACCCATAGATCGCTCGTTCGCGCGCTTGCGTCCGTGACTTGCATCACCGGACGCCTCAAACCCCCGGAACCGGCGCGATGCTAACGGATCGGCCCGGTGAGGTCCTTCCAGTGGGGCGCGAATTCACGCATCGGGACGCGAATCCGGCACTTCCCGCCCCATGGGGGGCTCACGCCGCTAGACGGATACCGGCCGGTTCACCCAGCGACGCTTCTCCGGCGACCAGTACCAACCGCCACCGGCCAGTGTTCCCCCGTCGACGGGCAGCGTGTGGCCGGTGACGAAGCGCGACTGGTCCGAGGCCAGGAATAGAACGGGGTCTGCCTGGTCGTCGGGCTGGCCCATGCGTCCCACCGGCGCCCAGCTCTCCCACAGCGCCTCCTGCTCCGGCGTCACGCCCGCCGTGTAGTCGACCTGGGGCGTCTGGGTCAGGTCCGGCGCGATGCCGTTCACGCGGATGCCGCGGCGGCCCACCTCGAGGGCCAGGCAGCGGGTGAAGTGCACCACGGCCGCCTTGAAGGCGCCGTACACCGGATCCGCCGGGTAGCCGCGCAGGCCCTCGACCGACGAGACGTTGATGATCGAGCCGCTGCCGCGGCGGATCATGGCCGGCAGGAAGGCGTGGGTCACCAGGAAGACGTGGTGGAGGTTCACCCGGTAGAGCGCGTCCCAGTGCTCCGGGTCGGATCGGCCGAAGGGCACCGCGCGCAGGAAGTCGCCGACGTTGTTGACGACGACGTCGACGGCGCCTTCCGTACCGGCGAGTACCGACTCGGCGAACGCCGTCACCTGTGCCGCCTCGCGCACGTCGACGACGTGGGCGTCGGCCCTGCCCCCGGCCTGCTCGATGGCGTCGCGGGTGGCCTCGGCCCGCTCCGCGTCGATCTCGGCGATGGCCACCCGGGCGCCGTGGGCGGCCAGGCGTCGCGCGATGGCCGCCCCGATGCCGGCGCCCCCACCGGTCACGACGGCGACCTTCCCCTCCAGCAGCCGGGCTCCGTCGCTCACGGCCGCGCAGCGTACCATGAGGTCGCCTACCCATTTCCGGCCCCCGGGGTAAGATCGGGGCGCGTTCCTCGCAGGGAGACCCCCCATGCCCCCCGCCCCGCGCCCTGCGCCCCCCGTGCGCCGCGCCCTGCTGCTCTGTCTCTTCGCCTCGCTCGGCTGCCAGTCGGTCTACTACGACGCCATGGAGCGGCTCGGCAAGCACAAGCGCCACATCCTGCGCGACCGGGTGGAGGCCGCCCGGGGCGAGCAGCAGGAGGCGGAGGAGCAGTTCCAGACCGCCTACGAGCGCTTCGTTCAGCTGACCGGCTACCCGGGCGGCGATCTGGAGGAGGTCTACACGCGGCTGGCCGGCGAGCTGTCGAAGAGCGAGGAGAAGGCGGACGCGGTGCGCCAGCGCATCGACTCGATCGAGGACGTGGCCGGCGACCTGTTCGCCGAGTGGGAGGCCGAGCTCGAGCTGATCCAGAACCCGCGCCTGCGCAGCGACAGCGCCGCCAGCCTGGCGGACACGAAGCAGCGCTACGGCCAGCTGATCCGCGCCATGCAGCGCGCCGAGCAGAAGATGGATCCGGTACTCGTCGCCTTCCGCGATCAGGTGCTCTACCTGAAGCACAACCTGAACGCGCGGGCGATCGCGGCGATCGAGAGCGACGTGGCCGAGATCGAGGGCGACGTCGCGGCGCTGATCGAAGAGATCCGGCTCTCCATCCGCGAGTCGGAGAGCTTCCTCGAGACCCTGGGAGACACGGCGTGAGCGGAACCGGCGACTACGAGCGGCTCGGGGCCTTCTACCTGGGACGCACCTACGACATGGACGCCGGTGAGCCCACCGGCGAGGACGTGCTCTACGACGCCAAGGACCTGACCACCCACGCGGTCTGCGTCGGCATGACCGGCAGCGGCAAGACCGGTCTCGGCGTGGCGCTGCTGGAGGAGGCGGCGATCGACGGCATTCCGGTGATCGCCATCGACCCGAAGGGCGACCTGGCGAACCTGATGCTCACCTTCCCGAAGCTCGAGGCGTCCGACTTCCGCCCCTGGATCGACGCGTCGGACGCGGCGCGGCGCGGTCGCACGCCCGACGAGGAGGCGCGTGCCACCGCCGAGCTGTGGCGCAAGGGCCTGGCCGAGTGGGGCCAGGATCCGTCGCGCATCGCCCGCTTCGCCCAGGCGTCCGAGCGGGTGGTCTACACGCCGGGCAGCACGGCGGGACGTCCGCTGTCGGTGCTGCGCTCCTTCGCGGCTCCGCCGCCGGCGCTGCTCGAGGACGAGGAGGCGCTGCGCGAGCGCATCGCCGGCGCCGTGTCGGGTCTGCTGGGGCTGCTCGGCATCGACGCCGATCCGCTGCGCAGCCGCGAGCACATCCTGCTGGCGAACCTGCTCGACCGCGCCTGGCGCGAGGGGCGCGACCTCGACGTCGGCGGGCTGATCCGCCAGATCCAGAAGCCGCCGATCGACCGGGTGGGCGTGATGGACCTGGACTCGTTCTTCCCGGCGAAGGAACGCTTCGAGCTGGCCATGTCGCTGAACAACCTGCTGGCGTCGCCCGGCTTCGCGGTGTGGGCCGAGGGCGAGCCGCTGGAGGCGCAGAACCTGCTGTTCACGCCGGACGGTCGCCCCAAGCTGTCGATCCTGTCGATCGCCCACCTCTCCGAGGCCGAGCGCATGTTCGTGGTGACGCTGGTGCTGAACCAGCTGATCGCGTGGATGCGCACCCAGTCGGGCAGCCGCACCCTGCGCGCGCTGCTCTACATGGACGAGGTGTTCGGCTACTTCCCGCCGACGGCGAACCCGCCGTCGAAGAAGCCCATGCTCACGCTCATGAAGCAGGCGCGCGCCTACGGCGTCGGCTGCGTGCTGGCCACCCAGAACCCGGTCGACCTGGACTACAAGGGCCTGTCGAACGCGGGCACCTGGTTCCTGGGCCGTCTCCAGACCGAGCGCGACAAGGCGCGGGTGATGGAGGGGCTGGAGGGTGCGTCGGCCGAGGCCGGCGCCAGCTTCGATCGCGCGAACAGGGAGGCGCCGCTGGCGGGCCTGTCGAGCCGCGTCTTCCTTATGAACAACGTGCACGAGGACGCGCCGGTCGTGTTCCACACGCGCTGGGTGCTCTCCTACCTGGCCGGACCGCTCACCCGCGAGCAGCTGAAGACGCTGGTGCCGCCGGCCGAGGCACCCGCGCCGGCGGCGGCGAAGGCGCCGGCGGCCGTGGCCCAGGCGGCGGCCGCCCCCGAGGAGCCGAAGCGCCCGGTGGTGCCGAACGGCATCGACGAGGCGTTCCTGCCGGTCTCGCGTGGAGCTGCCGCCCAGGGCCGCCTCGTCTACCGACCGGCGCTGCTCGGCAAGGCGTCGCTCCACTACGCGAACGCCCGCGCCAAGGTCGACGAGTGGGACGCGGTGGCGGTGCTGGCCCTGCTGGAGGGCGACGCCCGCAAGCCCTGGGACGATCCGCTGGCTACCTCGCGCAGCGCGCCGGACGTGGACGACGAGCCCGAGCCCGGCGCCGCCTTCGCCGACCTGCCGTCCGCCGCGGCGCGCGTCAAGAGCTACCCGCGCTTCGGCAAGATGCTCAAGACCTGGGCGTACCGCGAGAAGGCGCTGCTGCTGTGGAAGTGCGCCGACCCGAAGGCGGTGTCGCGTCCGGGCGAGAGCGAGGGGGCGTTCCGCGGGCGGCTGCGCGAGCTGGCCCGCGAGGATCGCGACCTGGCCGTCGAGAAGCTGCGCAAGCGCTACGCGCCCAAGCTGCTGCGCCTGAAGGACCAGATCGAGCGCGCCGAGGTGCGCGTCGAGAAGGAGCGCGAGCAGTACGAGGAGAAGAAGTTCCAGTCGGCGCTGTCGATCGGCGCGACGGTGCTGGGCGCGGTCTTCGGCCGCAAGCTCGGCAGCGTCGGCAACGTGGGCCGCGCCACCACGGCGGCCCGCGGCGTCGGTCGCGCCCGGCGCGAGAAGGGCGACATCTCGCGGGCCGAGGAGAAGGTGGAGACGCTGCGCGAGCGGCTCGAGGCCCTGGAGGCCGAGTTCCAGGAAGACCTGGCCGAGCTGGAGGCCGGACCCTCGGCCGAGGAGCTGGAGCTCGACGAGGTGCGCGTGGCGCCGCGCAAGTCGGACCTGGACGTCGAGCCGGTGCAGCTGGTCTGGACACCGTGGCAGGTGGCGGTCGACGGCACCGCCGAGCCGCTCTTCGAGATCTGACGCCGGTGGCCGGGAGACCCAGGCGCAGCCTCCAGGCCACGCTGGCGGCCCTCGCCCTGGCGGTGGCCTTCTACGCGCTGACCGGCGAGTGGCCGGGCTTCGCGCCGTCCGAGCCGGCCCGCGAGCTGCCGGCGGCGTCGGCCCCGGCGGCGCCGCCGCCGGTCGCAGCGCCCGAGCGTTTCGACGACGCCGTCGTCGAGCGCGCCTTCCGCGAGAGGCGCTCCGACCTGTGGGTCGAGCTGGCCGGAACCGTGGAGAAGAAGCTGCGCGACGACCGCGACGGATCGCGCCACCAGAAGTTCATCCTGCGGCTGGCCAGCGGGCGCACGCTGCTGGTGGCCCACAACATCGACCTGGCCGACCGGGTTCCGCTCGCGCGCGGCGACACGGTGCTGCTGCGCGGCGAGTACGAGTGGAACGAGCGCGGCGGCGTCGTGCACTGGACGCACCACGACCCGGAGGGCCGCCGCGAAGGCGGCTGGATCGAGCACGGGGGACAGCGGTACGAATAGAGAAGGCCCGGGAATGCGCCCGGGCCTTCGCGTTCGCATCCTCGTGTGTCGCCGAGGTCAGTGCTCGATCGTCGGCGGCAGCTCCTTTGCCTGGTCGACCCAGCCGCTCACCACGTTCTCGCTGGGAACGGTGCGCGTGAGCTTCTTCTCGGCGTTCACCTCGGCGCACTTCGCGGCCAGGTTCGCGGCGTTGCGGTTGCGCAGCTCCTTCACCGTGTCGACGCCGGCGGCCTCGAGCAGCTCGGCGTACTCGGGACCGACGCCCTTGATGCGAAAGAGGTCGGCGTGGTTCGCCCACTTCAGCACCAGCGACTCGCTGATGCCCGTCTTCTCGGCCGTCTGCTTGCGGCCCTGCTTGGTGCAGCACAGCTCGAGCAGCTTGTCGGTGTCGTCGATGCCGGCCTCGCGCAGCTTCTGGCCGTAGGCGGGGCCGATGCCCTCGACCTCCTCGATCTTCATGTTCGCCACTGGATGTCTCCGTCCGTCTCTGGGTTGGGGTGGAGGGATCGCTCCGTCGGAGCTCACCCGAACAGCTTCTTCGAAAGGCCGCCGGCCGCGCCGAGCAGACCGCCGGCGTCGCCGCCGGCCAGGGAGCCGAGCACTTCGGGGGCCAGGGCGGCGAGGCCCTGCTCGGCGGTGGCGGGGTCGACGCCGGTCTGGCCGGCCAGCGCCCCGGTGTCGACGCGGCCCAGCAGGGCGCCCAGGTCAGCGCCGCCCAGCAGCGACGAGAGGTCGAGCCCGTCGCCCCGGCTCAGCGACGAGAGGGCCTTCACGGCGACGGGCAGGAAGGTGTCGGCCTGCTCCCGCGACATGCCCGCCCGCTCCATCAGCAGCCCGATCCACTCCGGTCCCTTGTCCGCCAGCAATGCCTGAAGGTCCATGCGCGCCGCCCCTCTCGCGAAACTCCCGCAAACCGTTCGGGATGCTAAGCGATTGGACGCAGGTCGGCCGCAGGAAATTCACCCGGCGGGTCGGCGGCGGGCGCGCAGGGTCTCGAGGATCTCGCCGTTCTCGGGGAAGCGGCCGGATTCGTGCTTCGAGAAGACCAGGTCCCCGTCGGCCACCACGTCGAAGATGCCGGCGTCGCCGGGCTCCAGGGCCACCTCGGCCCCCAGCTCCTCCACCAGGGCGGCCTCCAGACCGGAGGCCCGGGGGAGGTAGTTTCAGCGCACGCAGTAGGTGATGGTGACGCGCATGCCGGAAGGGTAGGTCAGGCGGCCTGGGGGCCGCGAACCAGCCGTCCCGGCAGGGCTCCGGTGTGCTCGCCCTCCCTCAGCGTCACCTGGCCCGAGACGATCGTTGCGTCGTAGCCGCGGGCCTTCTGCACCAGGCGGCGGGCGCCGGCGGGCAGGTCGTTCACCAGCTCGGGCAGGGCCAGCTGGAGGCGGTCGAAGTCGATGACGTTCAGGTCCGCCTTGCGGCCGGGCGCGACGACGCCCCGGTCGTGCAGCCCGTACAGCTCGGCGGTGTCCTTCGTCATCTTCTTCACCACCCAGGGCAGCGGCAGCCTGGGACCCCGCGTGCGGTCGCGCGCCCAGTGGGCCACCAGCGACGTGGTCATGCTGGCGTCGCAGATGGCGCCGCAGTGGGCGCCGCCGTCGCCCAGGCCGAAGGCGCTGTGCTCGTTCTCGAGCATGGCGCGCACGGCTTCCAGGTCGCCGTCGCTGTAGCCGATCAGCGTCAGCATCAGCAGCTGGCGGCCGTCGAGCTCGAGCATGGCGTCGTAGAGCACCTCGAAGGGGTCGCGGCCCCGGCGTTCGGCCACGGCGCGGATGCTCGCCTCCGGCGGCGGCTCGTAGTCGGGCGGGTCGCCCAGCGGGAAGATCTTGTGCAGGCCGTTCTCGATCAGCGCGGTGATCACCGCGATCCTCGGGTCCACGTCCTCCGACTTCTCCTCGAGGATGCGCGCGCGCACCTCGGGCCGGCGCAGCTCCGCCACCCGCTCGTCGAGGGGCAGCTCGGCCAGCGCCTTGTAGCTCGGCCGGAACGAGAAGGGGTGGAAGGTCTGGTGGCCGATCAGCAGCGTGCCCGGACGCGACGCCACCTGGGGCCGCAGCACCGACCCCTCGGCGGCCGCCGCGTCGCACAGCTCGAGCACGCGCCGCCACTGGTCGCTGTCGACGTCGTGCTGGGTGAGGGCGAAGGTCACCGGCCGCCGGATCTCGCGGGAGAGTCGACGCATCCAGGCCACCTCCTTGTCGGCCGCCGCCAGGTCCTCGCCCATCACGCCGGCGGGCGCCAGCTCGAACAGGCCCCGGCCCAGCTCGCCCAGCACGCGTCCGATGCCGAACAGCTCGTCCTCGGCGGCGAAGGTGCCGGGCACCGGCTCGCCGTCGACGGCCCGGTGCACGATCGTGCGCGACGTCGAGAAGCCCAGCGCGCCGGCCAGGATCGCCTCGCGCACGATCGCGGCCATGGCGGCCACGTCCTCCGCCGTGGCCGGCTCGTTGCGCGCGCCGCGCTCGCCCATCACGTAGGTGCGCACCGGTCCGTGGGCCACCTGGGTTCCGACGTCCAGGGCATGGGGCAGGCGCTCGAGCACGTCCAGGTACTCGGGGAAGGTCTCCCAGCCCCACTCGAGCCCCTCGGACAGCGCCGTGCCGGGAATGTCCTCGACGCCCTCCATCAGGCCGATCAGGTAGTCCTCGCGGCCGGGGCGCACCGGCGCGAAGCCGACGCCGCAGTTGCCCATGACCAGCGTGGTGACGCCGTGCCAGCAGCTCGGCGCCAGCAGCGGATCCCAGGTGGCCTGGCCGTCGTAGTGGGTGTGGATGTCGACCCAGCCGGGGGTGACGAGCCGGCCGCGGGCGTCGATGCGCTCGCGGGCGGGGCCCGGGTTTCCGCCGACGGCGGCGATGCGCTCGCCGTCCACGGCGACGTCGGCCTCGCGCGGCTCGGCGCCGGTGCCGTCGACCACGGTTCCGCCCTCGAGGACGAGGTCGTGCATGTCAGCTCCCTCCTGCCAGGTCGATCTCGATGCCGCCGTCGGTGCGGCGCACCGGGTAGGTGCGCGCCGGGCTGCGGATCGGCAGCGCCACGTCGGCGCCGCTGGTGACGTCGAGCTTGCCGCCGTGCAGCGGGCACTCCAGCACCGACCCGCGCAGCCTGCCGGTGTCGAGCGGAATGCGCACGTGGGGGCAGCGGTTCTCGATGGCGTAGAACTCGCCGTCGACGTTGCAGACGAGGATCGGAAGGCCCTCCGCCTCGAATGCGCGCATGGCGCCCGGGGCCAGGTCCGTCACGTCGACGCAGAGGCGCGGCGTGCTCTCGCTCATTCGCCGACGTAGCCCTCGAGCGTGCGGTGGAAGTGGCGGATGCGCACCTCCTGGTCGCCCAGGTGCAGGCCAAGGAAGGCCCGCGAGCGCATGCCCGCCTGGATGCGCGGCAGGTTGTAGAGGTCCTCGTCCATCAGCTCGCCGCCCTCGCAGCGCCCGGCCAGCCGGTCGCCGTCGGCGGTGCGGTAGTGCTCCTTCTCCGGACGCGGCACGTCCTGGGCCGGCGCGCGCAGCAGGCTCCAGAAGTCGAAGAACATGCGGTTCGGGTCGGTGGGGTGGGGGCGGTGGGTGAACACCCAGGTGAAGAGCGAGTGGGTGTTGAAGGTGAGGTTGGGAAACACCGTGTAGTGGAAGTCGTCGCACATCTGCGACTCGTTCATCTCGCTGAAGTCGCAGCCCAGCACCGGCCCCATGCGGCGGATCGCGTCGGCGTAGGCGCTGCGTGCTTCCGCCGGGCCGCCCTCGAAGGTGCCCAGGTCGACGCCCACCCGCGCCAGGAACATCTCGCGGATGCCCTTGGTGACCGTTCCGGCGTCCGGGTGGCGCGGGCTCGCCTGCACCTCCGGGAAGATCATGCGCGTGTGCTTGTCGTAGCAGTCGTAGGTGGTGTTCACGTCGTCGCTGAACTCGAGGGTCCAGGTGTGGGTGGCGGCCAGGTGGTAGGCCTCGTTGAAGGCGTCCACCGACGTCTTCCAGTTGCACTCGATCTCGATGGTCGCGTCGTAGGCGACCTTCCACTCCTCGAAGTGGTACGGGTCCAGGTGCTCGGGGATGACGCCCAGGTAGTCGCGCAGCGGCTCGGCGTCCGGGTCCAGGTTCACGAACACGAAGCCGGCCCAGGTCTCGCAGCGCACCGGCCGCAGGTCGAGTCCGTCGCAGCCCTGGGGAAAGCTCTCCGGGTCCTGGGGCGCCACCAGCCGGCCGTCCAGGTCGTACTGCCAGCCGTGGAACGGGCACGCGAAGCGCTCGGCGTGGCCGCGGCCCGGCTCGCGCAGCCGGTTGCCCCGGTGCATGCAGACGTTGTAGCGAGCGGCCAGGCTGCCGTCGCGCTGGCGCACGATCAGCACCGACTCGGGGCCGATCTCGAAGGTGAAGTAGTCGCCGGGCTCCGCCGCGTCCGACGCGCGCCCCGCCATCAGCCACACCCGCGTCCACATGCGCTCCCACTCCAGGCGCGCGTAGTCGGCGCTGGTGTAGCGCGACTTGGGAATCGGCTCGGTGCCGAGCCGGGGGTCCGGCGCGCGGTCCATGGGCGTGCGGAGCGTCTGGGCCACGCGCCCAATCTCGCACCCGGCGCGGGAAACATCAATGCGCGGCCGGCGGCGCGGCGCGGCTATGCTCCGGCGCCGTGCTCCGGCCCTTGCTGCACTTCCTGTGGATCGGGACCGCGCTGTTCGCGGTGGACCGGTTGTGGCTGCGCGAGCCGCCGGCGCCCGCGCCGGTGATCGTGCCGGCGGCCCGCGTGGCCGAGCTGCGGACCGCCTTCCTGGCGCGCAGCGGACGCATGCCCGACGCCGACGAGCTGTCGGTGCTGGTGCGATCCGAGGTGGACGACGAGCTGCTCTACCGCGAGGCGCTGGCGGCCGGCTTCGACCGGGACGATCCGGTGGTGCAGCGCCGGCTGGTGCAGAACATGCGCTTCGCCGGCGCCGATCCGGAGCGCGACGACGCGTCGCTGTACGCCGAGGCGCTGGAGCTGGGCATGGATCGCAGCGATCCGGTGGTGCGGCGCCGGCTGGTGCAGCGCATGCGGCTGGCCATCGAGGCGGAGGCGATGACCGACGAGCCGGGCGAGACCGAGCTGCGCGCCCGCTACGACGCCGAGCGCGCGCGCTTCGTGGATCCCACGCGCGTCCGCCTGGTGCAGCTCTACTTCGACGGCGAGCCCGCCGGCGAGGCGGCCCGCGCCCTGGGGGAGCTGCGCGCGCGCGGCGCCGGCCCCGACGACACCGGCGAGCTGGGCGAGGCCTTCCTGCACGGGGTGCGGCAGCCGCTCCAGTCGGAGCGCGAGCTGGCGGCCCGCTTCGGCGCCGACTTCGGCGCCGCGGCGCTGGCGCTACCGGTGGGCGAGTGGTCGGGCCCGGTGACGTCGAGCTACGGCGAGCACCTGGTCCACGTCGTGGAGCGGGTGCCCGCCGCGCAGCGGCCCTTCGAGGCGGTGCGCGACGACCTGCGCCACGCGCTGCTGGCCGAGCGCCGCCGCCTGGCCCTGGCGGAGGTCCTGGCCGAGCTGCGCCGCGGCGTCCGCGTGGTGGTTCCGGACGGCGCGGGGCTCTCGCCCTAGGCAAGCCTCACTCCAGCAGGTTCGTGCGGATGCGGGCGAGCAGGGCGTCGTCGGCGCCCAGGGCCTGGCGCAGGTAGCCGTCGGTGTCGCCGTACTTCTCGTCGATCGTGTCGAAGGCGGTCTGGAGGTACTCGCGGCGCGCCTCGAACAGGGGGCGCACGTCGTCGGGCTCGGTGCGGAAGAACGAGACGAAGCGCAGGATCGTGAGCACGCGCTCGGTGTGGTCGGCGCTGAACTCGTTGGTGCGCAGGTAGTCGCGCATCACCGTCTCGCGGGGGACGCCCACCGCCATCAGCGCGAGCGCCGCGCCGAAGCCGGCCCGGTCCTTGCCGGCGGTGCAATGGAAGAGGGTGGGGAGGTGGTCGGCGTCGGCCAGGCCGTGCAGGAAGTCGGCGTAGACGTCGGAGAAGTCGGTGACGAAGGCGCGGTTGCCGTCGACCAGCATGCCGGTCATCTCCCGAGCGGTGGCCTCACCGCCCAGGATGCGCTCCTGGAGCTCGGCCGGGTCGAGGGCGTCGCCCTGGATGGGGGAGAGCACGATCTCGAGGCCGGGGATCGCCGGGATGCGGTCCGGATCGCGCTCGCGCTCCAGCGCCGAGCGGAAGTCGATCACGCGCCGCAGGCGCAGCCGCTCGAGGTAGCGCAGGTCGTCGTCGGTGAGTCCGGCCAGCGCGTCGGACCGGAACAGCATGCCCCAGCGGGTGGTGCGCCCGTCGGCGGTGGCGTAGCCGCCCAGGTCGCGCAGGTTGTGGGCGCCGTCGACCGGCAGCCGCCGGTACGTCTCGCGCTCCGCCGCCGGCAGCTCGGACGGGACCGGGCGGGCGTCGGGCGGCGCCGAGCTGCTGCAGGCCAGCAGCAGCGCGCAGAGCAGGGCGGGCAGCAGGCGGCGCAAGCGGGTCAGCCCTTCGCCGCCGCGGCGCGCATGAAGTCCTCGACCCGCGGCAGGCGGCGCAGCGACGTGCCGCCGTCGACGTGCAGGTTCTGGCCGGTGACGAAGGACGACTCGTCGCCGGCCAGCCAGGCCACCGCCCCGACCACGTCGTCGATACGCCCGATGCGCCCCAGCGGTGTCTCGGCCCGGAAGGCGTCGGCCACGCCGGGCGCGTCCAGCAGGTGCTTCGTCATCGGCGTCTCGATCAGCGTCGGCGACACCACGTTCACGCGCACGCCCTGTGCGCCGTACTCGGAGGCGGCGATGCGCGTGGCGTGGTTGATGCCGGCCTTGGCGCCGGCGTAGTGGGCGTAGCCCTCGGCCACCAGCGTCGCCGTCAGCGACGAGATCGTCACGATCGAGCCGCCGCCGGTCATGGCGGCGGCCATCTGCTGGATGACGTAGAGCGCCCCGGTGAACTGGACCGCCACCATGGGCTCCACACGCTCCGGTGTCAGGTCCCGGAAGAAGACCATGTCCTCGTAGCCGGCCGAGTTGACCGCCACGTCCAGTCCGCCGAGCTTCTCGCCGGCCGCCCGGGCCAGCGCGACCACGTCGTCGTAGCGGGTGATGTCGCAGGCGACGGCGTGGGCTCCGGTGCGCTCGGCCACCGGGGCCAGCGTCTCCGGGTTGCGCGCGGCCACCACCAGGCGGGCGCCGTCCCGCGCGAAGCGCTCGGCGATGCGTTCCCCGAAGCCGCTGGACGCGCCGATCACCACCGCGCGCCTGCCTTCCAGTGCCGACATACCGCCCTCCTCGGCGGCGGATTCTACACGTCGTCCGACGCCGCAGGGGGAATCGTGCAGCCGGGCTCGGGGCGTTCCAGCAGGTGGAGCAGGCCCTGGAAGACGTTCTCCGCCAGGCGCTCGCGACCGGCCTGGTTCAGGTGGAAGAGGTCGATGAACGACGCCTCGTCGCGGCCGTCGAGCCCCGGGTGGGTGTCGATCACCAGCGCGCGGTAGCGGGCGCCGAGCGCGCGGATGAAGCGGCCGTGGAGCCGGTTCGCCAGCAGCATGCGGCGCGTGCGCGGATCGATGGCCTCGTGGCGGCGGATGCTCCGCTCGGAGGAGCGCTCGTTCACCGCCAGGCTCGCCGACGCCAGCGCCACGTCGACGCCGGCGCGGCGCAGCTCGAGCAGGAAGCGGCGGTAGGTGGGGGTCAGCGAGATGGCCTCCAGGTCGAGGGCCCCGGGCTCCGACGCCACCTCGTCGCGAAAGCGGCGCGCCACGGCGACGCTGCGCAGCTCGTCCTCGATGCGCCGCACGAAGGCCGACGCCCGCGGCGGCACGGCGAGGTCGGGCGTCACGTCCGCGTCGATCTCGCCCATCAGGCCGGCCACGTCCTGCGGCGCCGGGTAGAACACCACCAGGTCGGGCGCGTGGCGGCGGAAGTCCATCGAGAAATCCTTGGCCGATCCGCCGAGGGCGCGCCCCAGCCGCCCGCCGTTGGTGACCACCACCCGGCGCCGGCACGAGAGCGTGTCGATGCGCTCCTGGAGCAGCGCCGGCCAGGGAAGCTCCTCGGGCGTACGCGTCGCGCCGAAGGTGGTCGAGCCGCCCAGCGCGACGATCGAGAAGACCTCGTCGCCGAGCACGCCGGGCTGGCCCGCGTCGGTGCGCAGCCCGCGCGCGTCGACCGGGATCTCGTGGTCGAAGATCCGCACCGGTCCGCGCCGCACCGGGGTGGACAGCGTGCGACGCTCGACCGGGTGCGCCTCCCAGAACCCGGCCAGCGCGTTGTGCTCGCGGGGCGGAACGCCGGCCCAGGCCAGCAGCGACAGCCCGACCGGAACCGCCGCCAGCGCGGCCAGGCTGCTGCCCAGCGCGGTGCGCAGTCCCTTGCGCCAGGCGGTTCCCAGCAGCACCGCAGCGAGCAGCCAGGCACCGGCGTGGAAGCGCAGCGGATCGTCGACCAGGTGCCCCCGCACGGCGAGCTCGGCACCGCCCAGCAGGGCGATCCAGTAGGCGAGGCTCCGGGTGGACATGGACCGGCTCGAACCTATCGCGCCTGCCCGCGAAGGGGGAGGCCGCGCTGGAGATCCGACGGGCCACGGGCGATGATGGTGGCATGAGCGACGTCGAGGACGCGATCGGGATCATCCGCGGCTGGATCGACGAGGCGGAGCGCGTGCTGGTGCTGACCGGCGCCGGCATCTCCACCGACTCGGGCATTCCCGACTTCCGCGGACCCCAGGGAGTCTGGACCAAGAACCCGGCCGCCGAGAAGATGGCGACCCTCCAGCACTACATGGCCGATCCGGAGGTGCGCCGGAACGCCTGGCGCACCCGGGTCGAGATGGCGGCCCACGAGCGCCAGCCCAACGCCGGACACGCGGCCCTGGTCGAGCTCGAGCGGCGCGGCAAGCTGCTCGCCCTGGTCACCCAGAACGTGGACGGCCTGCACCAGAAGGCGGGCACCTCGCCGGAACGCGTGATCGAGATCCACGGCACGCTGCACGAGGTGATGTGCATGGAGTGCGACGAGCGCGCGCCCATGGAGCGGGCGCTGGCGCGGGTCCGGGCCGGCGAGGAGGATCCGGCCTGCCGCAGCTGCGGCGGCATCCTCAAGTCGGCGACCATCTCCTTCGGCCAGAACCTGGTGCCCGACGACCTGGCTCGCTCGCAGCAGGCCGCCGAGGAGTGCGACCTGCTGCTGGCGGTGGGCTCGACGCTGGCGGTGTATCCGGCGGCGGGCGTCGTCCCGATCGCGGCGCAGCGCGGCGCCCGCGTCGTCATCCTGAACGCCGAGCCCACCGAGCTCGACGACCTGGCCCACGCCGTGGTGCGCGGCTCGATCAGCGAGCTGCTGCCGCGCATGGTGGCCGCCACCGCCTGAGGCGGCTTCAGCGCCGGATCGGGTCGCTGCCGTCCCAGGACGCGGCGGCTTCTGCGATGTGGCGGAAGAAGCGCCCCTTGGGTCCGCTGATCTCGGACAGCTCGACCACCGTGCCCGGGTGCTGCTCGGTCTCCAGGTAGACGAAGCGGCCGTCCTCGCCGATGCAGCCCGACTGGCCCACCCGGTAGCCCTGGGCCGCCAGACGCGCCAGGTCGGCGTCGAAGCCCTCGGTCCAGTACGCCACGTGCTGGAGGCCCTCGCCGCTGCGGGCCAGGAAGTCGCGGTACATCGACGGGGCGTCGTTGCGCTGCTGGATCAGCTCGATCTGGAGCGGCCCCGAGTTCGCCAGCGCGATCGACACCTGGAGGTCCGACGGCTCGCCCCGGTAGCGGAAGTCCTCGATCGGGGCGCGCTCGAAGTAGAAGAAGGGGCCCACGCCCAGCACCTCGGTCCAGTGGCGCATGGCGGCCTCGACGTCGTGCACGACGTAGCCGTTCTGCCGGATCTCCCCGAAGTGCCGACTCACCCGACCAGCCTACCCGTTCCGGAGGCCGATCTCCCGATGGAGGGTGGCGGCGCCCGCGGCGATCCCGGAGAATGCGCGCGTGCTCCACGGACTCGACAGGGACCAGCGGCTCCAGCTGATGAAGTTCGTCTGTGCCTTCGCCTGGGCGGATCTCTCGCTGCACCCGGAGGAGCGGGCGTTCGTCGAGCGTCTGGTGTCGCGGCTGGGCTTCGACGCCGACGAGGAGGAGCAGGTGAAGGTCTGGCTGGCGTCGCCGCCGCCCGCCGAGTCGGTCGACCCGACCGCGATTCCGCGCGAGCACAAGCGCGTGTTCCTGGCGGCGATCGACGGCGTGATCGCCGCCGACGGGGTGATCGCGCCGGAGGAGCGCGAGAGCGTGAAGCTGTTGAAGGAGTTGCTGGACTAACGCGCCAGCTCCTTCTTCGCCCGCGCCACCGCCCGGTCCGCCTGGCGGGTCGGTTCGGGCAGGCGGAAGCCGCCGCCGCAGGCGAGCACCCAGCGCTCCGCGGTCGGCAGGTCGACGGCGTGGCCGATGGAGACGAACACCGGCGCGACGCCCTGCCGGGTGCGCAGCACGGTGCCGATGCGCTCGGGTCCGTCGCGCAGCGCGGTGCGCGCGCCGCGCGCGAGCCCCGGCTCGCGGTGCACGCCCACCAGCCGGCTCTTGGCGACGCCGACGGTGGGCAGGTCGGCGACGACGCCCACGTGGCAGGCGATGCCGAAGCGCCGCGGGTGCGCCAGGCCGTGGCCGTCGACCATCAGCGCGTCGGGGGTGGTGCGCAGGGCGCGCAGCGCCGCCAGCTCGGCCGGTGCTTCGCGGAACGAGAGCAGTCCGGGGACGTAGGGAAAGGTGAGCGGGCGGACGACGACCTGCTCCTCGACGACGCGCTTCTCCGCCACGTCCCAGCACACGGCGGCGGACAGGCAGAGCGCACCGTCGCGCGAGAAGGCGCAGTCGACGCCGGCCACCACCCGCACCGTCGCGCGCCGCCGGCGGCGGCTGACGCGCTCTGCCATGCGCCGCTGCACGGCGACGGCCTGCTTCGGCGACAGGTTCCAGGCGTGGGGCGCGCGCGGGATCTTCACCCGACCGTTGTACACTGGGAAGATGCCGCCGCGCTCCCGGACCCGCTGAATGTCGATCCTGCTGGTGCGGCACGGCGAGACCGCGGGCAACCGGGATCGGGTGATCCAGGTGCCCGAGACCCCGCTCTCGGACCGCGGCCTGGCACAGGCGGCCCGGCTGGGCGCGCGGCTGGCCGGCGAGCGCGTCGCCCGGGTGCTGGCCAGCGACCTGGCGCGGGCCCGCATGACCGGCGAGGCGATCGCGGCCGCCACCGGCGCGCCGCTCTCGCTGGATGCCCGCCTCCAGGAGCGCAACTTCGGCGACCTGCGCGGCACGCCCTACGCCGAGCTCGACTTCGACCCCTTCCAGCCGGGCTACGTGCCGCCGGCCGGCGAGAGCTGGGAGGACCTGCACGCCCGCGCCGACGCGGTCTGGGAGCACCTGGTGGAGCTGGCCGCCGGGCTCGATGCGGGCGATCTGGTGGTGGTGACCCACGGCCTGGTCTGCCACTCGCTGGTGACCCGCCGCCTCGACCTGGGACCGCTCGCTGCGCCCGCCGGCTACGGCAACACCTCGCTCACGGTGATCGACCCCCGGCCGCCCTTCCGGGTGAGCCTGGTGAACTGCACCGCCCACCTGGACGCCGAGACCGCCCACGACACGCGCACCCGCTCCGGGCTCTGAGGCTTCGCACGGGCCGGGACGGGCCCCTTGCACAAGTATTATTTGTATGTACAATTAATTCCGTGCCCGGCTCCCGAAGCGGATCCAGCCCCCGCGCCCGACGCCGTCCGGGGCGCCCCAGTGGTGCCCAGAGCGGCGAGACGCGGGAGACGATCCTGGCGGCCACCCGTGCCCTGCTGGCCGAGCGGGGCCTGCCGCGGGTCACGCTGCGGGCGGTGGCGAAGCGGGCCGGCGTGCAGCCGGCGCTGGTCACCTACTACTTCGGCAGCAAGCGGGCACTGCTCCGCGAGGTGGTCCTCGGCGTGGCCGCCCGCATCCGCGACGACCTCCGGGCCGAGGCCGTCCGGCCGGGCGATCCCTCGGAGCGCATCGCCAACGTCATGCGTGCCATGGCCCGCATCTTCGTCGAGCATCCCTACGCGCCGCGCCTGCTGTTCGAGCAGGTGATGTTCGCCGAGGACGGGACCATCGACGAATTCGTCGAGACCTTCGCGCGTCCCAACCTGGAGTCCATGCGGGATCTCCTGACGGCGGGGCACGCGTCGGGCCAGCTGCGCGAGCTGGATCCGGTGTTCTTCGCGCCGCAGCTCATCGGCCTGAACACCTTCTTCTACCTGGCCGAGCCCCTGATCACGCGCCTGTTCGACCTGGACGGCATCGATCGGGAGCTGGCGGAACGCTTCGCCGCGAGCAGCGCCGAGCTGCTGCTCCACGGCGTCCTGGCACGACCCCCGGAGGTGGAGTGATGGCCTGGCGCGAGACGGTGCGCAGCGGGATCGAGCGCTGGGTGGCGCTGACCTACGACCACGCCTGGCTGGTGGTGCTGGCGACGGCGGTCGGCGTCGGCGCGCTGGCTTCCCAGATCCCGGAGGTCCGGCTGGAGACGCGCATCGAGTCGTTCCTGCATGAGGACGATCCGCTGCGCGTAAGCTACGAGGACTTCCGCGCCCGCTTCGGCCGCGACGACACGGCGCTGCTCACGATCGAGGCGCCCGACCTCTTCGACGCCACCTTCCTCGAGCGGCTGCGCGCCCTGCACGAGGACCTGGAGGCGCGCGTCCCCCACCTGGAGGAGGTGACCAGCCTGATCAACGCGCGCGAGACCCGCGGCGAGGGCGACACGCTGGTGGTGGGGGAGCTGTTCGAGGAGTGGCCCGAGACCGACGCCGAGCGCGAGGCGATCCGCGAGCGCGCGCTGGCCAACCGCTTCTACCAGAACCTGCTGATCTCCCGCGATCGGCGCATGACGGTCGTGGTGGTCGAGCCGACCGCCTTCATGGACGACCTGAGCGAGGAGGCGATCCTGGCCGGCTTCGACGACGGCCCGGGCGACCCGGAGGGAGCCGGCGCCGCGGAGGTGGGAACCCCGCTGGGCGACGAGGAGAACATGGCCGTGACGCTGGCTCTCGACGCGATCGTGGCGGAGCACGACCGGCCGGACTTCCGCATCCACGCCACCGGCGCCGCCAGCCTGACCCACGCCATGAACACCACCATGCGCAAGGACATGGCGACCTTCACGCTGCTGTCGATCGTCGCCATCGCCGTGTTCCTGGGGGTGTTGTTCCGGCGGGTCTCGGGCGTGCTGCTTCCGCTGCTCGTGGTGCTGCTCACCCTGGTCGGCACGATCGGCCTGATCCCGATCCTCGGTCACACCATGGGACTGCCCACCCAGATCCTGCCGTCGTTCCTGCTGGCCATGGGCGTGGGCGGCGCCGTCCACCTGATGGCGATCTTCTACCAGGGACAGCGGGCGGGACGCGACGAGCGCGACGCGGTGGTCCACGCCGGCGGCCACTCCGGGCTCGCCATCGTGATGACCAGCCTGACCACGGCGGGCGCGCTGGCCTCGTTCGCGTCGGCGGAGCTGGCTCCGGTGGGGACGCTGGGCGTGGTCACGCCGCTGGGGGTGCTGCTGGCCCTGGTGTTGACGCTCACGCTGCTGCCGGCGCTGATCGCGCTGCTGCCGATCCGGCCGCCGGCGCCCGGGGCGGCGGGGGCCGTCGGGCTCAGCGCGAGCCAGCGCTGGCTGGTGCGCTGCGGCGAGTTCGCCCTGGACCACCGGGGCGCGATCCTGACGATCTCGGCGGCGCTCATCGTCACCTCGCTCCTGGGCATCTCGATGATCCGCTTCGGCCACGCGCCGCTCGACTGGTTCCCCGAGGACTACCCCTTCCGCGTGGCGACCGAGCTGACCGACCGGCACATGGGCGGCAGCCTGAACCTGGAGGCGCTGGTGGACACCGGCGTCGAGAACGGCATGCACGATCCGGAGCTGCTGCGGAGCCTCGACCGCCTGCGCGCGCACCTCGACGACTTCCAGCTCGGCCCGGTGATCAGCGGCAAGTCGCTGTCGCTGGCCGACACGCTGAAGGAGATCCACCAGGCCCTGAACGAGAACCGTCCGGACTTCTACGTGGTGCCCGACGACGCGCGCCTGGTGGCCCAGGAGCTGTTCCTGTTCGAGAACACGGGCACCGACGACCTGACCGACGTCGTCGACAGCCGCTTCCAGGTGGGACGCTTCTCGATGCGCGCGCCCATGGTCGACGCCTACGAGTACGCCCCGTACCTGGAGCAGGTGGCGCTCGACTTCCGCCGCGAGCTGGGCGACGACGCCGAGGTGACCTTCACCGGCCTGATGCCGATCATGGGGGAGACCCTCTTCGCGGTGGTGGTCAGCATGGCGCGCAGCTACCTGATCGCCTTCGCCGTGATCGGCCTGCTGATGGTGGTCCTGATCGGCGACCTGCGGCTCGGGCTGGCCGCCATGATCCCGAACCTGGCGCCGATCGCCGTGGTGCTCGGGGCCATGGGTTGGCTGGGCCGGCCGCTGGACACCTTCACCATGCTCGTCGGCAGCATTGCCATCGGGCTGGCGGTGGACGACACCATCCACTTCATGCACAACTTCCGGCACTACCTGGACAAGTACGGCGATCCGCGCCGCGCGGTCGCCGAGACCCTGGCCACCACGGGCCAGGCCCTGCTGATCACCTCCCTGGTCTTGACCACCGGCTTCGCGATCTACACGTTCGCGACCATGGAGCCCATGGTGTTCTTCGGCATCGCCACCGGCTCGGCCATCGTGCTCGCGTTCCTGGCCGACATCATCATGGCCCCGGCCCTCATGACCCTGCTCGTCGAGGCGCGCCGGCCCCGGCCCGCCCTCGCGGAGGAGACCCGATGAAGCTCGCGACCCTGCTGCTCCTGGCCCTGTCCCTCTCGCCGGCGGCGCCGGCCTTCGCCATGACGGCGAAGGAGGTCATGCAGGCGGTCGACGACCGCGACGACGGCGACCGCTCGGTGCGCGACATGGAGATGATCCTGATCGACAAGAACGAGAACCGGCGCGTGCGCATCATGCGCAGCTGGGGTCGCGACGTGGGCGAGGACGAGCACACGATCATGTTCTTCCTGTCGCCGGCGGACGTCGAGGACACGGGCTTCCTCACCTACGACTACGACTCGGAGAAGGACGACGACCAGTGGCTCTACCTGCCGGCGCTGCACAAGACCAAGCGCATCGCGTCCAGCGACAAGAGCGGCAGCTTCATGGGCAGCGACTTCAGCTACGCCGACCTGACCGACCGCGAGGTCGACCGCTACGACTGGACCATGATGGAGGAGGAGGTGCTGGTGCGCGGCGAGCCCTGCTGGCAGATCCAGGGCATTCCCAACACCCAGGACGAGATCGACGAGACCGGCTACACGAAGATGATCGTCTTCGTGCGCAAGGACAACTTCGTCATGGTGCGCGCCATCAGCTGGCTCGAGAAGGGCGGCCGGCTCAAGTACATGGACGCGGCGAAGCTGGAACGGATCGACGGCATCTGGGTTGCCACCGAGATGCACATGGCCACGAAGAAGGGCAAGAAGACCCTCCACCGCACGGTCCTGCACACGCGCAACGTGAAGTTCGACCAGGACCTGGACGAGGACCTCTTCAGCGTGCGCCGCCTCGAGAAGGGCCTGTAGGTCCGATGACCCGCACGACGGCGGTCGCGCTGGTCGCGGCCCTGCTGTGGGCGGCTCCGCCGGCGCGGGCCCAGGAGGATCTGGACGAGATCCTCGGCGGCTTCGACGACATCGAGCAGGCGCCGTCCACCGAGCTGGAGCCCGACGAGCCGCCCCTGCTGCCCGGGTGGCTCGAGGTGAACGGCGCCCTCAGCCTGGGCGCGGCCTACGGGCTGTGGGCGCACCGCACCGAGGCGCGCCCCCACGACAAGTCGTACAACGGTCCCAACCGGCTGCGCGCCAAGCTCGACCTGGAGCTCGAGGCCGAGCTGTTCGAGGACTGGGAGGCGAAGCTCAGCGGCTTCGGCTTCTACGACGCGATCTTCGCGTTGCGCGACCGCACCTCCTACGACAGCCGCGCGCGGGAGCGCTACGAGCGCGAGCTGGAGCTCCAGGAGGCCTGGGTGCGCGGCCGGCTCCACGACCACGTCGACCTGAAGGTCGGGCGCCAGGTGCTGAACTGGGGTCGCTCGGACACGCTGCGCGTGATCGACGTGATCAACCCCCTGGACAACCGCGACCCCGGGCTCGTCGACATCGAGAACCTGCGCCGGCCGGTGGGCATGGTGCGCCTGGACACCTTCTTCGGCGACTGGACGCTCACCGGACTGGTGATCCCCGAGGTGCGCACCGAGCTGCTGCCGGCCTACGGCAGCGACTTCGTGGCGTCGCCCACGCCGCTGCCGCGCACCGACGCGCCCCGGCACTGGGGCGACGATCCCGAGTTCGGCGGCGCGCTGATGGGCGTGTTCCGCGGCTGGGACGTCTCGTTCCACGCGCTGCGCTACTGGACCAACCTGCCGCGCCTCGACTTCATCTCCCAGCCGCTGGTGCCGCCGCCGCCCCTCGAGTTCCGCCACGACCGCCGCACGCTGGTGGGCGCCGGCGGCAACCTGACGCTCGGCAACTGGCTGCTGAAGACGGAGCTGGCCTGGATCGACGCGGTGCACTTCGCCGCGGCCGAGGACTCGGAGCGCTTCGACGCCATGGGCGGCATCGAGTACTACGGCTTCGACGACGTGGTCGTCGCCCTCGAGGTGGTGAACCGGCACCTGATGGACTACGAGCTGGCCGCCAAGCGCTTTCCCGACTACGCCGAGGAGGACTCGCTCGAGACCGCGCTGCGCGTCACCGCCGACCTGATGAACGCGCGCCTGCACCTGACCGCCCTGGGCGTGGTCTTCGGCGAGCGCGGGCAGAACGGCATGGTCCACCGGCTCGAGGCCACCTGGGACCTGCGCGACGCGCTGTCGGTCACCGGAGGCGCGCTGATCTACGTGGCGGGCAAGAGCCCGTCCCCGGCCAACGACTGGAGCCGCAACGACCGGCTCTTCGTCGATCTCGAGTGGAGCTTCTAGGGCGCCCGGCTCAGTCCGGGTACTCGACCTTCACGCCGCCGCCCACGCACTGGGACTGGCAGGTCAGCACCCAGCCCTCCTCCAGCAGGTCCGGCGTCAGGCAGTCGTTGGTGATCATCTTCACCTCGCCGGCCGTGAGCTTCGCCATGCAGCAGGAGCAGTAGCCCTCTTCGCAGGAGAAGGGCGGTTCGAGTCCGGCCCGCCGCGCGGCGGCGAGCACGCGCTCGCCGGGCTCGTAGGGCACCTGGTGGGCCTTGCCGTCGAGCACGATGGTGATCGTGCCGGCGTGCGCGGCGGCGGTGGTGGCCGCCTCGGCCGCGTCCTCGGCCGCCTCGTCGTGGTCCGGCGGCGACAGGAAGCGCTCGATGTGGATGGCGTCGCGCGCGACGCCCAGGTCGTGGAGCGCGGCCTCGACCGTGTCCATGAACTCGGTCGGCCCGCACAGGAAGAAGTCGCGCCCGAGGTCGCTGCGCGCGTGGGCGGCCGCCCCTTCGGCGGTGAGGAAGCCGTCGCGGTCGTCGAGGGAGTGGACCACGTCGAGGCGGCCCGGGTGGGCGGCGGCCAGGTCGAGCAGCTCCCGTTCGAAGATGATGGAGCGGGCGTCCCGGTTGGCGTACACGAGCGTGGCGCGGCGCTCGGTCGTGGCCAGCGCCGTCTTGATGATCGAGATGCAGGGCGTGATGCCGCTGCCGCCGGCGAACAGCAGCAGGTCGCGTCCGCGCTCCGGCTTCAGCACGAACAGGCCGGCCGGAGGCACCACCTGGAGGCGCGTTCCCTGCCGGACCTCGTCGTTCATCCAGTTCGAGATGCGTCCGTCGTCGACGCGTTTCACCGTCACCTTGGGCTCGCCGTCGGTGTCCGGCGAGCTGGCCAGCGAGTAGCTGCGCGTCAGCACGCGGCCCTGGTAGGGGACCTTGAAGGAGAGGAACTGGCCGGCGCGGTAGCGGAACTCGTCGCGCAGGGCCTCCGGGATCTCCAGCACGATGGACATCGCGTCGTGGGTCTCGCGGATCGTGCGCGCCACCACCAGCTCGTGGCAGTGCTCGATGGCTTCACGCCACTCTTCTTCTGATACACCAGATCGTGTAGGGTCCATGATCCTCGGGCCGTAGCGACGGGCCCGCAGGCTAGCGCATCGCGATGCCGCTTCCAGCGCCCCGCACGCCCGCTAGGCGGTGGCCGGCGCCCCGCTCGTCCGACGCTGCCGGCGTCCGGCGATGCGCACCGCGAAGCCCGCCACCGAGAGCAGCAGGAGCGGCAGGAACGCGAGCGACTGGAAGGAGAGCCCCAGGTACTGGAAGAACCAGATGGCGGCGATGTAGTGGACGCCCACCCGGTGCAGCGTCTTCCAGCGCCGCGGACCGAGCCTGCGCACCATGCGGTCGGAGGAGGTGAGCGCCATGGCGAAGGCGAAGACGTAGGCGAGGCCCCCGCCGACCAGCGTCACCACTTCGATCCGGAAGGCGTCGCCGTGGAGCAGGCTCGTCATCCAGATGGCGTCGAGATGCAGCGCGAAGGCGACGAAGAAGGCGACGCCCAGGTAGCGGCGGTTGCGCACCAGCCAGCGCGTCGCGTCGCTGCGCCAGATGCGGTGGGCCGGCGACGCGACGTAGACGGGCAGGAACATCAGGAAGGCGATGCGGGCGGTGATGCGGGTCAGCGCGGCGATGCCGTCGGCGTCGGTGCCCTGGGTGGCGACGATCGTTCCGAACGCCAGGAGCAGCAGTGCGCTGAGCAGGCCGCAGAGCTTCCAGCCGTTCATGCGTCCCTCAGGTCGAGCACTGCGCCGTTCTCGAGGTCGACGTCGAGCAGCTCCCAGAGCTCGCGGGCCACCTCGTCCGGGTCGCGCAGCGCGCCCTCCCGGTACAGATCGCGGAAGCGCTCGACCTCGGGGAACTCCTCGGGCGACATCTCGCGGATCTGCTCCTGCATGGCGGTGGCGACGACGCCGGGCGCGATGGAGAGCACGCGGCAGCGTCCGCCGTGGCGCTTCTGCTCGGCGCCCACCGTGCGCACCCAGTGGTCCGCGGCGGCCTTGCCGGCGCAGTAGGCGCTCCAGCCCTCGTAGACGCTGTGCGCCGCGCCGGATCCGATGTTGAGCAGCGTGCAGGGCGCCCGCGTCTCGCGCGCGGCGCGCAGGAAGGCGTCGCCCAGCACCTGGAAGGAGGCGGCGTTCAGCAGCACCTGGCGCGCGTAGCCCTCCGGGTCGACCTCGCCGGCGAAGCCCATGGGCTGGAGCGTGCCGGCCGCGTGCACGAAGACGACGCGCTCGCCCTCGAAGCCCTTCATCTCGCGGTCGAACAGCGCCGCGACCCGGGGCCAGTCGGTCGGGTCGGCCAGGTCGGCGGCGAAGTGCTCGCCGACGTCGCCGCCGCGCCGGCTGACGTCGAACAAGCGGCCGCTGGCGAAGGGCAGGTTGCGGGCCAGCGCGGCGCCGATGCCGCTGGAGGCGCCGCTGATGAACACGAGGGCTTCCGCCATGGCGCGATCGTACCAACCGGCCGGCCGGCGGTCAGCGGCCGGCCGGCTCCCAGCCGAACAGGATCTCGAGGCAGCGCCGCTCGCCGATGATCTCGATCAGCGCCGTGACCACGGTGTAGAACACCAGGAAGAGGGCCAGCACCAGGTGGGTGCCCCAGAAGCGCGCCCAGTCGATCTCCGCCGCCAGCTGGTCGAGGGAGGGAAGCCCGCTCTCGATCGCCCGCGGCACGAGCTCCTCCAGCACCTGGAAGACGAGCACGACGCACAGGTAGAGGAACACCCGCCACAGGATGTTGTAGATCAGGCGGCGCTCGCGGAACAGGCGGAACAGGGGCAGCGCGTCGGCGATCAGGATCGACTTGCCGACCACGAGCGCGCCGACGGTCGCCGCCGCCGCCGTCGTCATCGAGATCGCGGTGCCTCCCCCCAGCAGCGAGCGCCCCAGCACCACGACGTGGAAGACCACGAGGAAGAAGACCGTGGGAGGGATCATCTCCAGCAGTTCCTTCTTCAGGAACGCGAGGGTCCTGCTCATGGCGCGAAGGATGCCAGATCCGGTCAGGCTTCGCGCCCGTAGCGCGCCGCCAGCGGCTCGGCGCTCGCGCCGTGGAGCAGGATGCTGAGCACGACGGTGCACACCACCACGGCCGACAGGGTGGCGCTCCCGGGCAGGTCCTCGCCCGCCACGACCACCGCGAAGACGATGCTCGCCAGTCCCCGCGGTCCGAACCAGCCGATGAAGAGGCTTTCGCGCAGGGGCAGCCCGAGCCCGGCGAGCGACAGGAACACCGGGAGCATGCGGACGACCGTCAGGCTGAGCAGTGCGTACACCAGGATGGGAACGTCGATCGAGGACAGCTGGGGGACCACGGCCGCCGCGCCGAACGACACCCAGGTGACCAGGGCGAGTGCCTTGCCGCTCCCCTCGGCGCCGGCCAGCAGCCGCTCCTTGTGCCGCGGAACGAGTGCGCCGAAGGCCATTCCCCCGACGAAGCAGGCGATGAAGCCGCTGCCTCCCGCCACCTGCGCCGAGGCGAAGCACAGCAGCGCCAGCGACACGACGGTGAGCGGGACCCAGGCGTCGGAGACCCAGTCGCGCCGGGCGCAGGTCCGCAGGATCCAG
This sequence comes from Myxococcota bacterium, assembly GCA_050618055.1. Classification (GTDB taxonomy): domain Bacteria; phylum Myxococcota_A; class UBA9160; order UBA9160; family SMWR01; genus CALDCK01. The sequence continues at coordinate 33,511 of JBNLVK010000243.1, forward strand.
CCGCCCAGCAGGGTGCAGCCCAGGCCCGCGGCCAGGCCGATGCCGATCTCCTCGACGAGCAGCCGGATCGCCACCGAAGCGGTCGTCTCCCCGTCGCCCAGTCCGACGGCGACGGCCAGGAAGGTGAACAGGAAGGGCACGCAGATGCCGTCGTTGAGACCGCTCTCGACGTTCAGGGCCTCGCGGATGCGGGCGGGCACGGCTGGGTTGGTCACGACCGCGGCGCCCAGTGCGGCGTCGGTGGGGGCGAGCATCGTCGCCAGGACCAGGGCCTCGAGCACGCTCAGGCCCGGCAGCAGCAGCGCCGCCGCCGCGAAGCCCAGCAGGATCGTGAGCGGCAGCCCCGCCAGCAGCAGCCGGCGCGGAATGCGCAGGCTGCCCCGCAGCACACCCAGGTCGGCGTCGGCGGCGTCTGTGAAGAGCACCAGGGCGA